>CAZDQD010000078.1:0-76340 GCA_964507425.1 uncultured Vicinamibacteraceae bacterium
AGTCGGGACGACTGTTTAGCCGCAGTAACCGCGGGCGTCACACAGGCACGCGGCTATACCGACGACGTCGAATTTTCCGCGGAGGATGCAACGCGTAGCGACATGGATTTTTTGTGCAGAGTTGTTGAAACCGCCATTGAGGCTGGGGCCACAACCATTAATTTGCCGGACACCGTAGGCTATTGCACACCAGAAGAAATTGAAGAGTTTTTTCTTGAAATACGTCGAAAAGTTACCAACGCCGACAAGGTTATTTTCAGTACACACTGTCACGACGACCTTGGCCTGGCCGTCGCAAACTCACTAGCTGCTGTGAAGGCCGGCGTACGACAAGTCGAATGCACGATTAATGGAATCGGTGAACGCGCCGGTAATGCGTCTCTGGAAGAAATTGTGATGGCGACGCGCGTAAAACCCGACCGGCTGCCCTACGAGACCATCGTCAATTCACAGGAGTTGTTTCGTACAAGCCAGTTACTGACCGAAATTACTCATGAATCCGTTCAGGCTAACAAAGCGCTTGTGGGACGTAATGCATTTGCGCATGAAGCTGGCATCCATCAGGACGGCGTGATTAAGGACCGGCGCACGTACGAAATCATGAAACCGGAAGATGTTGGGGTCGAATCCACACTTGTGCTTGGCAAACATTCGGGTCGCCATGCCGTGAAAAAACGATGCGAAGAGCTCGGATATGAGCTTAACCGCTTCGAACTCGACCGGGTATATCGCGAGGTTATCGCGTTGGCCGACAAACAAAAGTCCGTGAGCGATAACGACGTTTCGGATATCGTCGACCGTGTACAGGCATCGGTTACGAGTGATGCAGGCGCCGCTTAACCATCGACGTGAATAGAGTCGCGTCAGAATGATTAGCTGAAATCTCCATGCAAGCAACTATTGCCCTCTTACCCGGAGACGGGATCGGTCCAGAAGTAATAGATAGCGCGGAGCGCGTCCTCAAACACGTCGCCACCCGGTATCAACATTCTTTTGAGATGCCAAGAGCATCAATTGGAGCATCCGCACTGAGGCTCGGAGACCCACCACTTCCCGCAACGACTCTAGAGACCTGCCTCGCTGCTGATGCCGTACTGCTCGGTGCCGTCGGAGACCCTGAGTTTTCGGATGGACCGAGCGAAAGACGCCCAGAAACGGCACTCCTTCAACTTCGACAGGCCCTCGGTGTCTTTGCCAATCTTCGGCCCGCAAAAGTTTGGCCTGGTCTCGAAGGCGGTAGTTCCCTAAAGCCCGCACTACTACAAGGTCTTGACCTACTCATCGTCCGCGAGTTGACCGGCGGGATTTACTACGGTGAACCCAGAGGGCGTAATCCCGAACGAACAGAAGCCTTCGACACCATGCGTTACAGTGCGATGGAAATTGAGCGGATCGCACAGGTCGCGTTTGAAAGTGCACGTGTTAGAGACCACCTGGTGACCTCGGTCGACAAAGCGAACGTACTTGAGTCGTCCCGTCTCTGGCGCGAGGTAGTTACCAACGTTGGGACCCGTTTTCCTGACGTGCGACTCGAGCATCAGCTCGTTGACTCTTGCGCCATGCTGCTTGTTTCCAACCCTGACAAATTTGATGTCATTCTGGCGGGTAACCTGTTTGGCGATATCCTATCGGACGAGGCCGGCGCCGTCGTGGGATCACTCGGACTGCTCCCTTCGGCAAGTATGGGTGGCACTGGTGGTCTTTTTGAACCCGTCCACGGCTCGGCCCCAGATATTGCGGGGCAGGATGTTGCCAATCCGATCGCAGCTATCGCATCTGCAGCAATGCTCCTACGCTACGCGCTTAATGCGGAGACCGAAGCGACCGCCATTGAAACTGCCATCGGACAAGCAATTGGAGATGGACTACGTACCACTGACCTTGCGCATGACGGTAAAGATACGCTCGGCTGTTGTGCCATGACGGACGCTATTATCGAACGTCTCACCTAATCGAATGCCCTGTTAAAACAAGCACCGAAACGGAACAGATATTTCCCATGCATTGGTTGCGATTTACCACCGGGTGTGCACTTCTCGCACTAGGACTACAGACGATTCTTTCGGGACAACCCTCTAGTCCGAGTGACCGTGCTCGTCTCATCGTAGAGCAGGCGCTTGCACGCGCAGCGTGGAACAAGGATCAGGATTGGGCGGGACAATACCGTTCTCACATGACCCGGGAAGTACGACGCTTTGACAAAGACGGCACGGTCATCGAGCAAGACCATGGCGATTTTGAAGTGGTACCTGTTGAGGGCCTCCCGTTTGAGCGCCGACTCACAATAAATGGTCGCCCGCTCAGTGACGAAGAACGGGGTTGGGAAGACGAGCGTGAGGCCGAATTTCGTGAAAACATCATTCAAACACGTTCGACGGAACGGGAAGTCGAGGATGAAGTCGAAGAGATCGCCTTTAATGATGAATTAATTGGTCGCTACGTTTTCACATTAGAAGAAGAAGGAGAACTTCGTCGACGTCCAACGTATCGGGTGTCCTTTAAGCCGCGTAGCCAAAACCTTCCTGTTCGGCGACGCATAGATTACGCACTCAATAATGCGCAAGGCACGATTTGGATTGACCGCGAGACGCACGAAGCGGCGCGCATCGAATTCCAACTCATTGAACGAGTCCGACTCTGGTGGGGCGTACTGGGTTCCATTTTGCAAGCACGCGGTTCCCTGGACCGTCGTCCAACCCTAACAGCACCAAACCACCAGGTCTGGGTACGCGTTCAGTTCGAGACGTACACCGACACACGGACTCTATTCAAGAGGGCTAGACGCGCAGAATTTCGTCAGTGGACGGATTTCAACTGGGTAAACAACGGTGGGCCCCATCAGTGAAAATCTCGGCTGCCGACTAGTGCCGGTTGCAACATATTCTTCGGAACCCAAAATCGTTCCGCTACCAAGTGAACGACGCCTGCTTCTGACTGCAGCATCCCACTCACACCGAGAAATGACGTCGTCCGGATCACACGCACGTTGTCATCGAAAATCTGTCTCCAAACCACAACATTCAGAAATCCCGTCTCATCCTCCAACGTGATGAAAGTCACACCAGAAGCATTACTAGGTCGCTGTCGACAAATCACAACACCCGCAAAATGGACATGTGTCCCGTGGGACATCTCCCGCACTGTCTGGGCATCAGGCAATTTTCGAGCAGTCAATGTGTCGCGCAATGGCTCAAGTGGGTGACCGTTTCCACTGTAGCCAGTGCACCGGTAATCCCAATCAATTGCCTGGAACGTATTGAGCGGCTCAAAAACTGGCAGCATTTCTTGCGACGAAATCGGCAAGGAAACCGTTACGGTTTTGTCATGCCCCTGCACTTGCCACAACGCTGCCCGGCGATTACCTTCAAATGCTGAAAACACGCCCGCTTCGGCGAGACGCCTGAACGCACCATCATCAAGCTGAACACGCCGGAGAAAGTCATCAATTGATGTAAATGGATGCGCCGTTCGCGCTTTCGCGATGCATGTCCACTCATGCGTCTTAGACAGATGCTTGATGTACCGGAACCCCATCCGCACGGCAAACTTTTCTCGATGACCCTCAACGTCGGTCGTCTTCACGTGAGACTCAAGCGTGCAATCCCATTCGCTTCTAGTTACGTCAATTGGTAGAACTTCTATGCCATGTCTGATGGCATCCTGGACGATCGTCGCCGGCGTATAAAATCCCATCGGTTGCGCATTTAGAAGGGCACAGGCAAACACATCCGGGTAGTGGCACCTAAACCACGCCGTCGCGTACGCAATCAAGGCAAAGCTTGCTGCATGACTTTCCGGAAATCCATATTCTCCAAAACCACGAATTTGCTCAAAGACCCGCTCTGCAAATTCCTTCGTGATCCCCTTTGCGATCATGCGAGTGACCAACCGTTTATGATGCCGTTCAATCCGCCCTGTCCGCTGCCACGCTGCCATGTCACGTCGTAGTTGGTCCGCTTCCCCTGGTGCGTAATCAGCTGCAACCACAGCCAGCCTCATTACTTGTTCCTGGAACAACGGTACGCCAAGCGTTTTTCGTAACACCGGCTCAAGACATGAATGGGGATAAACAACCGGCTCCTCACCATTGCGCCGACGCAAAAACGGATGCACCATCCCGCCAGTAATCGGACCAGGGCGTACAATACTTACTTCGATCACCAGGTCGTAGTAGTGGCGGGGTTTTGTCCGTGGCAACATCGCCATCTGTGCCCGACTTTCGATCTGAAACACCCCGACCGTGTCCGCTCGACAGATTTGGTCATACGTCTGAGGATCATCCTGCGGAATCTGGGCAAGAGATAAGTGCCGACCGTAATGCGCTTTGAGCAATCGAAAACTAATATCAAGCTGCGTCAGCGCACCAAGCCCCAGCAGGTCCACCTTAAACAGTCCCAAACTCTCAATATCATTCTTATCCCACTGAATTACCGTGCGGTTAGGCATCGTTGCATTCTCAATCGGAACAAGGTTGTGCACTGGCTCATGCCCCAATAGAAAACCGCCAGGATGAATTGATAGATGGCGAGGAAACTCCTGGATCTCTTGTGCTAATCGAAAAAAATGCACATGGGACTGAGACGCGGAATCGAAACCAGCTTGTGCTAACAACTTACTGTCGACACGCTCACCATGTGACAGCATGTGTGAAACACGGGTGATTCCTGTTTCAGAAATGCCGAGCACTTTACCAACGTCGCGTGCAGCCGACCGCCCACGATAGCAAACGACATTCGCCACCATCGCAGCATGGTCACGACCATATTTCTGGTAAACATGCTGGATTACTTCCTCTCGCCGTTCGTGTGCAATATCGAGATCAATATCAGGTGGCTCGTGTCGTTCACGAGAAAGAAACCGCTCAAACAGCAGGTCAATCCTCGTCGGATCAACTGCCGTAATTTCAAGGCAGTAACAAACCACTGAGTTGGCCGCTGATCCACGTCCCTGACAAAGGATTCCTTCCTTTTGACAGTACTGCACGATCTCCCACATCGTCAGGAAATAGCCACAGTAGTCGAGCTCCCCTATCAAATCGAGTTCCTTGTGAATTTGCTCACGAATAGCTATTGGAACGTCGAAACCGAACCGTTGCGTCGCACCACGCAATACCAACTCACGAAGCCAACTGGACGATGTTTTGCCATCGGGCAAACGTTCGGAAGGGTAGCGATAGCGGATCTCGGACAGCGAAAACGTGCAGCGAGCAGCAATATCTTCTGTCCGATAGACGAGCGCGGCGACATCGGAATACAAGCGCGCCATGACTCGCGGCGATTTAAGATTGTGTTCGGCGTTTGACTTCGTGAACTGTCCGGCCGTGTCCAGTGTGACGCCGCGACGAATACACGTCACAACATCTTGCAGGTCTCGCCTAGCTGGTGTGTGGTAGAGCACTTCGGTAGCAGCAACCAACGGAATCCCCACACACTTAGCCTGTCGCCGAAGGTTAATCTCTTGCGGTATTTCCTCGGCACGACGATGTCGGCTTACTACTGCATACAGCCGGTCTCCAAAAACCTCACGCATCCGTGACGCAACTGCGTGCGGGGTACCGGCTTTGCGACCATCTCCAGTAGACCGACCGGGGAAACCTCTCCAAAGCGCAATCACACCTTCAGCGCGATCACACAACTCATCCCAGGTAATGCTTGATTCTCCTTTGGGTCGCCGCAACCGACCGCTGGTGATCAAGCGACACAGATTGGCGTAACCTGTCCTGTTCATCGCAAGAAGCACACAAGTACAGGAACCTACTAGCCCACCGATCGTCGCCTCGGTTCCAACAATGAGATGGATACCAAGCTCTTGCGCTCTCACATGCGCGCGCACCATGCCATAAACACCATCACGATCTGTTAACGCCAACGACCGCAGTCCAAACGCATGCGCCTGTTCAATTAGTTCCTCTGGATGACTGGCACCTTCTAGAAATGAAAAGTTACTTTTGCACCAAAGTGGAACGTACGTCATACAGTCCGCTCTAATCACCTACACCCTCACGGTCTCAAACTGCTTTTTCTCTGACATTCTCGAACTAGCTCTATGCCCCCCCTCACTCCACTTGTCCTTGCCAATACCACTGGCGCCGGGGCCGGTCGTAATAGATCCAAAGCGCATCATTGCTCCGCGTGTACGCGAAGTAATACTCACGGTGCACCAACGAGCGCCACCACCCACCTGACACGAAATACGGCCCGGTAAGCTTGCATACCGGACTGGTGATATCCCTATGCACAAACCACCCATTCGGGCCATGCTGTGGACACGGTAACAACGGCACAGGATGTGCATGGATCCGACGAACCATCGACCTCTTCGTAGCGACCATTGGTTCAGGCTGGAGCAAGACACCAAAGGGATTCCATGCAAACTGTGCCTCTGGTAGATGTGCATCCGTCAGAGATGCATACACAACCACCGCATCTCCAAATTCAGCACGCACACACGCAAGAGCACGATTGGCCGCCCTGAAATCTCGACGCGGTCGTTCGACAAACAATTCTTGCTGCAAATTTTCCACCTGTGTTACGCGTCCAGTCAGTCGAAGGCCTGTCACTCCAGATTTAAGTAAAAGTGATTCAAGTCGGAGCCGAATCAATTTCATTACCTGGATCCCATCCACTGTCGGGGTAGCCGGACGAATTCGCTCTATTTGTTGGGCTGAATGATCCAATTGAAGCCGGAGCGTCAACTCCGTAAGTCTTTGGTGGTGCGCGGTTATCTTCACCAGAAGTTGATCGAGTAAGCGCTTTATGACGAATAGCAACCGAGACACGTCAGCCTCGGGATCGTCAAGACTCAAAGCTTGAACAAATGGAACGCTAATCCGGCGTGGCTGAAGTGGCTCCCACAGATCGCCCGTCGCCCACTGATGAAGCCGATAGGCTTCCTTGCCAAAACGATGGCGAATCCCTTCAACAGGTAGTTGTACAAAGGCTCGCATTGTCCGTACTCCCAACTTCTGCAGGCCATCACACAATGTCGTTTCAATGCCAAGCTGACTCAATGACACTTGATCGACCAATTTGCACTCGTCTGTCCGATCACGAACAACAGCCACTGCAGCAGCAGACGACATAGATCTAGCGAGCGCATAGGTGCCAAAGCGGGTAAAGCCAACAACGATCGACCCTCGGAAACCTTCCGCCTTGAGAGTACGACTGATTTCATTTGCCCAATGTTGTAACGACGCATAGAGATGCGATAAACCAGATGCGTTTAACCAAAAAACCCCAGGCTTCTCTTGGCAGGGTTCAACCTCCGGACTGAAGCGATGCAACCGCTCGACGAGTGACTCAATTTTCTTTTCGAGCGTGACCGACGAGACCTCACCGGCATACAGTGTTCGCGTTAACGAAAGGCCCGCGCTGTATCGCATTCCCGTCTGAATACGACAAGCGTGAGCATGCGCATTAGCCCACAAGATACGCCCGTGCGGTTGATCCCGATCGACCACCACCACTGGAAAATCAGCCCAGTCTGGATGCTGCTTCAATAACAGTTGAAGTGCCAACGCCGGCAATTCAACGCATGCCATCCGGTCCACAACAACACTCCTGGGCACTCCACCCTGGCCCATGACGCTTATCCTTAAGCACACACACTTCGTACGAAAAGAGACCGTGTCTATGCCGAACACGCTGCGCCTGACCACGAATAGATACAAGTGACCCAAGTGACGGTTGTTGATCCGTTTTCGTCGTTAAACAGAGGATGAGAGTGCCATGCTTCATTGCCTGCTCAGCAAGACGGGATTGCACGGACATCGAAAGCGCTAAGCATCTCCCCAGGTCTACAACTAACAGCCCGAAGGCACCTGAATGCGCAAGTTGCTCAGTCGCTTTCAAACATTGTTGATGCGTTTCCAAACGAATGACTGGCAGCGCATCAAGATCGGTACCACCCTTTGCAACATCAGGCGGAAAAAATATGCCAGCGTTTGAGGTAATCCAGACAACGGGTTCGTTTTGTTGCTGAACTTGCACTACCAAGCTAAAAGCAGCGGTGAGTAACGGAGCCATGCCGGTTCCTGATAACTCTGCCAGACATCCACCAAGCGCCGCGCTGGTCCAAATGCGTGGGGACGGCTCTGCCAGGTTTCGCTGTCGCAAAATTTGGGATCCAGAAACGATGGCACCCAATGCTGTTTTTGCCATTCGACTTCAAACACCTCATGCAAGGGTGCGACGTACCTCAATGACCTTGCCAAGAACAATCACTTGCTCGGCATCAATGACGATCGATGTGAACGTCGGGTTTGCCGGACGAAGTTCCACCTGCCGACCGTTCAGCTTAAAAGTCTTAATCGTTGCCTCGTCTTCAACGAGTGCAACCACAACGTCACCATCTCTTGCCGTCTGCTGGCGTCTGACCAGCACGACATCACCCGAAAAAATACCAACACCCGTCATGCTCTCGCCTTGTACACGAAGTGCAAATAGCTCTGTCGTTTCTGCTCCATCCTGCGGATCAACCGAGATATAACCATCAGGATCCTCAATGGCTTCTTGAAGCACACCGGCTGTAACACGCCCGAGCAATGGCACTAATACCGCACGCGTTGCAGACATCAGGCCAGGCAACCGATAACCGCGTGCCTTCTTACGATCGGCATTTAAGCGCCCCTCTAAGACCAACTGCTCAAGATGTTGCCGTGCCGTCCGTACTGCCTTGAAACCAAACGCCGCCTGCACTTCGCGAACCGTCGGTGGTTGTCCCACGAGTAAGCGGGTACGAACGAACTGAAACACTTTGTCCCGTGTCTGACCAGTAGGTGTATGTCCCATATTGAAAATATAACATACATTTGTATGTCATATAACGAATAAAAAACGAATTTAATGCGTAACTAATACGATAACTACTATGCTAAGTTGGCATGATTTCCGTATATTGGTTACGTAATCTTCAACGTGCGATATTTCACACTAACCGATTTGTTTAAAGTGCTTTACGGACCTTGAACTTGACAAAATTACTTCGCACAAGACTTCCCCTTGCGGTCCACTCTTCTGGTGTGGTACAAGCAACATAACTCGCTCTGCGTGGGCTGTTCCTCGACAGTGGGAGCCGTTTGATTTTAAGGAGATATCTCGATGACGATCTCGCGCGCTTTTTCGTTTTTCCTCGCTCTGGGTTTGGTGTTGGCCACGGTCGCGCCAGGCTATGCCGGAAATGAGGCCGAAGATACTGCGACGTATTACAAAGACGTCCTTCCGATCGTGCAGGAAAATTGTCAGAGCTGCCATCGGGAATCCGGTGCCAACCTCAGTGGCCTTATTGCCCCGATGTCATTTATGAATTACGAAGAGACTCGGCCGTGGGCTCGTTCCATCGCGCGTAAAGTTGAATCGAAAGAGATGCCACCATGGTTTGCCACCGCCCCCAAAGGCGTGTTTGAAAATGAACGTGGCCTGACCGATGATGAAATCTCAACAATCGTTAATTGGGTTGAGGCCGGTGCACCAGCAGGCGATATGGCTGACGCACCACCGGCGAAACAATGGGCCGAAGCATCAAATGACGGCTGGACATTCGGCAAACCTGATTTTGTCATTAAGATGGACCCATACGTAGTTGAGGATGACATCTACGACCTCAACATCATCTTTTACAAGAAGCTCACCGAAGCGGAATTGCCAAAAGATACATGGGTGCGCGGTTGGGAATTTCGTACAGGCGACAACCGCATCACGCATCACATGTGCTCGTCAACCATTCCGCCGAGCGCTCAAGTACACGAAGACGGCACGGCTGTTGAAGGTGATGGCTCCGATGTAGCAGGTAGCACCTTGCTCAGCTGCGTAGCCGAGGGTGGCGAATCTGGCATGCTCCCGGAAGGGTATGGAGTATTACTGGAAAAAGATTCGATGCTCTCCTTCAACATGCACTACACCAAAGAACCGGTTGCTGGATCAGCTGAAACGGTTCAGTCAGAAATTGGGTTCTTTGTGTCCAAGGAACCGCCACGTTACCAGGTTAAGAACGACTCGTTGTACAACCGAGGCTTTGAGATTCCACCGAACCATCCCAACTACAGGATCGGTTCTTCACGCGTGCTTGAAAAAGACACGTTGGTTCTCAACTACTGGCCACACGCACACACCAGGGCCGTAGCTGCACGCTATACAGCGTTCTATCCTGATGGCACCGAGGAATTGCTACTTGACGTTCCGAAATATGACCAGGGATGGCAGGTTACCTACAAATACAAGGAACCAAAGTTGTTGCCGAAAGGCACGAGAATCGATGTCGATTTCTGGTACGACAACACCGAAGCCAGAGGCGCTATCATGAAGTTTGATCCGAACCTGTCAGTTGGCTACGGGGAACGGACAAACGATGAAATGTCACTTGGTTTTATCGGTTATGTTGAAATTGAGGATCACGTCGGGACGACTAATAACAACAACTAGGCGAACCAACGGTTGAACGAGTATTCTTGAGGGCGGAGCCATTTAGCTCCGCCCTCTGTTTTTCTATATGTGGATTCGAACTCTTCTCGTCACATTGTCGCTGTATCTGACGTCCGCCCTCGTCGTTGCACAAACACCAGAGCCAAGTAAAGACGCCGACGGACTCATTCACATCACCCTGACTCTGGACAGAAAAGCTATCAGCATCGACTACCCGCCAAACTTGTCGAATGCTGACGCCTCGCACCAACAACTACTCTCGGGCGTTGCTGGAACTAGAACGCATGTCGGTACGTTAACGGCACACCGCGCACTCCGATTGGGCTCACTTGCAACCGATCCAGAAGCCCCTCTGCCGCCGCGAGAAGCAGGGGAACCAGCACCAGAGCCGCCAACGCACGAACTATGGCTAGTTCGGAATGCGGAAGGCTGGGAATTAGAAGCTCATCAGTCCGACAGCACGACTGTCAACATTGTTCCACTTTCCCACGACGAAAGTAACTCGGGAGGGGGACCAACCTTTTCTGCATCACTCCACGCCACTGCCGCGGAAGCAGGCCACCTTAAACTACGGTGGGGACGTCACGCATGGACGACGGCATTTCGCTTCGACGAGCTGCCACCACCCTCAAGACGGCCCAGAGTTTCAGGAAATCCAAGTGAAAACGAATACGACACAGATACCAGTGCGTTCGCTCGTCGAGTGACATTGGACGAGCGAAACGAGAGCACTGTTGTTCTGCCTGACGGCAACCAGATCGCGACGCTTTATTGGAAAGACATCGATGTTGATGGCGAGGATTATGGTCGCCTTCAAGATACAGAACATGAGGCAATCGTTTCCCTCATTCACGCTCCACCTTTGCGTATCCGAAGTGATGTTAATTTGAAATTTGGAGACGTCGACGTACCAGTCGGAAACCTCGCAGCCGGATTCGCTGGTTCCTATGCCCTATGGCTCCAGAAAACCGACTCTGGTTGGGGGTTCGTTTTCAATAACGAACCTGATTCATGGGGCACGCAACATGACCCGGAATTCGATGCAGCAGAGTTCGACGTTCAGTACGCACGCACCACGGAGTCATTCAGACCCCTCGGCATCGCTCTAGTTCTGGCATCAGAAACGACGGGTAGCATCATTGTTCACTGGGGTCCCCACGAGTGGTCAGCACCCTTTACCGTCGCTCGCTAAGCTCCAAACCAACAGCAAACGGCTGACTACAGGCATTACACTCCAGGACCACGTTAAACTTTTTCGGCAGCCAGTGCCTGAGCGCGACGAAAATAGCCACTCGCATTGATACGACCACAAACATCAAAGAATTTCGGCTGTGGTCCAGCCCATCGAAGGTCATCAACGTTCGTAAAGACTTTCAACGTCTTTCGCAATGTCGCCAAGTCAAGAAACACTTTCGCGCTATCGTGTGCTTCAACAAGATTACGGGCCAGTCGGTCTGCACCGCGGACACGCACGTCCCAATCGGCGGCATTCGCCGGTATGTTTTCAATATGTACATACCGCGAAAGCACCACGGCTGCTGACTTTGCACCCCAGCCTCGCACCCCAGGAAACCCATCGGCGCTATCACCGGTGAGCGCTAAATAATCAGGAATCGACTCAGGACCAACACCAAATTTTGCACGAATACCCACAGCATCACGAACCGTCGCTGTACGACGATCGAACTGCACAACACGACGGCCATCGACACACTGGGCTAGATCCTTATCTGGCGTACAAATAAACACTTGTTCAACCCGATTATCCGAAGAGGCCTTCGCAGCAGCCGATGCCAAAGCATCGTCAGCTTCGCACTCAACCTCCTTCCAGACCACTAATCCAAGGGCTTCGAGTGCTTCTTCTAACGGCTGAAACTGTTGAAGAAGTTCTGGTTCAACTCCACGCCCGGTCTTGTAACCATCCCAAAGTTGATTGCGAAACGATTCAACGACATGATCCGTCGCAACGCCGATGTGGGTTACACCATCCTCAAGCAACGACAACATCGAACCAACAACACCCCGTACCGCACCGACTTCATTACCCTCGACGTCCGATGTTCTGGGTACAGCAAAGTAGTGCCGGAAGAGTTCATAGGTACCATCAACAAGAAAAACGTTCATGTCAGTACACGGCCGTTAAAACTGCGTCGGTTTGGGCAGGATACCGAATCAGTAAATTCTTGAAAACAAAAAAGGCTGGACCGAAATAACAGCCCAGCCCCTTCAATTTCCGCAATACCGATGTTTACGCGACGCCCTGTTCCTCAGGCACCGAATCACCACGACCCGGTCGCCTCCGTTCGCGCGGCTCAACAAAAGAACTGAGACGTCGACTTAGCGCCGGGTCCCGTAACTTCCTTAACGCGGCCGCTTCGATCTGACGAATTCTCTCTCGTGTGAGTGAAAATTTTTCGCCAAGTTCCGCAAGTGTCGGCTCCGCACCATCACTAAGCCCGAACCGCATACGGATTACTTCACGCTCCTTCGGACTCAACGTTTCCAGAACCGATTCGGTTTGTCGGCGAAGATCAAAAGCGACCGTGGCTTCCGCAGGATTAACGGCTTGTGGATCTTCAATGAAGTCCCCAAATTGACTCTCGTCACTATCGCCAATGGGAGCATCGAGCGACACAACCGTTTGGGCTATTTTCCGAGCCTTACGCACAACCGACATCGGAAGATCCGCTCGTTCAGATAATTCCTGTGGAGTCGGCTCACGACCAAGATCTCGCGTAAGCGTCTGCATCGCACGATTGAGCTTGTTGAGCGTCTCAATCATATGAACAGGAATGCGTATCGTCCTGGCCTGGTCGGCGATAGCTCGAGTAATAGCCTGCCGAATCCACCAAGTCGCATATGTCGAAAACTTGAATCCTCGACGGTAGTCGAATTTATCGACCGCGCGCATTAACCCGATATTGCCTTCCTGTATGAGGTCAAGGAACGCGAGTCCTCGGTTCACGTATTTCTTAGCAACCGATACCACAAGGCGAAGGTTGGCCTCTGTCAGTTCCTTACGCGCCTGATCGCCTTCAATGAGCCCACGACGAATCGACCGCTGTATCGCGATCAATTGGTCCTTCGGTTCATCGATCTGTTCCTGTAACGCGGCCAATTCAGCCTTCGCGTCCCGTAAATTTGCACTGAAAGCTGCCTTCTCTTTTCCTCGACGCCGCGCTGCCGTTTGTTTACTCAGTCGCTCCACCCGACGTTCAGCACGCACCAGTGTCGATGCCGCCTCCTCGACCTTGTTAACAAGCTCATCTCGAGCGCCTGGCGAAAATTTAATTCCGCGTACCGCGTGGGACACCTCAATTCTGGCCCGCATTAGCCGCCAGCGTGCACGCACAGACGGTTTCCGTCTACTCTTCCGAACAGCCGCCACTCGTGCTTCACGCTTAGTAAAATCTTTCAACTTGCTGCCAACGTCCGCAGCCTCCTTGACCAACCGCTTAATACGATTATTGAGCTGTCTGTCCGACAACTCAGAATCGGGCAAAATGACAATATCCCGTAACGTACGTTCCCCCTCATCTACCCTACGAGCCAACTCGGGAATGTACCGTGCAACAAGTAAGCTCCGTGACATTGCTTTAGTTATGCGTAACTCTCCTCGCTCAATCCGTTTCGCTATAGCTACCTCCCCCTCTCGAGTGAGTAGCGGCACACGGCTCATTTGGCGTAGATAAGTCCGAACAAGATCTTGGCCCTGGTCTTCCTCATGGGCCGGAAGGCTTTCCTCATTGGCCTGCGACTGCTGCGGGCGAGCCGCTGCACGCCGCTTTGCCTCTGGCTGCATCTGTTCCGCGCCTTCGACTTCGATACCCTGCCCCTCAAGCTCCTGCAAAAGCGAACTGAGGTCCTCAACATCAAGGTCCGCAGGTGCGTGATCAAGCACTTGGTCCAAGGTCAGAAATCCACGCTCTTGACCGAGCGTAACTAGGGTGTTGACGATAACCTGACGTTCCTCAATCAACAAAGTCTCTAACTCTCCTTAAAAAATAAGTACCGTTGCGTATACCTTATCGGCAGAGGGGCAACATGCCCGGCATCAAAGATTCAGAAGCGACACTCCCAGTACTTGCGCATCTAAGTGGACGCCGTGGCCCCTACAGGATCCTCTCATTGTAGCAACTGGTCTTGGCTCTACGCGACTCTTTTCTGCAGTGTTTCGGATTGTTAACCTCTAATAGCGAATATAAGACGAATGCTTTATGATTCGCAAAGCACCAGAAAAATACATTCCCATCTAAATTTCTTCACATTCGTCTTTTATTCGTCTCTCTGCATCTCTCAATTTGAGACCCCTAAAAGAACTTGTAAAAGGACATTTAACTAATTCGTTCGAACGACCACCTGGCGGCATTTTCATTACATGCGCTACCGTGACGCTACGCAATCAGAAGATAGGCTAGAAACGGACGCTTGAGGAATCTACGCCTTTACCATCGAAATTTCATCACGCCAAAATAGGATTTAGACATGGCATCTCTTTATCTTGCGGGTCCTCTCTTCACTTACGCAGAACGACAATGGAATCACGAGTTGGCTACGGGATTAGTAAATGCCGGCCATCAAGTCTGGCTACCACAAGAAATGGCAGGCCTCGCCCTCAAGGGTGACGAATTGAATCCCAATATGATTTTTGAAAGTGCCATTAACGGAATATCAGCCGCCAACATCGTTATAGCCATTCTGGACGGCCCCGACCCAGACTCTGGAACAGCCTTTGAATGTGGTTATGCATACGCTCTCAACATACCGGTCATAGGCGTCCGAACAGATTTCAGACGCGGTGGCGATGACCAAGAGGCCAACGTCAACTTGATGTTGGCACAAGGGGTCACTCATATGATCACCATCACGAGCCCAGCCACCGACAATAATTCTCCCGCGCTCACGGAAAAGATTTGTGCCATTATTGACTCGTTGCCGTCTGTTTGAGCAGGCTAACGATTAGTATTTTTTAGAACGGGTTGCGTATCGTCGCTTCTAGCAACTCTTGATAGGCGTTAAACCAACACTGACGATGGCATTACAGATAACCCCCCTCTCGCCGGTCATTGGAGCCGAGGTATCTGGTGTCGATTTCTCCCAAACACTAGACCCTGCCACGCTCGATGAACTCAAAACGGCTTGGTTCTCTCACTTAGTCCTCTTCTTTCGCGACCAAGTCTTGACGTTCGAACAGCACAAAGAACTTGGCCGTCATTTCGGAGATCTCCATATTCATCCGGCTGCACCAAAGGATGCGGACAACCCTGAGATCCTCGTAGTACACGGTGATGACAAAGTTAAATTTGTGGCTGGCGAACTCTGGCATTCGGACGTATCTTGCGACGTTGAGCCACCCATGGCGAGCATCCTGCGCATTGAACAAGTCCCAACCTCTGGTGGCGACACACTTTTTTCAAATATGTACGCGGCGTACGAAGGGCTATCCAGTCGCATGCAAAGATTATTGTCTGGTCTGACCGCTGTTCATGAGGGAGAGCAGTATTATCGAGGTCGATACGGTAGTTCCACAATGCGTGACACAGCACATCCCTCGGCTGAACATCCCGTTGTTCGTACCCATCCTGTCACGGGACGGCAAACGCTTTATGTCAACGAGGGTTTTACAACCCGCATCAAGGACATGCCCGTAACGGAAAGTGACACCCTTTTAGCGTTTCTTTTCAAACACTGTGGTAGGCCTGACTTTCACTGTCGCTTTCAGTGGAAAGCTAATTCCGTCGCATTATGGGACAACCGGTGCACGCAACATCTCGCGATTTGGGACTACTACCCCCAGACACGGCATGGGTATCGGGTAACGGTCAAAGGGGATGCCCCCTACTACGACGATAACCTGTAGACGAAACCAGCACTAGGAACCTTGCTGCTCGACAACACACATCGCAGAAAACAAAAGCAGCCGGCCGAATCACATAGCAACTGCAAAGCCGACCAACAAGATTGACACGGTCACACAAACGGCAGCACCCACCGTCATCGCTATGCCTACTTTAGCCATGTCTCTGATAGAAAAATACCCGGCTGAATACGGAAGTACGTTAGTCGGACTTTCAGTCACAAGAATAAAGGCAAGCGTCGACGTAAACGCGGCCGGCGCGGCAACGGTCCACACATCAATGTTGAGATCCTGAGCTAGGGCAATCACAATTGGCATAATGATCGTGCCAGTTACGGTGTTACTCGAGAACAGTAAATGAAGCGCCGCAACTACAAGCACGATTACAAACGGCTGCAGAACCGTCGGTATGACATCAAGTCGGCCAAGCATTACCTGAGCCAACCATCTGGCGGCACCCGTATCGAACACCATAACCCCTAGGGACAGACCAGCCACAATAAGTATTACCCCGCCCCAGTCCATGTCCCGCTGAGCCTCCTTCCAGCGAAGAACGCGGAGACCAGGTAAAAACAAGAGCAGCCCACCTCCCAACGCGACAGCGTGAGGCGGCGGCGACACAAAGCCGTTAGTTAAAGCCGCCAACAGAGGAGTGGTCAACCACAGTGTTATCGTCGTGGCGAACACCGTCAGCGTCCATACTTCAAGTCTTGTCGGTCGACCAAGAGCACTAATCCTACGCGTGAGCTCGTCGTCCGCAAGTGGTAATCGGTCAATCTCAGGTGGAAATGCACGTAACAGCAGCTGCCAAGCAATCGGAATCATCAGCACTACGGCAGGCACGCCATACGCCATCCACTGCGCAAATGTCACGTCCACACCGGCTAATTCACGAAGGTAGCCTACCGCCGCAAGATTAGCCCCCGTACCAGCTGGTGTACCGATTCCACCGATAAGTGGTCCGAACGCACAGGCAATCATCAACGCGCGGCCAAAATTACTTTCCAACGGCTTTAATCCCGCATCTCGAAGCACGCCCACTCCAAGAGGCAGCAACAGCGCAGCAACTGCCATGTCAGTAATCCACATTGACAGCAGCGCGCCAACAACTAGAAATCCAAGTAACACTCGGTCAGTTCTTGTACCGACAACCCGCAGCACGTGCAAAACCATGCGGGTACCGAGACCCGACTGAGTAAAGCCGGTTGAAAGAAAAAGCACACCTATAAAAAACGTGATTAATGGATTACCAAAACCGGCCCGGACAACGGTCGCATAGTCAGCGATACCCAAAACAGGGATCAGCAACAACACAAAAAGGGAAGTAACGGCAAACGGAACAGCCTCCGTTACCCACAAAACAATGGCAAAGGCAAGCACGGCAAGGCACGCTTTACCCAGATGCGTAAGCGCTATAAGTTCACTTCCGCGTTCGATCGCATCTGGATTTGGTAGGGCATTAATACCGACCATCACCAATACAGCAGCAACAATCGTCCAAGCCCGACCAGTTTCAGTGGCTGGAAACGAGGTGTTCGGTTGAACAGACATCGATACGGCCAATCCTAACAGGCCAACTTCTAATCTCCGTATTCTTTATGCGTGGACACTCCGCCATCGAAAGAACGCCGTTATTAGTCAACCGGTCAACTATATTCATAACTTAGACTGGCTTACAGAGAGGCGCTCATTGGAAGCGCCGACTTAATGGGACGAAACCTTAACCGACGGGTGGAGGTGATGCGTTACGTGCGTGAGCCGGATATACGCTCGCACCTCAGAGACGTCGTGCTCGAGACCTGCCTCGCAGACACAAAAAAAGCGATGTCGCTTACAAGCGACGGCACCTACCAACTACCGACCGACCTTGGCAAAGGTAAATCCGAGGCCACTAATGCGCAAAAAAAACTCGTCGCAGCCTATTCCACACATAAACAGGAGCCCTAACCTGCACCATCAATACCGGTAGTGTTCAGGCTTATACGGGCCAGCCACTGGAACACCGATATAGTCAGCCTGCCCTTCAGTTAACTCTGTCAGCCGAACCCCAAGTGCATCCAGATGTAGCCTGGCAACTTTTTCGTCGAGCTGCTTCGGCAACATATACACCTTCTTCTCGTACTCACCTTCGTTAGCGTGAAGGGCAAGTTGCGCAAGAACCTGATTCGTAAAGGACGCCGACATCACGAAACTTGGATGTCCCGTAGCACAACCAAGATTAAGCAAGCGACCTTCGGCAAGCACCATGACGCTGTGACCATCAGGAAACCGCCATTCATCATATTGCGGCTTAATGTTAATACGTTCAATGCCAGGCACTTTTTGGAGACCCGCCATATCAATTTCATTATCAAAATGGCCGATGTTACCGATAATCGCCTTATCCTTCATACGAGTCATCTGCGAAGCGCTAATAATGTCGCGATTGCCCGTCGTGGTGATAAAAATATCAGCAGTTTCAAGCACGTCGTCGAGTGTGCTGACCTGATAGCCTTCCATCGCCGCCTGTAATGCGCAAATCGGATCAATCTCCGTAACAATCACACGACAGCCCTGCCCACGAAGTGATTGGGCGCACCCCTTCCCAACTTCACCAAAGCCGCAGACGACAGCCACTTTACCGCCAAGCATTACGTCAGACGCCCGCGCTAATCCATCTGGCAGTGAATGCCGACAACCATAAATGTTGTCAAACTTACTCTTCGTGACTGAATCATTTACGTTGATCGCCGGAAACAATAGTCTCCCATCTCTCATCATCTCGTAGAGTCGATGCACACCAGTGGTGGTCTCCTCACTCACTCCCCTTATTGCAGGACTAATGCGTTGCCATTGGGATCCATCACGCTGGCTGATGTCTCGAAGCAACTCGAGGATAACACCCCACTCTTCAGGCTCGTTCTCTTGGTCGTAATCAGGAATCTTTCCGGCAAGCTCAAACTCATAGCCTTTGTGAATGAGGAGCGTTGCGTCACCACCGTCGTCAACAATCAAGTCGGGACCACTACCGTCTGGCCAGACAAGCGCTTCGTTGGTACACCACCAATACTCCGCCAGCGTTTCTCCCTTCCACGCAAACACAGGGACACCTCGCGGCTGCTCTATATTCCCACCAGCTTCAGGAGGTCCCACAACTACGGCTGACGCCGCATGATCTTGCGTCGAAAAAATGTTGCATGAAACCCAACGAACGTCCGCACCAAGCTCAACGAGCGTCTCGATTAACACCGCTGTTTGCACCGTCATGTGCAAACTACCCATAATTTTGGCACCAGCAAGAGGTACTTTCCCTGCGTACTCGCGTCGTAGTGTCATCAACCCTGGCATTTCCTGCTCGGCTAAACGGATTTCATTCCGTCCAAATTCAGCAAGTTCCAGGTTCGACACCTTAAAGGAAGGACGACCTACCCTTATAGCTTCGTCAAACGGGTGCACTGTCACTGTCTCAGTAGCTGCAACAACCATCTATTGTCTCCTCATCACTATTTCATTTTAGCAAGGCTTCTGCGCACACATCAGCGACTTCCGGTTCTTCGCGTCTTTCGACGCCGACCACGTCCTGACTTAACAGAGGGTCGATCGTCCGACCGTCCGGTTCGAGATGGGGGCTCTTCTGGGGGTGCGTGCAGTGATTGCTGGTAATAATCATCCAATAGCATCGCTATCAGCTCCGCTTCATCGGTGTTCTCACTCAATGAACGGGCTAGCGCCTTAAACCGCTGACTCCTCTCAACCTTTAAAGCATCTCGTTCACGAAAGCGCGCTTCCAACAACGCTGTAACTCGTTCCGTCACCACCGCCGCAACATCCGCATCTGTCGGCACGGACCGCTGTTCAAATTTAACGTCGTAACGCTTTGCTATTTGATCTAAGGCGAGGGTTTCAGCTTCACTAACAAGTGAAAGGGCAATCCCGGTTGCACCAGCTCGACCTGTGCGTCCGGCTCTGTGAATATAGTCCTCAGCATCTTCCGGGGGTTCATATTGAATAACATGAGATAGGTCTGGAATATCAAGACCTCGGGAAGCCACATCAGTTGCCACCAGAAAGCGCAGCTTGCCATCACGTACACGTTTCAGTATTTGTTCCCGATCAGTTTGAGATCGATCAGCACTCAATTCGTCTGCATCGTAACCAAAACGTTGAAGTACAACGGTTATGTAATGGACGTTAGTTTTAGTGTTGCAAAAGACGAACGCGGAACCTGGATTCTCAATTTCTATAATCCGCACTAGCGCACGGTCTTTTTCCATTGGCGGCACAACATAGAACCGATGCTCCGTGTCAGTCACGTGAACATGATCGCGACTTAACGTTAACAACTCTGGAGCCTGAATAAATTCTTTCGCCGTTCGCATCACCGAAGCAGGAAATGTTGCCGAAAACATACAGGTATGTATCGCCCGAGCGGGTAAATACGACTGCACCTCCTTCATG
Organism: uncultured Vicinamibacteraceae bacterium; assembly: GCA_964507425.1. Taxonomy (GTDB): domain Bacteria; phylum Acidobacteriota; class Vicinamibacteria; order Vicinamibacterales; family UBA8438; genus DTWD01. Next base: position 20,713 of record CAZDQD010000078.1, read on the forward strand.
TCAGGATAAAACCCCATTGACAACATCCTGTCAGCCTCGTCAAAAATCAACATCGACAAATGCTTCAACGAAAGCGTCCCGCGCAACAGATGGTCAAGTGCTCGACCAGGCGTAGCCACAACGAGATGTGCACCCTCTTTAAGCGCGTCAATCTGCGGGCCATAACCGACGCCACCATAAACAGCAACCGTGCGCAGTCCGCTACCGCTCCACAACAATTCCGCATCCTGTTGCACTTGCCTCGCTAATTCCCGCGTGGGTACGAGTACCAGCGCTTGGGTCACATCGTTGTCTACTTGAAGAGACTCCAGCATCGGCAGGAGAAACGCACCTGTTTTTCCACTTCCGGTGCGAGCCTGTATAACCATGTCTCGACCAGCAAGTAGGTAGGGAATGGCTCGCTCTTGAACCGGCATCAGCGACGTCCATCCGGGACCAGCAACGGCGGTTCGAATCCGGTCCGAGAGCTCCTCAAGCTTCACTTCTGGAAGCGAATCTGTTGGCTCTTCTATCGTCTCGTCAGATGTGAGTGTCGTCAAATGATTGCGTCTAGCCTAAGAACTTCTTCCATTCTACTTCGTCTTTACGGTCGGCGACAGAACCGCATGCCAAACACAAATAGCTGTTACTCAATACCAAATGCCAGTAATACGTTGCCCGCTCGACCGCCGAAAATGCCATAGCCCGAATTCACATACAGCATCCCGTCGACAATGACCGGTCCAGCCCCGTTAATAGAGCCACCCGTTGCCATTAAACCATTAACGGTCTCGTATTCGCCATTTGTGTTGTATTCCCAAACAACCGAGCCATCATCCATTGAATAGGCGCGAACCGCTCCATCATAAGAGCCGGAAAAAATAGCGCCAGGAATGCTCGTGACCGCTGCAAAATTTCCAGCAGTGCACCCGGCGCACACCGCCTCTTGTGGACCAGCAGACCAGATACGTTCACCAGTCCGGATTCGAACCGCCGTAAGTCCTCCAACCATAGGAGTAGTACGGTCGGAATTCGGAAAGTACGCTGTTTCACCGTCAACAGTAAATCCCCATTCGATACCACCCAACGAATCGCCTTGCCCCACTTTACGCTGCCACACAATTTCGCCTTCGGCTTCTGGGTCAAGTCCGTAACCGAACCCTGACTTCTGACCGACTACCAACAGGTCTCGGCCATCCTCCAGTGTCACTAACGCTGGCGATGCCCCAAAGTCAAAATCTGGACCGGTTCGCGAGGGGCAGTTGGCATTTCCGTCCCGGCATCCCTGCACAAAGACGTCTGCCTCTGTAAATTGGCGGACCCATCTGGTCACACCCGTTTCGATGTCAAGCGCAATAACGGAATCGCTCGTGTCCGCGGCTGGTTCGGTATATGCATTGCCTGTCGTGACGTAGACAAGTTCACGCTTGGCATCAATCGTTGGTGTAGACCACAGTGCTGCGCCGGCCGGCCCCATAAGAAATGCGCCATCTGGATTTCGGCCGCGTGGACGTGGCTCTTCTGAAATGGAAAAGCTCTTCCAAACCAGCCGTCCGGTCTCAATCTCAAGCGCAACAAGGCTTCCCCGAAAAGTGCAGCAGGGGTATTCTGGGTCTGCAGCTAATAGCTCCTCCGACGACGAAACCGGAATGTATAGCCTGTCCCCATACAAAACTGGAGCACCTGTAATTCTTGCGGCTTCGTGTTCATCAACCTCCACCTGCCAAATCTTCGCACCGGTATTCGCATCGAGGGCATAAACGTTCGCGTTGTAGTCACCAAAAAACACGACGTGTCGCCCGTCGTTTAACCGAGCGACTGTCATCGCGCTACGGACACTGCTCTGAGCCTCAAAAGACCAATGCGTACATCCAGTCTTTGAATCGAGCGCATAAACGATTCCACGTTGGCTGCCCAGAAATAGACGACCGCCAACGAGCGTTGGCTGAGCGTAGGCAGCATCAGCATTTGGAAATCCGAAGACCCACTTCAGTGTGAGCCGTGGGATGCCTTCAACATCGAGTAATGCGTGCTGCAACGGTTGGTGGCGCTGATTAACCAGGCTGCCCCCCCAACCATTCCACTGCGGTCCTTGGTCAAGTCCGGGCCATCCCGCAGAAAGCGCCGGCGCGCAAGCACCAAACGCTGCGTTTGGCGCCGCATCAATAGCGCGTCCCGTTATATATTCGGCAAGTAACTGCCGTTCTTCCACGTTGAGTTCCATCCCTTGCTGTTGCATCGGACCGTTCGTGAGGGCTGCGATGATCGCTTCCGGAGGCATTGCTCGCATGTTGTCGATTGCGAGGGCGCGAGGGATTACGTCGGCAAGGTGGCAGCTGGCACAATGTTCCTCAAAAAGTGCGGCCGCGTCAGGAATTTGTGCATTCGCTGTGACTGCAAGCAAGCCAATAGGCGCCAATAGTGAAAATATAAAGGGAAAAATTCGTAGCATGACTTCTCGCCGGTTAACGTTTTACTGCCCAATTATAGGTCTCCCAAACTTATACAAATAGCCATCTGGGAGCTAAACGTTAGTTCTAAACGGAAAAGAGGAACTAATTTCTAGAGTGAGAGAAACTTATAAAATGTACACATCTGGTTTTTTGGTCAAATGTACCCGCGCTGGCCGTTGTCGCAAGCGCGCGGTATGCTTTGCTGTTGTGACAGCAGGGAGGCTCTGAAATGCGATTCGTTGGCACCAAGAACAAATGGATTGTGGCTTTCGTCGCTATGGTGTTTATATCGACAATTCTCACTCCGTCAGCACAGGAAGAAGGAACCCAGAATGGAGAATGGCCTTCATACGGTGGTGACCTTGCACATACTCGCTACTCTCCTCTTGACCAAATTACTGGTGACAACTTTAATGAGCTTGAAGTAGCGTGGAGTTTTCGTACTGACAACTTCGGACCAACACCAGAATTCTCATTGCAGTCGACTCCGCTCATGGTTAACGGAGTCGTCTATACGGTTGCAGGAACCCGACGGGCTGCCGTTGCACTTGATGCTGCGACCGGAGAAATTCTTTGGTTTCACCGATACGACGAAGGCGAACGTGGCGATGCCGCTCCGCGGCGTCTCTCTGGACGCGGCTTAGCCTACGTGGACGATGGGGCAGACGGTAAGATCTTCTACGTCACACCTGGCTACCACCTAATCGGCCTTAATGCACTGACAGGACATCGAGTCACGGACTTCGGTTCAGACGGTATCGTCGATCTCAAAACGGAACTTGACCAAGACGTAGATCCTGTCACCGGCGAAATAGGCCTTCATGCCGCACCGGTTGCCGTCGGGAACACAATTGTTATCGGCGCTGCGCACCTTCCCGGTGGCTCACCAAAATCAATGCGTAACACGAAAGGCTTCATCCGAGGCTATGACACAACAACGGGAGATCGAAAATGGATCTTTCACACCATTCCTCAAGGTGACGAGTACGGCAACGATACTTGGGAAGGTGACTCTTGGCGGTACACCGGCAACACAGGCGTTTGGGGTCAAATGACCATTGACCCAGAACTGGGCATGGCCTATCTGCCCGTTGAAATGCCAACCAATGACTATTACGGTGGACACCGTCTCGGGGATAATCTTTTTTCTGACAGCCTGGTCGCGCTTGATCTTGAAACCGGCGAACGCGTCTGGCACTTCCAAACCACCCACCATGACGTGTGGGACTGGGACCTGCCTGCCGCACCGGTACTAACCGACATTACAGTCGATGGACGAGCGATTAAGGCAGTGTCACTCCCTACAAAACAATCGTGGCTGTACGTGTTTGACCGTGAAACTGGGGAGCCCGTCTGGCCGATTGAAGAAATACCCGTACCCCCGTCGGACATCCCTGGAGAAGTGCTGTCGCCAACTCAACCCCATCCGACCAAGCCACCGGCTTTTGACCAACAGGGCATCGGCCCGGACGACCTAATTGACTTCACACCTGAGCTCCGTGAACGTGCACTTGAGGTCCTGAATAAGTTCCGATACGGGCGCTCAATCTTCACACCACCATCCGTAGGAACAGCTGACGGCACGTATGGAACTCTCCAAGTGCCCGCTTCTACCGGCGGTGTAAATTGGCCAGGAGGCTCATTCGATCCGGAAACCGGTATTTTTTATCAGTACTCTAAAACTGAAATTACAAATCTAGGGTTGGTCAACGATCCGGATCGGTCTGACATGAACTTTATTCGCGGAAGACCTGAAGGCGTCAGCGCCCGTCAAGAGGCACTGAATATTGAGGGAATCCCGATTATTAAGCCACCCTGGGGCAGAATAAGTGCCATCGATCTCAATCGAGGTGAAATTCTTTGGCAAACACCACACGGTGAAACAGCCGACAACATCAGAAATCATCGACTCCTCGAAGGCGTTGATGTGCCTCGTACGGGTAGACCCGGTCGCGTAGGTACATTAATCACAAAAACCCTTGTCATCGCAGGCGACGGAGGAACATTTACCAATGAGGAAGGGGTATCCGGCGCGATGCTTCGAGCCTACGACAAAATGACTGGGGTCGAACGTGGTGCGGTGTTCATTCCAGCGAGACAATCCGGCTCACCGATGACTTATACGATTGACGGCAAACAACATCTTGTTGTTGCTGTCAGTGGCGGTGGCTACGGAGGCGAGCTAGTAGCGTTCCGCTTGCCATGATCGTAGCCGTCCCACGAGAATCGTTTCCCGGCGAGCGTCGAGTTTCACTGGTACCCAGCGTGCTACCAGCACTGACTAAGGCATCTATTGATATCGTCGTTGAGGCATCGGCCGGTGTGTCCGCAGGATTTCCTGACAAAGCGTATATCGAAAAGGGAGCACGCCTCGCGGCCACAAAAACACAGCTTCTAGCTGACGCCGAAATCGTTCTCCAAGTCCGTAGCCCTGGTGCTGCGGGAAAGGTAGGTCTCACCGATCTCGGGCTGCTACGGTCTGGGCAAACTATCATCGGCTTTTCGGAGCCGCTCGCAGAACCGAAAACTGCCCAAGCCGTAGCCGAACGTGGAATTCGCTCCTTCTCCATGGAGCTTATCCCACGAATAACGCGCGCTCAGAGTATGGACGCGCTGTCATCCATGGCCACCATTGCTGGCTACAAGGCAGTCCTCCTCGCCGCAGAAACTTTGCCGCGAATGTTCCCCATGATGATGACAGCCGCTGGCACCATTACCCCCGCACGTGTCTTCGTAGTCGGTGCCGGAGTAGCGGGGCTCCAAGCCATCGCGTCTGCTCGTCGCCTGGGCGCACGAGTCGAAGCCTACGATGTGCGACCCGCCGTTAAAGAACAGGTGGAAAGCCTCGGTGCCAACTTCGTCGAACTACCCCTTGAGACAGGCGATGCAGAAGATGCTGGTGGATACGCCAAAGCACAGGACGAGTCGTTTCTTGAGCGTCAACGGGAGATGATGGCACGGGTCGTCGCAAACAGTGACGTCGTTATCACCACGGCCCTAATTCCAGGTAAAACGGCACCCATTTTGATCACCGGCGATATGGTCGCAGGGATGGACCCAGGTGCCGTGATTGTAGACCTAGCCGCTGAACGCGGTGGCAACTGTGAACTTACCGAAGCTGATGAGATAATTGTCTCGAATGGAGTCACGGTTTTAGGGCCCTCGAACATTACATCGACAGTTCCGTACCACGCCTCGCAAATGTACGCAAAAAACATTTCGACACTACTGCTCCATCTTGTATCGAACGGCACACTTACACTCGACCTCGAGGATGAAATTACCGCCGGGACGCTGGTCTCAAATGACGGACAAGTTGTTCATCCCCGCGTAAAAGAGCTTTTATAAGGATACGTTTTAGGCCAGAAACCAGATTACGACCATGGACACTTTTATTCCTCTCCTGACTATATTTATGCTGGCAGTATTCGTCGGCTTCGAAATTATCACCAAAGTTCCACCGTTACTGCACACACCACTAATGTCGGGTAGTAACGCCGTGTCTGGAATCACGATTATCGGTGCGATCCTCTCTGTTTCATCCTCAAACCAGACAGCTATGATTTTGGGGTTTCTTGCGCTTGTAATCGCCACGGTTAATGTCGTTGGGGGATTTTTAGTCACTCATCGAATGCTCGACATGTTTAAGAAAAAGGATTAAGGACCTTTGGCGTGAGTAGCACCGTTATCAACCTCACTTATCTCGTCGCATCGGTACTTTTCATCTTCGGTATCCGAGGCCTGACCCATCCACGGACTGCCGTCCGAGGCAACATGCTTGGAGCAACTGGCATGTTACTCGCCGTCATCGCAACGTTGCTAGACCAACAGGTATTTGGTGCAGGAACACAAGCATTGATCTGGATTTTTTCAGGTGTGATACTCGGGGCAACCGTGGGTGCCACACTCGCTCTGCGCATCGAACTTACTGCCATGCCAGAAATGGTCGCGCTACTCAATGCCTTCGGTGGTGGCGCGTCAGCATTAGTTGCCGGTGCCGTACTCGTCAGTGACAACAACCCGTCGTCACAAACGACCATCGCGACCGTCGCCTCAGGCATTATCGGGTCCGTCACTTTTTGGGGTAGTGTCGTCGCATTTGACAAACTCCGTGGACTGCTACTTCCCGATCAACCCGTTATCTTTCCCGGCCAGCAAATCTTAAACGGCTTACTGGGAGTAACCGCACTCGGGCTTGGAGTGATGGTTGTAAATGAGCCAGCCACCATCACGTTCTACATCGGCGTAGTAGTTGTCGCATCGCTACTCGGCATACTTCTCACCATCCCAATTGGTGGCGCGGACATGCCCGTCGCTATTGCACTGCTTAATTCGTACTCTGGACTTGCGGCAGCCTCTACAGGATTTGTACTCAACAACAACATTTTGATCATTACCGGATCCCTCGTCGGCGCCTCCGGCATCATTTTGACGACCATCATGTGTAAAGCGATGAACCGATCACTCGTCAACGTACTCGTCGGTGCAATCGCGGAGGGCAGTGGCACGAAAGCTGACGCTGACGATGTCTATGCGGGCAGGGTTAAAAGCACCTCGGCTGAAGAAGTGGCCATGCTTTTCGATGGCGCAAGACGTGCCGTCATCGTTCCTGGCTACGGCCTGGCGGTTTCCCAAGCCCAGCACCAAGTTCGCGATCTTGCCAATCTCCTAGAATCACAGGGAGTCGAGGTCGAATACGCCATACATCCCGTTGCCGGGCGGATGCCAGGTCATATGAACGTGCTGATGGCAGAAGCTGATGTCGCGTACGACAAACTTCGGGAGATGGACGACATAAACCCCACGTTTGAGCAAACCGACGTGAGTATTGTCATTGGAGCTAACGACATCGTTAATCCTGACGCGCGAAACGATCCAACCAGCCCTATCGCCGGGATGCCTATCCTAAATGTTGACCAATCAAGAACGGTCATCGTCATCAAAAGGAGCCTCTCGCCAGGATTTGCCGGAATACCAAATCCGCTCTTTGCCGCCGATAACGCCTTGATGTTGTTTGGCGATGGTAAACAAGCCGTACTCGAACTTATTGCCGCGGTTAAGGAAGCCTCATCCTGACCACGCTCGCGCTCGACCTTCATGCAGCCTCGGGACCGTTCTATGCCTCAGGCTCAGCGCATTCGCAACTAGTTGCATGTCACATGGCACGAGCGCACTCACAACCCAAATAGCCAAACGCTGCCGGCAATATAAAAGATGACGATCGGAATCTCGCCTATCGCGACCGCTAAAAGAAACTTTCCCAAGTGCATTCGTAAACTTCCAGCTACGTAGCAAATCACGTCTGTCGGCACGAACGGAAACACTGACCATCCAACGACAATCCAAAATCCATGCTGGCTGAGCTTTTCTTCTAACCAACGTATACGCCTGGAGTGTTTTTGTTCAAAAATATCCGCTAACCCGAGAAAATCAAAAAAGTAATAGATCAAGCCTGCAGATGCGACGATTCCCGAAAGTGAGATCACAAAAACGACTATGTAATCATCTGGAAATAGAATTGTCCCAACGACGATGAGGACAGTACTTGGCACTAACGTCAGCGGTCGAAACAGACTCAACAAGACGTAGCTCCCAACAATAAACGGACTGGCCTGCAGCCGCAGACGATCGACGAGCCGTGTCGGATCAATCAATTCTGGATACAGCGCGTAGACCACGCCCAAACCCACCGTAAGGGTCAACCAAACGCTGAGGGCTATACGCCGAGCACGAGTCATAGCCTGACCATCATCAATGAACGGCAGAATTGCCAATCCGAATGATCAAAATTGCAGTGCTTGCAATTCCTACGAGCGGATCGAGGGCAGGTCCTCACCAGCTGGCACGAATCGTAACGCGACACCGTTGTTACAGTACCGTTGCCCCGTCGGCTGAGGACCATCTTTAAAGACATGCCCCTGGTGTCCACCACAACGTGCACAGTGATATTCAGTCCGCGGCAAAATCAACTTGAAATCTGTCTTCGTTTCCAGATGACCTAAAACCGGTTGAAAAAAACTGGGCCAGCCGGTTCCGCTCTCATACTTTGCGGACGATTCAAAAAGCGGAAGATAGCAGGCGGCACAAATGAAAGTACCTTCGCGTTTCTCCTGGTTGAGCGAACTGGTTCCGGCTGGTTCCGTTGCTTCTTTAAACAACACCGCGTATGCCTCTTCTGAAAGCAACTCCCGCCACTCAACAACTGATTTTTTCAATTTTTCGAGGTCATCGCTCATAACACCCACTTAACCATATCTGTAACTGAATTTACAACTTTCGCGCAGCGACCATCTATGCCCCTAGTAACGAAACAGGTACTGGACCTTTGTAAAGATCGCACGATTCGTACGTCGGAGGTCGGTCACAAAATAGCGTTCATCGTCGTCTATTAGGTCAGACTGACGGTAGTGGTCGTCATACCCCAGATAAAAAGCCGTACCCGCATTCACACGGTAGGTAGCCAACACATTTAAATCGAGTTTCTTCGAGAACGTGTTGTACTCACTGATATTTCTCAGCAGGAAGCGGCGCGTAATCTGCCACGTTGTAAGTCCGCGATAAATTTTGACGTCGAAGACTTCACCCGAACCAGTTCGTACATCCGTAAAACGCGCACTGTTGACGCTAATGCGCGATTGAAAACTTGCTGCGGGCCGCACCGTTGCATTGACACCGATAGTTGTCTGTCGACCGAGAAACGGACTCTCCGGGTCAAAGTAAATTTCGTCCCCCCATTCCGCGAACACCCCCGCAGAAAGAGCACGCGTAGTATTCATGAACGTCCGAGCACGGTGTCGCCATTTCCAAAAGTTGATACCGCTAAACCTTTCCAGCACTCGCTCTGAACTGACACCACTACTGATCTGTTTTGCAAAACTAAAATCGAGCCCAGCACTACTCGTCTCGTCTTGCAAAACACCAGTAAATTCATAACTGCGTCTCCAATTGACCCTCGGCCCCCAATTGATCAACCAATGTTCGGGGTACCACTGGTAAGAAATCATTTGGTGTGCCATTTGCTCGTCGACACGTCTAACGTAGCCAACATCTGTTCGAAAATCAGGATTTATTTGTCCGACAAACGTCTCCGTACTAAGGTTGCGTCCGTCCCTTCTGTACAACAGTCCCCACATGTGACCGTCACGCTCGAGGCCTTCTTCATCTCGATGCTGGCTTTGCGTCGCAACAAAGTTAAGACGACTCGCGGGCGTCAGACGAAACTGCGCGTCAACACTCCCAAGCCGACTATAGCCATCTAGAAATTCCCGGTCGGTAACAAGCGCCCCGATGTGTGATTCAGAATAGAGCTCGTACCGAGCCCGGCCGATCAAAAACTGTGCGGTCTCGCCAAAAGCAGGGTCCGCTTCATCATCACGTTTACCGGGGGCCTCGTCATCGGCGACAAGTAGCCCAATTGTCGTGCGCCCGACCTTACCCGTCAGTTTCCCGCCATAGCGAGGGTCAACAATCGTCCGGGTGTTGACGAGATTCACAGGTGAGGCGAAATCAAAAATGTCGGCACCTTCCAAAAAAAATGGTCGCAACTCATCAAAAAACAGAGGGTACCGTTGGTTTACCTCAATTTGCGGCCTATCCGACTCTATTTGAGAAAAATCAGGGTTGTAGGTAACGTCGGCAGTTAAATTGGATGTAATTCCATACTTAACGTTAACGCCGGCCTCTGGAGTGGTTCCTTGATCAATAAAACTACCGGTATCGCTATCGATCGCTCCATATTTAATCGCTGTGAATGTTGGCAGAATTTCAATGTTACGACTGGTGGACAGGTCCGTCATACCCTCCAACACCCCCATCTGTGCCATAAAGCTTTGCACGTCACGAGACATCGGCGCCCATACGTCATTTTCTTGATCTCGCCCCTTCACCTCACGAACAATTTGGAATCCCCACCGATGTGCTTCTCCGCTCGACAGCTGCGGATAACGTAGGCTCTTGAAAGGAATGGCCATTTCAGCAATATAGCCATCATGGACAATTTGAGCGCCCGAATCAAAAAGAGCATCCCAGGAACGATCCGCCCATGGAATAGGTCCTCGGTATTGATGATCGCCACTATTAATGATGCCGTCTCCCTGCACGTTATAAGCATTGACGTCAAAGTCGTAGACCCTCTGCTGGTCCATAAACGTGTCGAAGTAGACAGTGATCAGGTCGTCCATTGGTGCCTGGTCACGGTCGACTCGGTTCGCGCGCATCACACTTAGGTCTGAGTAATGTAAGTAAAAGCCGAAATACAGATAGTCTCGATCGTACGCAAGGTAGATTTCAGACTGCTCAGTTGCTGGTGCGCCATCTAGTGGAGCCTGTTGTACCAACTCCGTAATCATCGCCGAAGTGCGCCACACCTCATCGTCAAGAAGACCATCAATTCTGGGGGGATTCTCCGTACGGGTCGGTCGAATGTGCGGTCGATCCGCCAAAGGAAGGCCGCCACCTGGCCCAGATACGGTATCGTCAACTCGCGGGCGATTCGGGCCGACACCAATTACGGTATCGTCGCTGTCTGAACCTGGTGAATTTGCCAAAATATTGGGCACAGACCCCAAAGCCAAAGTAAGCGCAAGAACCACGGGTGGTTGGGGAAAACGCATTTTGTCTAGTAATGTTGGCAACGGATAACGCAATCCACCAAGGCAGACATCGCTCACTACAAGGTATCGCCAAGTATGATTGAGCCACTAACAGTATCCTCCGATAGAGTCTACTGGCAACCGACGAGAGCGAAAGCGATGCCAAAACCAAACACTTCAATCAGACCATCAAGATAATCTCTCGGGAGAACGGGAACCATGACTAGCCTCAGACTTTTAATCGCAATTGTCGTCCTTGCCGCTACAACCGTGTCTGGACAAGAACAACGTTTACCTAGTCCTGCAGGACACTCCGCTGTGCAAATAGGGAACGGTACCTACGACGTGCAGTACGGTCACATCGGAGGAAAGTGGATTGACGTTTTTTATGGGCGACCGATCAAGAGAGGTCGCGACCTGTTCGGTCCTTCGGACTGGGCTGAAATGCTTAACGACGGCGCAGACGTCTGGCGCGCTGGTGCTAACCAGTCGACACGACTGGTGACGGAAGTCCCACTAGTGATCGACGGCACCACAGTTGAACCTGGGGAATACACACTGTTTGTTGCGCTGTCCAACGAGAGTTGGACCTTTATTGTTTCAAACTGGCCCGCCATGGAACGCTATGACTACGAAAGAAAAGACGCCCTGTTTGGGGCCTATGACTACACACCCGACCGTGATGTGCTCAGAACCTCAATGCAGCTGGACACCCTCCCCCACGCGTTCGACCAGCTATCTTGGCAATTTCTTGACATGAATGAAAACGGCGGAAGACTGACCCTTTTGTGGGACAACAAAATGGCATCAGTCCCGTTTGCCTTCGCACGGTAGGCGTAACATAAACTTTCCACGTTACATTTAAACTCTAGCGAAAGTACAGCACACTCGAAATGCGACACGTATAATTGACCGATGACTGACTTAAATCTAAAAATATTGAACGACCGACTCGTGGCCACTCTCAAACCACAAGCCGCTCCAGTTGCTATTTCGTTTCACACTCCTAACGAAACCCCGCGTGCTCCACGGATGGAAACAGACTACCCACCTCCCAACGAACATGGTCGGACGGGCCAAGTCCCTGCGGGGTGCGTTTTTTGGATCCATGGGGCCAGCCAACCATTTACCACAAAAGCCGCAGACCATGCGAACTGTAGCGTCGGCAGCTATACGCACGGGTTCATTACGCTTGAGGAGGCGGCAACAAAAGACGATGTCGGTGCTGTTCTGGAAGCCGGTTGGGTCGATGAGGCGGCTGTGCATAATTTACCCCACGTGCCAGAAAAGCCCGAGTCCGTATCGTATGAACCGCTTGCGTCGAGCCCAAACACACCTGACGTTGTGCTCTTACGTATCAACGGTTATGCCCTAATGACCCTCAAGAACGCGTTCCCTGAGATGCCAATCGAAGGAAAACCTCAGTGTCATATCGTGGCGATGGCTAAGAACGAAAACCTGGTCGCAGCAAGCGTCGGCTGCGCCCTGAGCAGGTCTCGAACTGGAATGCGACCCGAAGAGATGACGTGTGTGGTCCCGGGTAGTCGACTCGAAGAGGTGGCGGCTAAGCTCGAAGCAACGGTTGGGCTCGACCGAGCCATGGCAAGTTACGCCTCAGCCGATGCCAAGCGATTCGCTTAGTGGGAACGGCTGCGTGCGGGTACTCCGACACGCTACACCAGGATTCCGCGAATCGGATGTCCGTCCACATCTGTTAGACGAAAATCCCGGCCACCGAAGCGGTACGTCAGATTGGTATAGTCCAGACCAAGGAGGTGTAATACCGTCGCATGGAGGTCACGCACCGTGTGGGCATTCTCAACAACACGGTAACCGTACTCATCGGTCTGACCATAAATAAACCCTTTCTTGAGTCCGCCTCCCGCCATCCAGAGACTGAACCCCATCGGATTGTGATCGCGTCCATTGGTTCCTTGAACAAAGGGCGTCCGCCCGAACTCACCTGAAAAAATAACGAGTGTCTCGTCGAGCAATCCACGCGATTGCAAATCTTTGACTAATCCAGCAACAGGTTGGTCGACTGTTAACGCATTGGCCGTGTGACCCTCTTCCAGTTTCGTGTGTTGGTCCCAGGGATTGGCGGCTTGCCCCATCCCATCAGTTCCAACCATCGTGAGTTCAACAAACCGAACCCCACGTTCAATCAGACGTCGGGCAACCAGGCATTGCCGACCATAGGCAGCCGTTGACGCGTTCGGTGAATCGAGTCCATACAGTTTCTTCGTCGCGTCCGTTTCCCCGCCCAAGTCAACCAACTCAGGAACCGCCGTTTGCATTCGGTACGCGATCTCATAGTTGTCAATAGCCGCCTCAACCTGTGCGTGCCCGTCAGTTCTTCCCAAAAAACCGTCATCCAAGTCATTGATGAAGGACAACCGATCTTGTTGCGCGGCATCGCTTTCACTCGGCTGAACGTTATGCAAGGGTGAGGCATGTCCCGGATAGATGAGTGAACCCTGGTGAATGGCCGGTAAAAAGCCATTCCCAAAGACATTGACCCCGCCAAGGGGGATTCCACCGCTCCCGAGAACGACGAAACCAGGAAGATTCTGATTGGCTGACCCGAGACCATACGTAATCCACGCTCCCATGCTGGGAAATCCCGTAAACGGCATCCCGCAGTGGAAATAAAAATTTGCCTGCGCATGCTCCATGAACGGAGCCGTCATTGAACGGATCACGGTTAACTCATCAGCCACACCTCCTATATGAGGGAAAAGGGAACTGACTGGAATACCACTTTGTCCGTAGTTCGTAAATTCCCACGGACTGGGCAGGATGTTTCCATCTTGGTTGAACATCGTCCGTTCGGTTTCGAACGGCATCGGTTGTCCCGCCTCAGTCATAAGTCGTGGCTTTGGATCGAATGAGTCGATGTGTGACAAACCACCCGACATATAACAAAAAATGACGTTTTTTACTTTGGGCGGAAAATCTGGAGCCTTCGGTGCCAACGGACCGTTCGTGTCAGTTTGCACTTGACCAGCATAGGCCCGGTCCGCCATCAACGCCGACATTGCAAGCCAACCAAAACCGGTTGATGTCTGACGCAACATTTCCCGTCGCGTCAAGAACGGCACGGGTCCAGGGTGTTGACTCGGGTCGTAAGACATCTTGCCTCGTTAAGGGATAAAGATAAATTCCTTGAGATTGAACAGGCTGTGAGCAACATCCTGCCAAACCTCACTGCCGTACATCAGCAGCTCCGGAGATACTCCGTGGGTGCCCGCGACCTTGTCAACATAAGCCGCCACGCGGTCACGTTCAATATGCGTCGGCTCCCGAGTCAGCGTTTTCAAGAACATGTGCGTAATCCGACTATCGACCGAGGTTGATTCGCCGGTGGCGAGCCGTTGTCCCCATTCCGTCGCCTGACCGACAACGAACGGGCTGTTGAGTAAAGCGAGTGACTGCGCAGGAACATTAGTCGCGTCTCGCTGTCCCCGTGTTGTGGCCGGTTTGGGCAAGTCAAACACTTCTAAAAGTGGATTGTGCGCGTTCCGACGAATCTCTTGATAAATACTTCGTCGTCCACCTCCATCGACTGGCCCGTTGTCAGGGTCTCCCTCTGTCAAACCTCGACGCGCAGCATAATGCACCGGCACAGACGGACCGTACATCGTGCTGTCCAGGCGACCCGAAATCGCCAACATTGCATCCCGAATGGCTTCGGCATCAAGTCGTCGAAGGTTTGCATGCTGCAACAGCCGGTTCGTCGGGTCCACCTCCGCGGACTCACTCGATGCCTCGCTACTCAATTGATACGTCCTCGTTAGCACCAACCGACGTATTAACCGTTTCACAGAGTAGTCATCATCGATGAAAGACTGAGCAAGATGGTCAAGTAAAGCTGGGTGTGACGGTGCATCACCAAGCCGACCGAAATTATCGACCGTACGGACAAGCCCATAGCCAAACAAATGCCGCCAGACCCGGTTAACCGCGACACGGGCAGTTAGCGGGTTATCAGACGCAGTTACAGCATTTGCAAGGCGGAGCCGAACTTCACCGGGATCAGGATAAGCTTGATTATCAATCGCCGTCAGAAATCCACGCGGCACAACATCGCCAAAATTCTTGTGACTTCCGCGAACCAAAAGGGGTTGGTCTGGTGCTGCCTCTTCCACAACACCGGGTGCCCGTCGCGCCACAGGAACATCGCGTTCCAGAAGACGATATTCCGCCACAAGTGGTCGTACCGTTGGCAAATCCTCAAGTGACCGAGGCAGTAAATCGGCGCGGACGAACTCGTCCATAAATACTGCCTGGCCTTCACTTAACCGATCATTACGCCAGGCTTCAACCGCATCTGCCAGCTGGCGCCTGACACTTTCAACGAGGTCCTCGAGTGATGCTGGAGCCTCCCCCCTGAGCATGTGGAGTACTGGAAGCACCGTGTCACGCGGCGTCACCTTTTCGTCATGAAACACGACCTGACTGGCACCTATAAATGACCGTCCATCCTCCCGCCTCGTCGGTCGATTCCGGAGCGCCGCGTCCTCCGAATCGAGTTGAAACCGCGTTGCATCCTCCTGAGTTGCAAACTCAATGTACGCTGTAAACCCTTTCCAGAATGTGGCATCCCATTGAGCCCAAACCATCTCGTCATTTTTTGGGCTGTAGCGAAGGTGATAGATGCCACCGCGCGGGACTGCGTAGTTTTCAATGATTAACTGTGCGAAGCTTAGGTCACCGCCGAGCACACGCAGGCTAATGAAATCGCTGTCAATCTTGAAACGTGGCGTCTGGATGACCCCGCCATGCTTCGTCGACAGTAAATGCGTGTACACCCCGCCCGGATAAATCCCACGAAGTAGAAGATCACCTCGACGTTCGATGGAAAATTCGCCGGGCCTTGATGGGACATCAGGACGCCCCATGCCGTGACCTACGGTCGTCGAATAGTCTGCACCCGTGAAATCCCATGCCGTATCGAAATGGCTTGTATTGAACCGTTCACGGTCATCACGCTCCGCAACCCACGTATCCTGAAGTTCACGCCAAGCTTGCTTGAAGTCGGACGCAGCCCCTAGCGTACGCAATGTTTCCAAAACACTGCCCTCAGAAACAGATTCTGACAATACTAATTGACCTGGATCAGTAGCCGGCGACGTCTGAACTTGCTCCAATAGTCTCGTGCGGAGTTCCGCCGTCTCCGACATCCAGACGTCGCCCAACCTCGAGCGGATGTCCTCCTTTAGCTGGCTGAGTTTCGCTACGTTTGTCGCAAGAACTGCTGGAGCGTCAATCGCTCGTTGTGTAGGACGAGCACCATACAACGTACCAAACAGTGAGTAATAATCCTTTTGACTAATCGCATCAAACTTGTGGTCGTGACACCTTGCACACGACACTGTTAATCCCATAAACGCTTTCGACACAACGTCGATTTGATTGTCCGTCCATTTAACCCGGTCTTCCCAGGGGTCGACGGGTTGGTAGCCATGTTCTACCAGTCTGAAATGTCCTGTACCAATAACTGATTCATTCAGTTGTAGGTCCGGATTAAGGCGCGGTTCCGGCAACAAGTCACCTGCCAGATGTTCACGAATCATCTGGTCGTATGGCACATCCGAATTGAAGGCACGAATAAGGTAATCACGGTATCGCCAAGCATAAGGAATATCTGGGTCCCCCTCGCTACCGTGCGATTCACTGTAGCGAAAAAGATCCATCCAATGCCTCGCCCATCGTTCACCGAACCTCGGCGAAGCCAGGTACCGATCCACTAACGCCTCGTACGCGGTAGCTCTGTCATCCGCAACAAAACGCGCAACTTCCATTGGTGTTGGTGGAAGACCACGTAGGTCAAACGACAGTCTTCGAATCAGTGCATAGCGGTCCGCTGCCGGAGCCGGTACCAGTGACTGCCCATCAAGAGCCGCGTAAACAAAGCGATCAACAGGCGTGGCTGTCCAGACCGGAACATCAACGACCGGCGGATCAACAACCTGGATGGGCTGCCATGCCCAGTGCCGTTCTCTCCGTTGAGAAAGGTCAAAGGGCGCCGAAGGGTCTGGTGTGTCGGCAGATGCGGTGGTGACTGGCCATGGCGCACCCATGTCTACCCATGTAGCCAAAGCTTCAATCTCTGCATCATCGAGGCTTCCGGTTGGTGGCATGAGCACCGGTCGTCCTTGCACACGCTGGATAATCGCACTGTCGCCCGAACGGCCTGGAATAAGCGCCGGACCTGAATCACCACCGGACAAAAGTCCGTCTCGGCTGTCAAGGCGAAGGCCGCCAAACGGGGTTGCAATCTGTGCGCTGTGACACTGGTAACAGTTGTCTACAAAAAGCGGTCGGATCTTCGTTTCAAAGAATTCAGCCTGTTCCGCTGTTGGGGGTTCAACATCGGAACGCTGTTGCGCAACGAGACTGGTCACCCCAAACGCCAAAGCTAGCAAAACGAAACTTGCCGGCAGCCCAGCCACCTGTCGATCGCCCGTCATCTAGTGGCAATCTACATCCTCTAGCAGCTGGCCTCAAGTCCCAAACTTGATAGGGGCCCTCCCACGCCCATTTACTATGTGAAAAGAAGGGTGCATCTATTTAGACGAATGGAACGCTGCGCAGACGTTCGCTACGCCAAGATGCCGCGAATAGGGTGACCATCAACATCGGTTAGTCGGAAATCTCTTCCCCCAAAACGGTACGTCAGGTTGGTGTAGTCAAGTCCGAGCAAGTGCAGCACCGTCGCGTGGAGGTCGCGGACAGTATGAGCATTCTCGACAACCCGATAACCATATTCGTCCGTCTGCCCATAGATGTAGCCTTTTTTGAGCCCGCCGCCAGCTAGCCAGAGACTGAAGCCGTAGGGGTTATGATCGCGACCGACCGTCGACTGGGCAAACGGTGTTCTACCAAATTCACCAGAAAAAATGACAAGCGTTTCGTCAAGTAATCCACGCGCCTTAAGGTCCTTCACAAGGCCTGCAACGGGCTGGTCAACGGTTAAAGCATTAGCACCGTGCCCCTCTTCAAGCTTCGTGTGCTGATCCCATGGGTTGGGCAACAGGCCGATCCCTTCATTGCCAATCATTGTCAGTTCGACAAACCGCACACCACGTTCAACCAGCCGCCTGGCAACCAGACACTGCTTCCCATAAGCAGCAGTCGACGCATTTGATGAATCAAGCCCATACAGCTTCCTCGTTGCCTCAGTTTCGTCAGACAAATCGGTTAGTTCTGGGACGGCTGTCTGCATCCGGTACGCAATCTCGTAGTTATCAATAGCGGCCTCAACCCCTGGCTCGTTGGACGCACGATCAAGAAATGATCGGTCTAGGTCATCAATGGCAGACAGTCGTGCCAACTGCGCCTGATCGGACTCACTGGGCCGAACGTTATGTAATGGCTCAGCTTTCTCTGGATAGATTAGCGAGCCCTGATGGATCGCTGGCAGGAAACCGTTACCAAACACTTGGACGCCCCCAACTGGCATGCCGCCAGTCCCCAACACAACGAACCCTGGAAGGTTTTGGTTTTCTGTTCCCAACCCGTAGGTAATCCACGCCCCCATACTCGGAAATCCAGTAAATGGCATGCCGCAATGGAAATAGAAATTCGCTTGCGCATGTTCCATAAAGGGAGCAGTCATCGACCGGATAACGGTAAGCTCGTCGGCAATACCACCAATATGCGGAAAGAGCGCACTGACTGGTATGCCACTCTGCCCATAGTGAGTGAATTCCCACGGGCTCGGTAGGATGTTCCCGACCTGGTTCTGCATCGTCCGCTCAGTCTCAAACGGCATCGGCTCGCCTGCTTCTTTAGCGAGACGCGGTTTCGGATCGAACGAATCGATATGTGACACCCCACCAGACATGTAACAAAAAATGACGTTCTTCACTTTTGGTGCAAAATCTGGGTCCTTTGAAGCCAACGGCCCGTCTCCTACGACTTGGGGCAAACCAGCATAAGCCGTATCAGCCATCAATGCCGACAGCGCGAGCCACCCAAAACCCGTGGACGTTTGACGCAACATTTCTCGGCGGGTCAGAAAGGGACGCGCACCCGGGTGGTGTAGCGGGTTAAACGGCATGAGACACCTCGTTGTGGGTCACGAATAGGAGTCTAGGGAACAAAGATAAACTCCTTTAGGTTAAACAAGGTGTGAGCCACGTCTTTCCAGATTGGAACATCGTAGAGCAATAGCGAGTTATCTGCTCCTCGTTCCTCCGCCACTCCGGCTACATAATCGACGATCCGATCACGTTCCGACCTGGACGGTAACCGTGCAAGGGCTTTAAGAAACATGTGGTCAATACGCCCATCAATACTGCCGGCTTCACCCTCAGCTAAAGCTTCCCCCCATTTCGTCGCCTGTTCGATCACAAACGGACTATTCAGGAGCGCGAGTGACTGTGCTGGAACATTAGTCGTATCTCGTTGACCGCGCGTAGTAGCTGGCTTCGGCAAGTCAAATACTTCGAGGAACGGATTGTGCGCATTCCTGCGGATTTCCTGATACACACTTCGACGCCCGTCACCGTCCAACGGGCCATTGTTGGAATCGCCTTCGTCTATGGGCGCGTAATGCACCGGCACCGATGGACCATACATCGTTGGATTCAAACGCCCGGAAACAGACAAAATCGCGTCTCTAATCGCTTCAGCATCAAGGCGCCGCAAATTAGCATGCTGCAAGTATCGGTTGGTCGGGTCATGCTCAAGGGATTGAGCAGAAGGCTGACTACTCATCCGGTAAACCCGGCTAAGTACTAGACGCCGCACAAGCCGCTTAATCGAATAATCATCGTCAACGAATTCATCCGCAAGGTAATCGAGGAGTTCGGGGTGCGATGGCAGATCTCCGAGCCGCCCGAAATTGTCCACCGTCCGTACGATGCCATGACCAAACAAATGCCGCCACACACGATTCACCGCTACCCGTGCCGTCAAGGGATTCTCACGGTCGGTAACCGCATCCGCTAGGTGTAGACGGACCAGACCCGGATCGTCATAGGGCCGGTTGTCAATTGCAGTGAAAAATCCACGCGGCACAATGTCACCGAGATTCCGATGGTTGCCACGTACTAACAGCGGTTGGTCTGGTGCTGCTTCCTCAACAACCCCAGGTGCACGGCGAGCTACCGGTACCTCATTTTCCAATTCACGATACCTGGCAATCGGCGCCCGTAATGCGACGAGCGTTTCAAGCGAACGCGGCAAAAAGTCCGCACGGACGAATTCGTCGAGAAAACCGACTTGCCGCTCGGTCAGTCGCTCATCACCCCAAGCCTGCACAACCTCACTAAGCTGTTGGCCTATCAACGTAGCGAGTTCCTCGTGCGTTGTCGGGGCGTTACTCGCATCAGCAGCATCGAAGAGTGAAAGCAGAGGAACCACTGTCTCTTTCGGCGTTTCTTCTACATCATGAAAAACTATCTGACTGGCCCCGATGGACGAACGGCCGTCACCACGTCGCGTCGGTTGATTACGTAAGCGCCGATCAGCCGGGTCCAGTTGAAATCGCGTCACATCGTCTTGCGTTGCAAACTCAATGTAGGCCGTAAACCCTTTCCAGTACCTCGTGTCTACTAGTGCCCACGTCATTGCGTCTTGCTTTGGGCTGTAGCGCATACCTTGATAGACACCACCCAACGCAGTCGAATAGTTCTCAATCACAACCTGGGCGAAACTAAGGTTGTCACCGAGCACACGGAAACTAATGTAGTCAGAGTCAATGCGAAATCGTGGTGTCTGAATGACGCCAGCATGTTTGCTCGATAACAGATGCGTATAGGCACCACCTGGATAGATTCCTGCAAGCAGTTGATCGCCACGCGGCGGGATAACAAATTGACCCGGCTTCGACGGTGCCATTGTGCGACCGGTCCCGTGACCTACCATCGCGGCGTAATCCGGACCACTAAGGTCCCACTGCGAGGTAAAGTTTTCAGCATTAAATTGTGTCCGCTCATCGAGATCCGCATCCCAACGCGCACGCAACTCGCTCCAAGCCCGAGAGAAACCGGCGGCTTCAACCTTCGATAACTCACGCCACGCCGCCAGAACACTTCCGACTCTTGCCTCATTCGCTGAAGGTGCATCAACACGACGCGCGACGGGAATATCCGGTGCCGACACTCCTCCAGCAACATCCGTGTTCTCTTCGCGCGAGGCCATCAACTCCCGTCCCAAGCTTTGGGCCACATCGTTCCATTCACTGGCTAACATCTCTCGTATGTCAACTTTCAGTGTTTTAAGCGCATCTTTGTTCGTATCGAGGAGTGCTGGATCGTCAATAGCACGCATCGTCGGACGAGCACCGTACACGGTGCCAAAAAGGGAGTAATAATCCTTCTGGCTAATGGCATCAAACTTATGGTCATGGCAGCGAGCGCAGGAAGCGGTAAGGCCCAAGAACGCCTTGGACGCCACGTCAACCTGGTTGTCAGTCCATTTGACACGGTCCTCCCATGGATCGACCGGCGCATAGCCGTGCTCCACTAACCGAAAGTTTGCGGTTCCCAATAGTGATTCGTTGATGCGCGTTTCATGGTCGAGACGTGGCTGTAGCAGTAGGTCGCCCGCTAAATGTTCACGAACTAATTGGTCGTACGAAACGTCCCCATTGAACGCCCGAATGAGATAATCACGATATCGCCAAGCAAAGGGAATGTCGGGATCGTTTTCCATGCCATTCGACTCTGTATATCGGAAGAGATCCATCCAGTGTCGCGCCCAACGTTCACCAAAATGTGCAGACGCAAGATAGCGGTCAACAAGCTCGGAATAAGCGGTCGGCGACTCATCTTCCGTGAAGCGCGCGACCTCGGCTAACGTCGGTGGTAGTCCACGAAGGTCAAACGACAAGCGACGAATAAGTGCCGCCCGACTGGCATCTGGAGCAGGTTGAAGCTTCTGATCTTCAAGTTTAGCCAAGACAAACTGATCGACTGGCGTCGCCGGCCAGTCATTATTCGTTACTGTAGGAGGGACGAATGCCTGAACCGGGTGCCATGCCCAGTGCGATTGTCTCCTCGCTGGCAAATCGAACGGTTGGGATGGATCTGGAGTGTCGGAACTCGCCCTTCCAGCATTATCCGGCCACGGCGCCCCCATCTGAACCCACGTCGTCAGCGCGATAATGTCCGTATCTGAAAGGCGCCCCGTCGGTGGCATCAACACCGGTCTACCCTGTATACGCTGAATAAGCGGACTGTCTTGCGGTTGTCCCGGAACAACAGCTGGTCCGGTATCCCCACCGACCAGTAGTCCGTCACGACTGTCGAGACGAAGGCCACCGAACGGAACCGACGTCCTCGCACTATGACACTGGAAACAGTTGTTCGCGAGTAGAGGCCTGATCGTCGACTCAAAAAATTCGACCTGATCCGCGGACGGTGCGCCGAGACTGCCAGTCTGCCCAGCAACAAAACCGGTAGCGGCAAACACCGTTAGGGTAAGCGCGAGAATACCACCCGCGACACCACGCTCAGTTGTAGCCATAAAACTCCTTAGAAACACAACTCCCCCGGGCCAATCTACACACTACAGAACCTGGAGTAAACCCAATATTCCTTCGGTTTGGTCGAGGGCATACGACGCAACCTATATCTGGAAAAAAGTACCGGTTTCCTTAGCCGCCTGGAACGACTTGGAGACCGCTATAATGGCTTGGCCCGCGAGGCACGCAGCCCCGGATACCAGAGCGTGCTATTTACCGATTCGAACTTTTTATTCGCCTTCCTCCCCGCGCTGCTTGTGCTTTATTTCCTCAGCGGCCCTGCACGTGGAAAATTTACTGTTGCTAATGGCGTTATCGGTCTCAGCAGCGTGGTGTTCTTGTGGCAAACTGACTGGATCTTTGCGGCTATTTTGCTGGCCTTCGCCTTATTCCTCCATGTTGTTGGCCGGACCATCACCACTGCACACGACACAACACAGGAAAATTCAACTCGGCCTATTAGCGCGCTTCCCGAACTCAGCCTAGCCCTTGGGCTGACGGGCCTCATCATGTTCTACCTAGCTTACGCCCTTCCCAGCCCCATCGGTCCACTTGTGGCCCACACCGCATCACAGTTTGATGGACATCGTTTTTCAGCGATGGGACTTTTGGCCCCGCTCGGCCTGACAGTATTTATATGCCACGCCGTCTCATACGTCGTAGACACCTACCGCCAGCAGGCAGTCGCGTACAAAAATCCAGTTCATGTTTTAGCGTATCTACTTGGATTTCCGTTTATTGTCGCTGGCCCCATTATTCAATACCGTGACATCAGTAAACATTTGATTACCAGGCAGATAGGGATGGCGTCATTTTCCTATGGCGTGCGCCGATTCACTATTGGATTATGCAAAGTTGTCTTGATCGCACAGACATTGGCGCTTCCCACTAACGGCGCATTTTCGACGATTACCCAAGTCGGTTTTGGCGATGCCTGGCTCGTACTCGTCTGTCTCTCATTGCAGGTCTATTTTGACTTCTCCGGATATTCAGACATGGCCATCGGTCTCGGCAGAATGTTCGGATTTCGCGTGCCAGAAAACTTCAACATGCCGTACAGCGCAGGCTCTCTGACCGAATTCTGGCAACGCTGGAACATTTCGCTTACAAACTGGTGCCGAAATTATTTCCATGCGACAGGTGGTCAACATGTCGGTCAGCCTTTGCCCCGCACCTCGTCTCTCATCGTTCTGTTTCTTGGCATCACCCTGTGGCACGGTCCACGCATCGGAATTCTCATTTGGGGAGGACTTCATGCATCTTTCGTGCTCCTGGAACACACAAGAGTTGGCAACAGCCTCAGGTCTGCCCCAATGTTGTTACGTCGCTTGTACCTATTCTTGGTAGTTGCCGCCGGCTGGGTCTTTTTTTATGCCGATAGCGTGAGTGACGCGCTGAGTTTCTTTAGAGTACTCGGCGGAGTCGCTGGCTCACAGGCCGGTGTGACATCAATACCGATGTCTCTTGGAACTTGGGGAGCACTGGCTGTAGGGCTGCTAACTGCGGCCCCCGTAATTCCAACCATTGGTCGTTGGAGTGTGACCGTAGATGCCCTTGCGACTGCACTCCAGATGATTGTAACGACCGCGGCTATGTTCGTCTGGGTGCGCATCTTTAGGCAACAAGGGCCAAAGAACGTCCAAAACGACGATGGAGAACCTAAATCCTCAAACGAGATGGGTGACTAGCGATGTTCCGTTCTCCCTGGCCTACCGGTGTCCATCTAAGCACAACCACCGCACCTACCACGGTTTGTCAGACGACACTCGCCACCGGTTCGGCTCATGGTGTTCCAGATACTGCCGTCGCGTAATCCAGCCGAATACCATCGCTTTGGTAAGCCACCAATGGTCCGGGCGTAGTGCGAAATAAATGTGTGCAACAACAAGACCGACTAACGAAACACCGACCAACCCGTGCGCGACATAGACCCAACCCCACGCGAGTTCGCCGAGAAGATAAGGATTGTGCTCAAAGAACGGGTTATCTATTCGAAACAACATCAACACCCCAGTAACAATTACGGTCAGTCCCACAATCGTCAAGATCCAATGGTAAAGCTGATTACCCAACGGGTACTTTGCCGGCTGTGGAGCTTTGTCGATTTGTCCGGTTTCGCGGAGCATCAGGGCCTTAAACTCTGGGATGTCCTTAGGACCTGCCCAGATAGACCAAAAATCTAGCCACACAGTTGTATGGACAATGTGCCACACGATTGTCCCAGTAAAGATGACACCTGCCCAGTTATGCCACGGCACCCAATCAAATTCGAGACCAATGATTGGAAAAAACGCAGTGACTAAAAGCACAAACATTGTGGCCGACATCAACCAATGAAACACGCGCGCCGCAAACGAGTGGCGTAGTACCTTGTCTGGTAATTCTGTGTGGGATGCTTCAAGTGCATCTGTTTCGTTGTCAGTTCGTTTCCGTCCCGATGATAGGACTGTGTAGGCGGCATGGGCGAGCAAAAACATAATGATGCAGAACACAGACACCCAGACCGGGTCCCAGTTGAGATGCTGCAAGATAGGTCGCTGCCAGGGGTCGTGTCCCCAAACGACAAATTCCATAGTTCTGTAACTAGTTCTTAATAATCATCGCAGCTGCAACGGGCTCATCCGTAGAGGCCATCTCCGTCTCTAGCTGCTGAAATTCACGAAATGCGACCCATTGTTCGTCGGTCCAGTGCTTCCGATGAGCCCGCGGCTGAACAGCAAGTTCGCCACCATCCGTACCTGTGTACAACGTCACTGATTTCTTCGGGGTGCGACGACTAACAAGCTGCGCCTCAAGCGGTATGGCCTGCGTTACTTCATGCGTCGGCAGCGGGACAGAAACGTACTCCACAACGACTCCATTCCTATCTCGATAGAACCCCCCCACAGCCCTATTATGACTGACCGAACAAATTACTGGCGCAAAACACGTCAGCCAGATTATCGTTGTGGTTCGTGGGAGGAAGAATATGACACGTAACAGATATTTCACGTGGCGCCCGGTGGGGTTACTCGTGGTCGGTCTCGCGGTCGTGACCGCGGCGGCATTCACTATGCCCCTAACAGCCCAGGAAAACGAAAGCCGTGGTACCCCAGATGGGGAATGGCGATACCAGAGCGGTGACGCGTGGGGAACGCGTTACTCTCCGTTGACCCAGATCGACAGCGGCAACTTTGAAGATATAGAGGTCGCCTGGGTCTGGCGGGGCGACAACTTTAGTCCGCACCCCTACTACTTATCTCGGTCCACCCCCAGCTACATTGACGGTGTCTTGTACACCGTCGCAGGCTACCGACGCACGATCGCTGCTATTGACCCGACAACGGGAGAAACCCTGTGGACGTATCGAGAACCGAGCACGCGGCGCTGGGAAGAGTCAATGCGTGCCAGCTACGGTAAAGGCGTCGGCTACGCGGAAATCGATGGACGTGGCGTTATATACGTAATTACTCCGGCATTTTTTCTGCACGCTCTAGATGCAAAAACCGGTGAACATTTAGAAGGCTTCGGTAAGCCTGTACCGATCGAAGGCTTCCCCAGAACTGGTGTTGTGGACCTGCTAGCTGACCTAGGCCACGATTACGATGTCTACGAAGGCATCCCGATGGAAAACGGCTATATCACCAGTTCATCACCGCCAATCGTCGTCAACGGAACCGTTGTAGTCGGGAACTCTCATGAACAGGGCTACAGCCAATCACGGATCGAAAATGTCCCCGGTGACGTGCTCGGCTACGACGCACGCACTGGCGAGCACAAATGGAAATTCAACGTCATCCCGCAGTCGGAAAGCGAGTTTGGATTTGACACTTGGGAGAATGACGCGTGGGACTGGACTGGTGACGTTTCATCGTGGGCGCCCCTCTCCGCTGACCTTGAACGCGGCATCGTTTACATTCCAACCAATGCGCCAACAATCGATTACTACGGCGGGTTCCGCCCCGGGAATAACTTATTTGGCACAAGTATCATTGCGCTAGATGTTGATACGGGCCAACGCGTTTGGCACTTCCAAACTGTGCATCACCCAATTTGGAACTATGACCTTCCAAACGTGCCAATTTTGGTCGACGTCAATGTTGACGGACAAGATGTGCCAATGGTCATCCAAACCACAAAACAGGGAATGACATTCGCCTTCAATCGGGAAACCGGTGAACCGGTGTGGCCCATCGAAGAACGTGCCGTTCCCGCGTCCATCGTACCTGGCGAGCAACTCTCTTCCACCCAGCCGTTTCCGACAATACCCGCGCCGTTGAACCCGCTGGGGCTCACAGAAGACCAATTGATCGATTTCACCCCGGAACTCAGGCAAGAAGCCGTTGAGATTTTGAGCCAGTACCGAGTTGGTGGTCCATACATGCCCCCACTCCCAAATAACCACACCGAATCCGTGAAGGGCTGGGTCGCGTGTGGCGCTGGTGGACTCAACATCACCCATCCCGCAACGTTAGACCCAGAAACAGGCTATTTATATCAAGCGAACGGACAAGGTTGTTCGGGACGTACCGTGCGACCCGGTGCGGATGCAGACGCCGAGACACATAGTTGCACCTCGGACTCTGGAGATTGCACTACCACTGGTGTCACCGTGTCGGATTGGGTCCAAGGTGGTGGCGTAGGCTGGGCTGGCCCCCAAGGTCTCCCAATTTACAAACCGCCCTATAGCAAGATCACGGCTATTGATATGAACACCGGCGAACACGTGTTTTCCGTTCCGGTCGGTGAAGCCTCAGAACTAATGAAGCGTCATCCGGCGTTACAGGGAGTCGACCTGTCAGAAACTGGAACTCCCCGTGGACGTGCCATCATGATGACCACGGGGAGTCTCTTGCTTGCTACCGAAGGCATGCAAGGGCCAGCGGTACTCAACGCCCACAACAAAGCAACTGGAGAGAAGGTGGGCAGCGTTGAGCTACCCGCACCAGGCCAATACGGCATGATGACCTACATGCACAACGATCGACAGTATGTCATCGTACAAATCGGTCAGGGTGGCGTCTTTCCTGGATCGCTTGTGGCTCTGGCTTTACCGGACAGCGAATAGTTAACGCGCCCATAAGTAAAAGCGTTATTAACCTTTAGGGGCGGACTGCTAACGCAGTTCGCTCCTTATCTTTTTCAGTCTCTGAGCGGCGCGTATCCTCGCGCAACATCCATGACCATACGGGTAAGCAGATACAACCTCGGAACAACCGAGTTAAGGTCGACATACTCACGCGCATCCGAATGAGCACCAAACCCAACTAAGCCAAATCCTTCGATGACAGGGGCGTCGCTATCAAGCGCTGCAAAAGCCGCATCGGTTCCTCCACCAGCTGCCTGGTCACTAACTAAAAGTCTGTAACCGATCTCGTCATAAACGGATTGTGCGTGCGCGGCAAGTGCCCTCGAGGCTTCCGTCGACTCCAAAGGAGGTCGTCGTCGCTCAAAAGAAACCTCCACCGTGGTATCAGGAATTAGTTGATTTTGTATCCGCTCGCGTACGACGCGTTCAACCTCATCGTACGCGGCGACTCGAAGAACACGAAAATCGGCGGTCGCACGAGCTTCGGCCGGAATAACGTTACGCGTTACGCCCGCCGAAGCAATCGTCCAATTGAGCTTTATACCAGCCGTCGCATCCGAAAGGTCGCGCATCTGTAGCACTTGATGTGCTAATTCGTACAGGGCGTTACGACCTTGCTCTGGTGCACCCCCAGCATGTGAGGCTCGGCCGGTCACGCTCAGTAAGACGGCACCAATACCTGCCGTCGTAAGTGCCAATCGGTCTGAGCCCCCTCCACCCTCGCAAGAAAACACCGCGTCGTGTTCGGCCCCCAACGCGGTAATCAAACCCCTTGAGCCTGCTGAACTCACTTCCTCATCAGCGTTAACCAATACAGTGATCAATTCGTAATCGTCAAAATTAACCGCCCGGAGTGTCTCAAGTGCGTGGATGATAAGTGCAACCCCCTGCTTGTCATCTGCAATGCCAAGTCCGTACGCACGATCGTCATCCACACGAAATGGTTGGTCCGCAAGTTGACCCCGTTGGTAGACCGTATCCATGTGGGCAAGAAGCAAAACACGACCCTGTCCACGCCCACGAAACCTTGCGACGACGCTCTGGCCGATCTCTGGAGGCGTGTCAACCATCATGTACGGTGTGTTGTGAGAAACGAGTTCGACATCAGCACCGAGTTCCCTGAAACGATCCGCAAGGAGCGTCGCCAACTTTCGTAGCCCCTCCGGGTCCCGGCTTCCTGACTCGATAGACACGAGTTGTCCCATCGTTGCGATTAGTGGGGCGCGCTGAGCTTCAACCGCGTCGCGCACGGAAGCGTTGTCCTGGGCCAAAGCGGGGTCCAACAAGCCAAGTACAAGCAGAGTTGCGACAAACAGGGAACTCAACCAACACGAATACGAATCGGTAGGTGACATAAAACTCTTTCAGTCGTTGTCGCTTCGAGACTCAAGTTCTTGCTTGCCACGCTCAAACAAATCGAGAATGCGAGTACTCGTACGGAACTCCTTGAGAATGTTGACACGGCCACTGGTCGTCAAGTCACCAATCACGAATCGCAATGTCGTTGCCATCACGGTGCCTTCCTCCGTGCCCGTATCAGCAAAACGTTCTTGAAATCCCCGCAGTACTGATTCAAAAGCTTCATCGTTCCATTTTTCTAGCCCTGATTCCAACCGAACAAAGTCGTTGAGCACAGCCGCGTATTCTTGGCTCGCAGGACGATGCCAGAAAGATACGTCCTCACCGAACTCCTCAACATACTCCGGCAAATATAACTGTGCACGTGCGGGTACACGTCGAACAAGTGCTGGGTTGAAACGCTTCAGTTCAGCCCGAGAAAGGCCTGTTGTTGATGCGATTGTTGCAAGCGAAAGAGTTTCCGGCACACGCATCGCAAATATTTTCGTCTGCGGCGTTTCCCAGATGAGTCTCCGCACGTTGTACATGTTTCCAAACACCATCTCCGCATACAGTGCAGACCGAGGCCCGTAAGTCCGAAACAGTTGTCGATAGCGTTGGATCGAAATTCGGCGGAGCTTACGGGCAAAATCAGAGCCACGCAAATATTGTTCTCGCATTCCCAGCCCACCGAGTCGTTGACCATTAATCACGGTACGTCCAACGTTCACGCCGCCAGCATGATGCTCAGAAAGAGCAGGGATAAAACTGTCGTACATCGTGGCAAGCACCGTCAGATACGCTGCGCAGAAAGGAGCCTGTGTCGTCTGGTTATAGCCTTCAATCACATAGGGCGACAGCCGCTTCAGCCTGTTCCAGTTCCGTGGGAGCCACTGGCAAAAGCCAAGTGCTCGAGCACGGGACCGAGCACGCCCGTTTAGCCCAGATTCAACGATCGCCTGGGCCAAGCCAATTTCAGCAGGTACACCGAAACGTTCGTAGATCGCTCCCCACTCCCGAAGAAACGGGCCATACTGCTCCGCATGAGGCTCAAGGAACCGTCCACGCGTAGGATTGTGCACCACTGGCCCTAACTTGGCTTCTAGGAGTGCTTCCAGTTCATTGCGTCGGTCTTGAAGCCGACGCGAGAGACTTTGCCCCTGCAGTGTATCCGCAAGATCTTGAACCTCCCAAACTCCATCACGGGCCCAGTTTCCGCGCGTGGGGAAAGTAGCAACCAAGCGGCCATCCGATGCGCTGCCAAAAATTATGTGCCCGTCAGGAATGGTGAAAATGTGTTGCCAAAACGGGTAAGAGGGACGGTGGGTTCGCAGCGCCGCTTCATCCTCCTGCAAACGTGCCCGCGTGTGATAGTAAGCCGAGCGAGCAGTTTGGGACGCGTCAGTTTCTGCCGTAGTCGATTGGCCGGTGATGGACGGTTTTGCGCCCTCCAAACCGACAACCAAACCAAGAAATCCGGCAACAGCGACCGCAATTCGCATATTAGTCATCTTTGTCTAAAGCGAAACCCCGATGGTCCAACATCCAATCACCCATAGTTCTCAGCAGATTATACGGTGTCTGGCGTATTTCCCTGATAGGCTGTGAACCATGAACAAGCGTTTCTATCTTCTTGGGCTCCCTCTCATGATAATCGCCCTAGTCGCCGGATGTAGCAGCGATAGCAGACTGACACTTGGTGATGGCATCACTTTACAGCGGTTACCTGAAGGCGGTCGGCTGCCCCAAGCGATTGTTGACGACACTGGTGCCGTACACGTGGTCTACTTCGAAGGCGAATCGCGTGCGGGTGACCTGCGCTATGTACAGCTCAGCCCTGGCGGATCGACATGGTCAGAACCCAAGTACGTGAATAGCCAGGCAGGCACGGTCGTCGGCATCGGGCCAATCGACGGGGGTCAGGTTGCCCTCGGCAAGGATGGGCGATTGCACGTAGTTTGGTTCAAGCTTGGTCGGACGGAATTCCTCTATACCCGCACGCGTGACGATGGTGCTGGGTTTGAACCGCAATTTAGCATCGCCGCCGGAGAAGGTGTGGAAGCCGGACCCTCGGTAGCCGCAGATGGCACTGGGAACGTCTATGTTTTTTGGCACACTGGCGACCCACCCGAGTCTGACCGGTCCGTTTTTATAGCAGTTTCACGTGACGATGGGTTTACGTTTGCCCCGGCGAGACCCGTAAGTGGTGCCGCCGAAGGAGCGTGCGACTGCTGCGCCCTTCATTCCATCGTTGACAACTCCGGTGTCCTTTACGCATCTTACCGAGGCGCCGGTGAAAATACCCGACGCGGTCAACGGTTGTTAACCAGTCGGGACCAAGGTGAAACTTTTTCCGACGAACTTATTGACCTTTGGGAAATCAACGCGTGTCCAATCTCGACAACCGGATTAACCACTGGCCACCAAGGCACGCAAGTTGCGTGGGAAACGCAAGGACAGGTTTTTTTCTCGCCGGTTGAAAGACTCGACAACAAAATCACTCCGTCCGGTACGGCTGATGCACGGCGCCGAAATCCAAGAGTGGCCACAAGCCCCAATGGGACATCGCTGCTAATCTGGGGTGACGCGATTAGCTGGCAAGCCGGCGGCTTGTTTCACTGGCAACAGTTCGATGCATCTGGCCGACCAACGGGCAAGCACGGAACGGGACCAGAAATTCCCGATGGAAGTGTTCCAGCTGTTGTCGCCAAACCCGATGGCACCTTCCTCGTCATCTACTAGGTCTTTATAACGAAAAAAGGCCTCCAGACGCGATGCATCAGGAGGCCTTTTTAAAAACGGTCAGATTTCGCTAATTCGCAACGACGTATTTCGTTAATCCGCCACCCGCAAATGGTCGAGACGCGGGACCTTCCGCGACAAAAACATTTCCATCAGCGTCTACAGCAACACCTTCCCCGGCAAGTCCTTGTAAGGCACGATTTTCCCCAGGTTGACCCGGCCCTGGCGTGTAACCCGGAATGAATCCGGTCAGCCGGTCTTCACCCGCTGGGCCAATACGCACACCATTTTTCCATCCATAGTGATTCGTTTCTTGCGACTCTGAATCGATCGCATAGAGCGTGTCATCGGCAGTGATAAAGAGCCCACTGATCCGACTGTACTGATAGTAGATCTCCAGCAACTCACCCTCTTGGTCAAAAATTTGGATGCGGTGGTTTCCACGGTCCGCCACATACAAACGCCCCTGTGAATCAAACTCCATCGCGTGTGGCGTGCGGAACTGTCCTGGCCGAAATCCGATCTCGCCCCACTCTTTGATGAAATTGCCTTCGCTATCAAATTTGAGGATTCGACCAGTCCGTCCTTCCGGAGGATCGGGGTTTTGGCCACTGTGACCGTCAGAAACAAAGATGTCACCATTTGGCGCCGTAATCACATCGCATGGCTCGTTCAATTGCCCAGGACCTGTCCCTGGTTGCCCCGCCTCACCAAGCCGAAGTAATACCTCACCTTCGGGGCTGAACTTGATGACTTGGTGACCTTTGGTGCCCGCCTCATTGCCCTGTGAATCCGTGACCCAAACATTCCCATCGTCATCAGCGTGAATGCCGTGGGGTAATACGAAAAGCCCGGCACCAAAACTGGCAAGTACCTCTCCCGTATTTCGGTCGTACTTCAAAACTGGATCGACATCCGGATTTGCTTCACAACCGCCATCAAGGCCGTTTGCACCACAGCGGTCGTAGACCCACACATGCCCGTCCGGACCAATATCAACACCTGCCGTTGAGCCCCATGACCGACCATCAGGAAGCACACCCCATTCAGTAATTACTTCGGGATTTGGATTCGGTAGTTTCAGGTCAACCAAATGGCTATTCCCAGGATCGACTGGCTCTGCCATCACTTCTTCTTCAGGCGCTGACGCACCACCACAAGCAACCATCGCAATCATCGACAGCGACAGGAGCACCACACGGTTCTGTTTCAGATAATCGGTCATACTGCCTCTCCTCAATGTTGATACTGAACCCTGATCGTATTCCATACTGGCCCGAGACTGCAGAGAAAACTACGTATCCCCCTTTCTTGTCAAACAGCTGTAGGATTGGCACCTGTGCGCCGTAAGAATTGTATCGGTCTAATTTCTGGAGCGGTGGTTGCGCCTGGCGTCACTGCAATGGCCATTTCTATCCTGATTTCCTCGACCCTTTCTGCGCAAACGAACTCACCACAAACCCCTTGGGGAGCGCCCGACCTACAAGGGATTTGGAACCACGGGACGGCAACTCCACTTGAACGTCAGGAGGAGCACGCCGGACAGAGTCAGCTTACCGACGAGCAAATCGAGGAACTCAACAACACACAACGGCGGTCGGATGGTGCAAACGCAAGACGTGCCACCTGGTGGGAACGAGGACTATCCGATGGCCGAACATCCATGATCACCGACCCGCCGGATGGTCGCATCCCCTACACAGCCGAAGCTGTCGACCGATTGCGTGGTCAGCAAGAACGCCTTGCCGACAATCCTGAGGATCGTAATCTGTTTGAACGTTGTATCAGCAGTGGGGTTCCTCGGCTCGGCGGCATCTACGCCCAGAATATTCATATCGCTCAAACGCCCGACCATGTCTTACTACTGCACGAAATGATTCACGAGTTTCGGATTATTCCACTCGATGGAAGGCCGCACCTGCCAACTTCCGTTCAACAGTGGTTAGGAGATTCTCGGGGTCGCTGGGAAGGCGACACGCTGGTCGTCGAGACTGCAAATTTTGACACTCAACAACAGTTTCGCGGATTGTCGCAGCAATCGATGCATCTTACCGAACGGTTTACGCGCGTGGACACCGACACGTTGCATTACGAAGTGACCTTTGAAGACGCAACCACATGGACGCAGCCATGGTCAGCAACATTGCTAATGCCGCCCACTAACGGACCCATGTTTGAGTTCGCCTGTCACGAAGGGAACGTTGGAATGACGGCCGTATTGGAAACCGCCAGGTTTGAGGAAGCCCAGCGGGACGCCCCCCGATAGCGTATGCGTTCGCGTCGCACTCTCGTCCGCCTCCCCACCATGTTCGGCCTTGGACTCAAAGGATTCATAACACGAACCTTTTCTCTCTTACTCGCAGTAGGCATCGCAGGGGTCGTAGACGCATCGCAATTTGAATCTCAGACACTGCCTCCGCTCGTTGAAGGCCCGCCACCACCAGTAGCCCCCGAGGTCATCATGCGAGATGAACAAGGCCGTGCCACTGCTCGGGCAGTCCGGGTCGACGATCCACTCAACATCGATGGGGAACTTAACGAATCTATCTACACGCGCGTCACAGCAATGTCTGACTTTATCCAAAATGATCCGGACGAAGGCGCACTTGCCACCGAACGGACAGAGGTCTGGATTTTATTTGACGATGACCATATCTACGTAGTCGCGCGCTGCTGGGAAACTCGGCCAGACCGCATCATTGCGAGCGAAATGCGACGCGATAACGTACGCATCGTAAGAGACGACAACTTTGCATGGTCGTTCGACACCTTCTATGACAGGCGGAATGTAGTCCTGTTTGAGGTATCAGCAGTGGGCGGCCGCCTCGATGCACAGTTGACCGATGAATCCCGTATCAATCTTGACTGGAATCCCGTGTACGACGTTTCTGTTGGCCGATTCGATGGAGGCTGGATTATGGAAGCGGCTTTGCCGTTTAAGTCGCTCAGGTATCGCAGCGCCGGTCCACAGGTCTGGGGCTTCCAAGCACGCCGGGTCAACCGGTGGAAAAATGAATCGTCTTATCTAACTGCTCTGACCGCAGCGCAAGGTCTCCGCGGGCACTTCCGTGCTTCACTCGCTGCCTCGCTTGTTGGGCTTGAAGCACCACAAGTATCGCGGTTATTTGAGGTTAAACCCTACGTCATAGGAGAGGCCACGACGAGTTTGACGACCTCGCCACCAGTCACCAATAGCGTGAAGGGCGATGCTGGCATCGACATCAAGTACGGCGTCACTCAAGGTCTCACAGCCGACCTCACCTACAATCCAGACTTCGCACAAGTCGAGGCCGACGAACAACAAATTAACCTCACGCGCTTCAACCTTTTCTTTCCCGAAAAACGCGAGTTTTTTTTAGAAAATCAAGGCACCTTCAGTTTCGGCGGTGTCGCAACTAGCGGGAGACAAGCGGGTGCAAGCGATACACCTGTGTTGTTCTACAGTCGCCGTATTGGCTTGAACAAAGGACTTGAAATTCCGCTCGAGGCCGGAGGCAGACTCACCGGCCGAACAGGAGCCTTTTCGCTCGGCGCACTCAACATTCAGGCCGACGACGACCCAGTTTCCAGTTTGCCTGCAACTAATTTTACGGTCCTCCGAGCCAAGCGGGATATTCTTCGGCGCAGTAACGTTGGGGTGATGTTCACCGGACGCTCACAGAGCCAACGTGGACGGGGGTCGAACGAAGCCTATGGCGTTGACGGTGTTTTTGGCTTTTACGACGACCTAACCATTAACACACACTGGGCTCGTACACAGACTGAGGGCTTGACGGGCAACGACACAAGCTATCGCGGTCACGTCAACTATGCCGGCGACCGCTACGGACTGCAGCTTGAACATCTGTTAGTTGGCAACGATTTTAATCCTGAGGTCGGATTTGTGCGCCGGCGCGATATGCGGCGCAACTTTGGTGAATTTAGGTTTAGCCCACGTCCTGAATCGATTGAGGCTGTGCGTCGCTTTGTGAGCACCGGTTCCTTTACGTACATCGAGAACCTTAACCGCGTTGTGGAAACCCGAGAAACATCTGCATCATTTGCCATCGAGTGGGATAACAGCGACATCCTGACCATCGGTGCGACCCAAACCTATGAATTTCTCCCACAGCCATTTCGGATCGCTTCAGACGCCGTGATTCCTGTCGGAGGGTACGATTTTGCAAATGTTTCGCTCGGCTACAACTTGGGTCAACAGAGGCGCCTCTCTGGCAACATCATCGCGGAACATGGCACGTTTTACAGCGGCCACAAAACAACTTTGGGTGTAAGTCGTGGCCGTGTCAGCGTCACGAACCAGTTCTCGCTAGAACCAACGTACTCAGTAAATTGGGTTGACCTAGCCGAAGGGTCATTTGTTGCCAACTTGGTCGGGTCACGAGTCACTTACACGGTCACACCACTGATGTTCGCAAGCGCCCTCGTGCAATACAACTCCAGTGTTAACGCCGTTTCGGCCAACGTGCGATTCCGCTGGGAATATCAACCTGGCAGCGAGTTGTTTATCGTCTTGAACGAGGAACGGGATACAACGGTGCGCCACTTTCCCGGTCTTTTAAATCGAGCATTTATCGTCAAGTTCAACCGCCTGTTTCGATTCTGACAGGACACAGAAATAATCGGCGTTCCCTCATATTTTCAGTTAGGATGGTCCCAGACCGCGTTCTTGAGAAGGGGTATCAGATGAGCCACCGCATACTTGTCGCGCTACTTGCCGTTCTGGCCACGACGCTGGCAGCCCCGGCGCTGGCTGTTGCCCAGTCTGGCGACGCCAGTCCGCCCATGCGCACAGCAGATGGCCAACCAGACATTTCCGGTATCTTCACCTTCCGAACGCTGACTCCGTTGGAGCGACCCACCTCGCTTGAAGGTCAAGATACGCTGTCAGCCGAAGAAGCCGCGCAATTTGAAGCCTCAGAGCGGGTGCGGCTTAACCGTGACCTTTTCGACCCAGTACAAGGGGCACCAAGTGCCGGCTATCAATCGCGCTCCGAAGGTGGAGTGTTGTCATACAACGAATTTTGGTACGAGCGGGGAATTGAGCTTACCGAAGACAAGAGGACATCCCTGGTGATCGACCCACCAGACGGCCGCATCCCCTATACCGATGAGTATCGAGAAGCTCGACAGATTGGTCGCCTTAATGCCAGAAATGGCTTCGCTGACCACTACACCGACCGCACCCTCGGTGACCGCTGCTTAATGGGGTCCAATTCTGGGCCGCCGATGCGACCTGGGTCCTATAACAATAATGTTCATATCTTCCAGGCACCCGGGTATGTCGCGCTGCTCAATGAACATATTCATAACGTGCGGATCATTCCGATCGATCAGGAACACGGTGACATCCGGCAGTGGACCGGCAGTTCACGTGGCCACTGGGAAGGCTCAACGTTGGTTGTAGAAACCCAAAATTTTGCCCGCGAAACAAACTTTGCCGGATCGTCAAAAGACACCCACCTAGTCGAACGCTTTACCAGACTCGACCCAGATACCGTCATGTACGAATTTACCATCAACGACCCGAACAACTACACGCGTCCCTGGACCGTGGCGATTCCGTTCCGGCGTACCGATGGCGTACTCTTTGAATATGCCTGTCACGAAGGCAACTACGGCATGACGGGTATCATGGCCGGTGCCAGACGTAAAAATACCCAAAAGGTAACGTCACTCGAAGAAAATGAGGTGGTCACTCTACCTGAGTGAGGCCAAAGCACTTATCTACACCTACAACCAATAGTTTCGGTCGCCGAATCCGTCAACATGTAGTACGGAAGTCGGACTAGCTTTCGTAATCCTAGTGTGTCAGCCCGTACATCATGTAGTTGATGCCGAGCTCAAATCCGTTGTTCATCGGTTCGATCGGGAAAAATCCGGTACCGCCGGACTGCCAGTACTCCGCAAGGTTCGTATTGTAATTCGCAATCGCCATCAGTCGGCCGTTCGAATCATTGTCTTCAAACAACCCAAAAAACTCTGGCGTTAGACCGGCAAGATGATGATTGTACGGATTGGGGAGATCAAGCTGTTCAACACGAAAAAATGAATCAAAAATACGATGATTCGGTTCTAAACGAATCCACCGACCGTCTGGAAACACGCGGCGCATTTGAGCTTCAAAGTTCTCCCACTGCTGTCCCTCAAAGTCGTTAAAAATAACGAAGCCCCCCTTCGTCAGATACGCATGAAGTGCCGATGCTTCTTCATCGGTCATGATCCAAAATCCAGGTTCTTGCATCAATGCAATGGGGTATTTAAAAAGCTCGGGATCGTCCAGCGTGAGGATGAGACTACCGTCGACTCGCGTATCGACGGTCGTAAAATCATTGAGCAGCCCCATCAAATGCTGTTCGGCACGAGGAAACTCATGCAGCCAGAAGTTCGGACCACGTCCAAACACAGGCCCGCCGTATGTACCTCCCTGCCAGCGTAGGCGGACAAACGTAATATCACCGTGATAGGGAAGCTCCCGTCGCCCCCAATTGCCGAAACGTGACTGCGCAGACATTGCCGTGACCGCAACACAAACTAGAACAAGAATGGCGACCAACCTGAGCTTGCGAAACATACGGCTTCCGTAGTTGTACGTCATTTTATCTGTCTACCAACAAATATCGGTCGAGTTGATAGACTCAGCAGGCCACAGGCCTGGCAGCAAGGCGCTAATGAGATGACACTTGGCTCCAAATTCGTTCCGGTAATCGCAGCAGTCATGGCCCTGCTGTATACGACCACGGATGTGTTCAGCGGGTCAACGCATACCGTTGCGGCCGAAAATGCATCCCCTAGAGCACAGAACCAAGGTTTGTACCCGGCACTCCAACGCTCCACGGGTGACCCAGCCCTCATCGAGCGTGGGCAGGCTCTTTATGATATTAACTGTCGAGCCTGCCATGGAATGGATTTGCGTGGCGGTGACCTTGGAGGACCGAACCTGCTTCGCTCACAACTTGTACTTCGCGATGCAACTGGTGACGCCATTTGGCCCGTGATCCGGGATGGCCAATCGAGCGCGGGTGGCAGCACAATGCCTCCACAGGCATTGAACGAAGAGGATGGACGCGCAGTCGCAGAATACATCCACAGCATTCTCGCCACCGCCTCACGACAAGGTGGTCCGCCACCAGGAGAAGCGGTCGTACTGGACATATTGGTTGGTGACCCATCGGCTGGACAGCTGTACTTTGAAGCTACTTGTATGTCGTGTCATTCGGTGAGTGGCGACCTACAAGGAATCGGAACACGAATTGCCGATCCACAAGAACTGCAGAACACATGGGTGCGTGGTAGCGCGCAGCGCAGCCAGCGTCCCCCGATTATGGTGACGGTAACCCAAGCCTCAGGACAACGTGTCAACGGGACGCTGGACCGCCTTACCGACTTTATTGTTGTCCTTACAACACCGGACGGACAACACCGTTCATTTGGCCGGCAAGATGGCATGCCACAAGTA
This sequence comes from uncultured Vicinamibacteraceae bacterium, assembly GCA_964507425.1. Lineage (GTDB taxonomy): Bacteria > Acidobacteriota > Vicinamibacteria > Vicinamibacterales > UBA8438 > DTWD01. Next base: position 59,816 of record CAZDQD010000078.1, read on the forward strand.
GACATCGATAATCCGTTGGCCCGGCACCTAGAACTACTCCCGTTGTACAACAACAACGATATACACAACGTAACCGCCTATCTGGCAACACTCAAATGACTATTCAGCAGTCTGCCGCTTTCATCTTCACCCTAGCCTTCCTCGCGGCAGGGACCGTACTTCACGGACAAACTGACGACGGGCTTGACCCCGCCACGTTACTCGAACCCCTACGAAATTCTTGGCCCACCTATTCCGGTGATTACAGTGGCCGTCGCTTTAGTCAACTTGCCCAAGTGACGACTGCCAATGTCCAGCGCCTCACACTCGCGTGGACACGCCAACTGGACACGGGTATGCCAGCACTTGATGGCGCCACGAGTCCAACTTATGTTGGCGGCGAGGGCACCGGGGAATTCACCATCGGTGCGCAGCGCATTAAAGGAGCCGTGTTACAACACGGAGACCTGCTATACGTTACGGCACCGGACCACGTGTGGGCCATTGACGTCCGCGATGGGGGTGAACGGTGGCACTATTTCTGGAAAACACGCGGTGGGCCTCATATCGGCAACCGCGGGGCTGCCCTTTGGCACAACTATTTGTTTTTTGAAACGGTTGACAACTACCTGGTTTCACTCGATGCCAGAACGGGGGAAGAACGCTGGCACGTTGAAATCGCCAGCTTCGAAGAACAATATTTTTCAACGATGGCGCCAATCGTTGTCGGGGACCATGTTCTCGTGGGAACGGGAAACGATCTGGATGCACCTGGGTTTCTCCAGTCGTTTGATCCTCGCACGGGCGACCTGCAATGGAGGTTTTATACGGTACCGATGCAGCCTGGCGATCCTGGCCTTGATACCTGGCCCAATCTCGACGCGGCACGGCATGGTGGTGGGCAGGTCTGGGTCCCTGGCTCATACGATCCCGAAACTAATTACTACATCTTTGGTACTGGTAACCCAACGCCTGGCTACACAGGCATCGCACGACCTGGCGATAACCTGTTCACCTGTTCTCTTATCGCCGTCGACGTCGACACCGGAGAAATGGCCTGGTATTTTCAAACGTCACCACACGACACGCACGATTGGGACTCAACACAAACCCCGATCCTCATTGATGGTGTGATCAACGGAACACCTCGAAAATTGGTGTCGACCGCGGCACGCAATGGCTACTTCTTTACTCTAGACCGCGTAACAGGCTCGCACGTCGCAACAAGTCGTTATGGCGCGACGTCGAACTGGGCAAGTCACATTAGGGATAGTGGGTCACCGAATCCCTCACCAGAAAAAGAGGCCATCATTCCTGGATCGCTGGTTTCCCCCGTTGAGGGTGGTGTCTCAAATTGGCAACCACCGGCATTCAACCCAGATACCGGTTTGTTCTACACACAGGAAAACAATGGCTTTAATCTCCTGTACCTAACCGATCCCGACCCGCGTGGGTCCATGGGATTGGGCGGAAAAGACCGCATTCCCGTTGGTTCCGGAGGCAACGCACTTTCCGCCATTGATTACAAAACCGGGACGACCGTCTGGCGACACGCTTGGCCGCCTGGCGGGGGCGGGGGAGCCGGGGTTTTGACAACTGCGGGCGGGTTAGTCTTCACTGGCGATGGCAGTGGCAATTTCGTGGCCGTCGATGCCACCAATGGCAAACTCCTGTGGAACACGCGTATCGGCAACATTTCCAACGCTCCACAAACCTATCTCATCGACGGTCGGCAACACGTACTAGTAGCTGCTGGAACGCAGTTGTTCGCCTTTGTCATGTACTAGTTTGAACGGCCAGACCGTGTCCAATGAATCCACACAGTACGCGACACATGGTCTTGCAATCACCGCGCAGGGTAATCGTGCGTGTAGCCGTTTCGACTGTTCGTAACGGTAAAACTGCCGTCTGCTTGCGCCGAAAGCTTAATCCAGTGGGAGGCGCCAACATGCACAGGTCGCTCGCCAGCACCCACTGCGTCACTGCCATCATCTAAATTCGCAATAAACCGTTCTGGACTATTGAGCGATCCTGCATCGACCGAATAGTGGTTCTGCCAAACGTGTTGCAAGCTCTCAACGGTACTAAGAATTTCAAACGTTTGAGAGGCTCCACCTTTCCGAGGTCCATTGTTCATAATCGCAGCTCGCGGTTCCAGCGGATGCACCAATGCTTCAGAGCCGGACGTATGCGCCCCATGGTGTGAAACTAGATAGGCATCGACGGACCCAATTTTATCGCGCGGACACATCAGCGCATGCTCTTTATTCCACGTCAGGTCACCCATAATCACGGTACGAAATTCGCCGTAGCGGATAGCCACGCTCACAGAGAGCTGGTCCTCTGCGTCGCCAGCTCGACTGGTAATGCTGTCACCATGGAAAGAGAAGTTTTGGCAGCTGGGGTTGATACCTCCGGCGCCAGGCAGTGGCTCACGCAACACATCTCCGCCGGAAGCAATGATCCGAACATCAATGTCACGAAGCGGCACAACGTCACCGGGTTGAACGTTAAGGTGTATTCCTCCGGCACGAAGATCGGCGTAAGTTTCGAATGCAGATTGTCCGCGAACTCCCAGGTTTGGACTCGATCCATGGTCAACAAAATGCCTGATAGGAATCCGCTCGGCTAGCTGTATGGCTCCACCCATATGGTCCGTGTGGAAATGTGTAACCACTAAGTAATCGATTGCGGCAATACCAGCATCCGCTGCGGCAGACACGATACGGTCCGCGTCACGTCCTCCAAAACCAGGCCACCCAGTATCTACCAGTATTGATTCTCCAGATGGCGAAACAAACAGGGTCGCCTCGCCACCTTCCACGTCAATCACATAGATGTCGAGTGCCGTGGAAGAAGGTTGGCTAGCTGCTGATGGAACGAACAGCACAAAACTGATCATAAGCGTGAGAAAACATCGAGATGGTTTCGTGAATATGGCCATAGTATCCCCTTACTGACAGGCGTCAGCGAGGGTCAAGATGGATACGAGATTCAGTTTTGTGTCGGCACCATTTTCCAAGTACAACCCCTTGACCCACACTTTGTGTCCCGCATGTTGGGCAACGCCAAATTCATCAAGAGTGCCGATCAACTCCACTTGGCCAGTACCGAGCACGGCCTCAGGGCCAGGCGATTCAGGCAACCGATCGTCAACGACCTGTGGGCTGGTTGCGCTAACCAGTTGAAACCCTTCGGCCCCATCGGCCTCAACGCACCCCACCAACATCATGAGTGCCATCGGCTCTGAAACCGACGGCTGACTAAACGCATTTGCACTCAGCCCCAAAGCTATCACCGTCCCAAGAATGCATTTACCTACGCGCACGGTTAGTCACCAATAAGTTGAAGCAAAAATTACCGACCGTCATCAGGGGTCGTTACGACCTTTTGCCACCAACCCGTACCAAAGTTAGTCCACGGGCCGCCGTCTACTGAAATCCGTGATTCCACCTTGAAATTCAGTGGCGATACGATCCTGGTGGTGTTTCGTACACGGACCTCTTGCCCTTCGACAACGAGCGGCGCAGATTCGTAGTGAATGGTATAAAACCCACCCATGTCCCCGCCGATGCGACCAGCTTTGAGTAGTTCAAACCCACGACTATCTTTTTCAAGCCGCGTGAACGCTTGTTGCTCTCGTAAATACAAGATCGTCGACTGGATTACAAACGGACCGTCCGGTCCGTCCGCATCAATCGTACTGGAATAGTTACGCTCATCATCACTTGGTGCAAATACCTCTTGGCCCTCAATCATGCCACCGGCCCCAAGCGGGCTTTCTGGTGTGCGCCACTCAAACGTCCATGTGCCTGGAAAATACGAGTCGTAGTCGAAAAGCGGTATTTGGTCCGTACTCTCCGTCGGTCGACCCAAGTCAGGAATTTGGCCTTGCGGTCGACGTTGCTGGGCTGCCGTACTGACAAACACGATGGTACACATCCCCAACACAATCGCACTCACCACGGGAATGACAGACAACCGAAACCAAGAATAACTACACACGGCGCGTTGGGTTCCCTACTGGTCGTTTGTCGTGGGCTGAACCTTCGTTAGGTCCTGACTATCGATCGTATATTCAGTAAACGCCTGATACATTTCATCCCAGCTTTGTTGTCCCCAATAGACTTCAAGATGCGGGCCAGGATTCCATCGATTGTTGAGAGAATTGTCGTACACACCGATGCCAGTAATTTTACTTCCAGCCGGCAAATGGAGCGGCGTTTCCAGCTCGTAGTGTATTTGCCAGTTGAAGTCGAAATTTGGTACGTCCAAGATCGTCTCTTCACGACCATCGGGATAAGTCACGACCCATCTCAAACTCTTCCCACGTAAGTGCATGTGCGGTGACAACGCAAAGAGGGTGACCGGTTCATTAATCGGTGTGATTCCCGTAATTTTCCAGTCATCTTTATAGGGCGGGATGTTCGGGATTTTTGCCGCAATTATCTTTCCAGTGTCAGGATCTCTCGTCGGTCGGATTTGCTCGCCCTCAACAATGTATATGTCATTCCCAAACGGATCAGTTGGGAACGCGTTTCCCGCCTGTCGCGTCAGCACTTCATGGGTGACGGGTTTTGTGTTGAACCAGATACCGAGTCGGTGTCGGTCTGTCGCAGCTTGCCCAATAGGGTTGTAATGGAGCGTCCACCGCATCCATTTACCGGCAGCTAGCCGCTTCCCGGTACCTGGGTGGTGCCGTTCAACGCCCCGGCCTGGCACATACGAGAGCAACTTACTCGACCCGGGCAGATTCACTTCATTAAAAACACTCTGTTCTACACGTCCTTCATTCTCCACCGCATCACGGGCCACAACCTGCGCCGTATCATCATCAACAAGAAAGCCATCGACCACCTGCTTACCCGCCGGTAAATCACGTGTATAGACCGCAGAATGATGGGTTACCGCGTAGTTTCCCGGGCGCAGTTCCAACACTTCGGCGAAGCGATCCTCCTCCCAGGGAATGGGTGACCAAAAATCGATATAGTCCTCTTCGCCCTCAGCCGATACTTCGTATTCGATAGGCATCGGCAAAACGTAATCCGGCTCACCCCCTTCGTACGTCCACCCATCAACAAAATCGGGTGGTGACGGAAGGTCCGCGTCATTGCCCTTTGGCGCCCCACCATCAACCCAGCTCGTAATTGTGTCTATCTCATCCTGATCCAAATAGCGTTCATTACGAAACTTAAGACTGTTCTGGGGGTCGGCGCCCCACGGCGGCATAACCCGTGCTACAACAACATCCTTGATCGACCGCGCCCAAGGACGCACCTCCTCATAGGAGCCGAGCGTCATCGGGGCAATATGATTCGGGCGATGACATGTAATGCAATTCTCGAAAATTATCGGCGCCACATCTTTCGTGAACGTAGGGGTCTCTTCTGCACCGCCGGCAGCAAAAACCGGAGGTCCAACGACAACGACTAACGCCACAACCGAGAGAATTACGTGTTTCATGTCAACCTCATTCTCCTCATCTCTAGGCGAGGAGACTATTAATTACTTTTCCATGTACGTCGGTCAAACGGAAATCACGTCCCTGGAATTGGAACGTAAGTTTCGCGTGGTCAATACCAAGTAGATGCAACATCGTTGCATGTAGGTCGTGAATATGCACTGGGTCTTTGGCGACGTTATAGCCGAAATCGTCCGATTCACCGTATGAGATGCCTGGCTTTGCACCTCCGCCTGCCATCCAAATCGTGAAACACCGTGGATGATGATCTCGACCATAGTTATCTTCCGTGAGAACACCCTGCGAGTAGGGGCCGCGGCCAAATTCGCCACCCCAGAGCACGAGTGTTTCGTCGAGCATTCCACGCTGCTTGAGATCCTGCACCAAGGCAGCCTGGGCTTGGTCAACATCTTTGGCCTGCATCTTTATGCTGCGTGGCAAACGCGTGTGGTGATCCCAACCACGATGAAACAGCTGGATAAAACGAACATCCCGCTCTGCCAAACGACGCGCGAGTAGGCAGTTGCGGGCAAAGGTGCCCGATTTCCTTGAATCTTCACCATACAGCTCGAAAACACTGTCAGGCTCATCAGACAGGTCGGTCAACTCAGGAACCGAAGACTGCATTCGATACGCCATCTCATACTGAGCAATCCGCGTACTCGTTTCCGGGTCACCAAACTCCTCTTCTTTTTGTCGATTTAATTTTTCAAGGTCATCAAGAAAACGCCGGCGAGTCCCTGCATCAACCCCTGGGGGGTTCGACAAAAAGAGCACCGGGTCACCGGTGGCCAAAAACTTCACGCCCTGGTAGCGACTAGGTAGAAATCCACTCCCCCAGAGCCGGTCATACAGCGGCTGCCCCGCTTGGGCCGAACCTTTCGACACCATTGCCACAAAGGTCGGCAAATCACTATTCATGGTTCCAAGTCCGTACGACAACCATGCACCAATACTCGGACGGCCCGCTAACTGCGCACCGGTCTGGAAAAAAGTTATGCCGGGATCATGATTGATGGCTTCCGTATGCATCGACTTAATGAAGCACAGGTCATCAACAATTTTCGCAGTATGTGGCATGAGTTCACTTACCCACGCGCGGGACTCACCGTGTTGTGCAAACTTGTATAAAGACGGAACCAGTGGAAAGCTCGTCTGGGAGGCCGTCATGGCGGTCAATCGTTGCTCACCACGGACTGACGCAGGCAAATCGGTTCCTCGGAGTTCGCTCAGTTTCGGTTTGTGATCCCATAACTCATGCTGGGACGGAGCGCCGGATTGGAATAGATAGATGACTCGTTTCGCCTTCGGCGCAAAATGCGGCAACCCGGGCAAGCCCCCTACTGGCAATCCTTCCGCCCCAGGTGCCTGCGCAAGTAGATCGTCATGGAACAGAGTGGCTAATGCCGCGGAGCCGATTCCTGAACCAGTTAATTCCAGAAAGCGACGGCGTGTAAGTAATTTCTCAAGTGGGTCCATGCGCTATTCCTTTGTAATGGTTCCATCGAGATTCAAAATCAAGCTTGCGACCATCGTATATGAGGCCAGCTCGGCTACATCCATCGTCTCATCACGAGAAGATTCTCCCATGCTGACCAACTCTAATGCCGCGGAACGGTCGCTCTGATAGTTCTCCAAGTAGTGCTGAAATCCTTCGAGAAGAACCGTTTGTGCCTGCGGTGTCGGCCCATGGGCGGTGGCGGCACGATACCCATAGCGAAGGCGCTCCTCCGGACTCCCGCCCCCATCCGCAATCATCCGTTCCGCAAGCCTTCGGGCCGCCTCAATGTAAGTCACATCATTCATCAAATTGAGCGCTTGGAGTGGAGTATTGGTGCGCCCTGTACGTACGATGCAAGTTTCGCGAGTGGATGCATCAAATGTCATCATTGTCGGCGGACCCAGTGTCCGCTTCCAAAACGTGTACAAGCTCCTCCGGTACAAATCGTCTCCCTCGGCCTCGATGTAGTCCCCGTAACCGCCTTCAACCATATCTGCCCATAATCCCTCAGGCTGGTACGGTTTCACGGACGGCCCACCAACTTTTTCAACAAGTAGGCCAGCAACAGCAAGGGCCTGATCTCGAATCATTTGCGGTTGGAGGCGGAGCCGCGGTCCACGCGCTAGGCTTCGGTTTTCTGGATCGGCTTCAAACTCATCGGGCGTAACATGGGAAGCCTGGCGATAAGTAGCACTCGTCACAATGGCTCGTTGCACTGCCTTCATGTCCCACCCAGAGTCGATAAACATCGTCGCTAGCCAATCAAGTAACTCAGGATGACTCGGATATTCGCCCTGCGTGCCAAAGTTTTCAGCTGTTTTTACGATGCCGGTACCGAAGTACATCTGCCAAAACCGATTCACGGTAACTCGTGCCGTTAGTGGATGCGCCGGGTCAACCACCCAGCGTGCGAGCGCCAACCGATTTGCTTCGACGTTTCCCTGAAGTGGCGGTAGCACGGCAGGAACTCCAGGTGTGACGGGTTCACCGGGAAGGTCATACGCGCCACGATTGAGCAAATATGCCTGACGCCGAGGCTCCATTTCCGCCATCACCATCACCGTCGGAAAACTTTCCCACAATGCGTCACGTTCGCGCTCCAACACAGACACCTCGCGCCACGCTTCCTGTAACGCTTGCGGTGCGTATTGGTCTAGAAAACACAGACGGATCTTTTCGGCCTGGGCCACTGTTCGATCACGAGGTGCGATCGATGCAATCGCGCTAATTGAATCCAGCGTCGAGACAACGCCGACTCGCTCCGGTGTCAAGACCGATGCATAAATGCGAAGGTCATCGATATGTCCTTGGAATCTCGGCTTGTCCGATCCAGTCGCACCAATGCGTAGCGGCATTACTTTGGGCATCCGATTCCCGACGAGGTCGATTAACCCAATCAGCTCTTTGGACACACCGTCGACATAGATACGCATACCACCAGGTGTTTTTGAACCATCGTACGTCGCCACGACATGCTGCCACTCATTCAATTGAATGTCTTCGACGGTCTCGGCAGCCACACCGTCGTCCAGCACGCGGGTCGACAAGCTCAATCGCACCTTGCCATCTTCAAGATACAGACCCCAACCGACCTCGCCTTGGTCCCCACCACGCGCGCGTGATACCACCACGCCATCCTTTGCCGTCGGATAGATCCACGCCGCCAACGACCATTTGTCGTCATAGCCCACATCGGGGTGAAGGCCAGCGTTAATGAACCGCTGTCCATCAAAACTCGCGGCGGAGCCCAATTGCCCTTCAACAAAACGTGGCTGCCCGTCTTCAAGGGCTGCCGCCACAGGCTCCTCTGGTTGCACAACACCCGCAATATTGCCGTCGAGGGGATGGTGGGCAACGAGTTGGTCGGTCAGCACCCAATCAACAGCGAGCGACGCGTCGAGTGAGGCTTCCCACTCCGCCTGGGCCGTCGTCACCTCGGGTGCCATCGCTGTAAACGTCTCCCGCGCCACACGCAGTTTCTCGTCCAACTCTGCCAATTCAGCTTCCTGGTCAGCGGTTGGAGCCGTAATGAGCGGCGGCGAGTTCACATACTTAAACGCCTTGCCACGTTCGGGGACGTTATTGAAATGGGCGTAAAACTCATAGAACTCTTTCTGCGACAGTGGGTCAAACTTGTGGTCGTGGCAGCGTGCGCACCCCAGGGTCAATCCCATCCAAACTGTAGACGTCGTTTGGACGCGGTCAACGGCATATTCAACGAGAAACTCGTCCTCAACAATGCCACCTTCGCCATTCTGGCTATGGTTCCGATTAAACGCCGTGGCAATCTGCTGATCGCGCGTTGGTGTGGGTAACATATCTCCCGCAATTTGTTCGATGGTAAATTGATCGAACGGCATGTTGTTGTTGTAGGCATCGATGACCCAATCACGCCACCGCCACATCGACCGTTCCCCGTCAGTCTGGTATCCATTAGTGTCGGCATAGCGTGCAGCATCGAGCCATTCGCCCGCCATTCGCTCCCCGTACCGCTCCGAACCAAGAAGCCGGTCCACAGCCGCCTCGTAAGCCTCTGGCGAATCATCATTCAGAAACGCGGCGATCTCACCCTCGGTGGGCGGCAAGCCTGTTAAGTCAAGTGTGACGCGCCGAAGGAGAGTGATACGGTCTGCTTCTGGTGACGGAGCAAGACCATCTCGCTCCAGTTGCGACAACACAAACCGATCAACCGGATTCCGCGGCCAATTAGCATCCGTAACCGGAGGTAAATCTGGTCGTTCCGGTGCTACAAAGGCCCAATGTGTTTTCCACTCCGCCCCCTGATCAATCCACAGGCGAATGGTTTCAACTTCACTTTCCGTTAATGCCACACCGCCACGTGGCATACGGAGGCCTGCCGATTCAGCCGTAATGCGTTGATAGAGCAAACTGTCAGCCGCATTACCCGCCACGACCACCGGTCCTCCAAACCCGGCACGGTCACCGTGTAGTCCGCTTTCCACATCTAACCGAAGTCCGCGCTGGCGGCCCTGTTCATCTGGGCCATGACACGCAAAGCAATTCTGTGACAGGAGCGGACGAACTTCACGTTCAAAGTCAACAACGCGTTCAGGCTGGACCGCCGCGAGTTCCGTATCGGCAAGTTCCGTACCCCACGTAGCCCCATTATCGATCCACAGGCGGACTGTATTAATTTGCGCATCTGTCAACGTTCGGCCCGTCGAGACCGGCGGCATGCGACCGATTTGTTCCTCTGTGATCAACCGCTGGAATAACGCACTGGCATCCGCATCACCCGGGACAATATGCGTATTGATGAACGCCTGTGTGTCGAGCCGAAGGTCAGCTTGCCGCGCACGTTCGTTGGAACCGTGGCAACTAAAACACGCTTGCGCCAGGATCGGTCGAACGTCCCCGTTGTATTCGGGAGCGCCCTGTGGGTCCTGCGCTGACAGGGTTGCCAGGCTAAATGACCCGTAGGCCACCAGCAGGAATCCCAAAACGAGTAATAGTCTAATACCGAGTAAATTCGTGTTCCGCGTCCACATTGAGGCACGCCTCCTAGTGTGATCCTAGGCGTCCACACGATGCCAGGCAACCCCAAAACGGACCCAAGGCGGTTTAGTCGAAAGTTTCAGTAAACTCTTGCCGCTGTTTTCCGGTTCCGAGCATCACAAGTTGGTCACCAGCAGCCAGTTTGGTTGAAGCGTGCAGCTGAAACATGAGTTGTCCCCGATGTTCAATAGCAACCACGCTGAGTCCCAAAATGGAGCCAATGCCGCTCTTTCCCAACGTCCTGTTTACAAGTTTTTTAGGCACATCCTCGGTAAAGACATCGACATCTTCTCCAAGCCACAGAAACTCTTGTCCCTCGATAATCGCCATCACTGCTTCGGCCCCAATAGTCGAGTAACTGAGAGCGAAATCGACCCCTGCCCGATGAATAGCTTCATGATTGCGGTGGTGCACGATACGACTCACCAGTCTGAGCGTCGGCTTCAATCGCCGACAGTACACTGAAAGGTAAATATTGACGGCATCATCGCTTGGCGTCAGTAGAACGGCCGTGGCGTCGGCTAGGCCGGCCGCTTCAAGCATCGTGCGATCATTCGCGTCTCCGACCACCACGCGGTCCGCGACATCCTGCATACGATCTGCGGCCTCAGCGTCGCGCTCAACCACGTGCACCATGGCACCTTTATGTTTGAGCGCACGCACAGCAGCGGAACCGACACTGCCAGCGCCAACAACAATGGTTAGACCGGACGATTCCTCAGCCTCCCGACCGTGCAAAAGCTCATCAAGCTTGCCAAGCTGTTCCTCCGTTCCCGCCACTACGACGCTACACGTTTCGGAAATCTCAACGTCAGGAAAGGCCGGGTGCAGGTTCCCGCGCTTCCAGATGCCGACAATGTTCAGCCCCGTCTGTTGTCGCAAATTCGTATTGCGAATTGACTGCCCAGCAAACGGTGTCTCACGAGCCGAAAACTCCGCCACGTGAAGCCATTTGTACTGCCCGATATCATCAACCGAGCCAACACCCCCGCTCACTCTATTCGCTAGGTATTCACCAAGTTGTCTCTTTAGCGCCAGAACGTGATTACAACCGCTCAGCTCAAGAATGTCGATCGAGTCCTTGTGTTCCGCAAAACTCGCGATCGTTACATCGTCAGACACCTCCCGCGCCGTGATAGCGATATTCGTATTGGTGGTATCCGCACAATTCGCCAATAGCAGTCGCGCCTGGCTGAGTTGAAGATTTTCGTACGTTGTGCGCTCGTCAAGGTCACCATTAATAGCTGCAACGCCTTGTCCGATTAAATTCCCAGCGGCCGAAGCATCCGCTTCGACCACGTAGTAGGGAATCGACGTCGCATCTAATCGTTCGATTAGTTCAGCCGCGATGTTGTCATGTCTGCTAATGATGACGTGATTCGCCATTGTCGACGGTACGTTTTGAGGCGCCCGTACACGAATTTGCGCTTCGAGCCACGGGGCATAGACAAAGCGAATGAATACAAAAGGGAGAACCACGACCAAGAGGATGACGCCTGACCCCAAGACCAATAGGCTAAAGAACCGGCCAACATCGCTGACAAACACGACATCGCCGTACCCGAGTGTCGTCATGGTGACAACCGTCCAATACAGAGCCGTCATCCAGGAGTGTGATTGTCCTTCAACCTGGCGCATGATCAGCTGAAAGAGGGCCGTGTTCGCAAGAACAATCAAGTTAACCAACAGTAGGTATTGGAAAAGCCTAAACAGACCATGGCGTACGGACGCCTGGCCCACTAACCGCAGGAACTCGCTATCCAACCCGCTCGAACTGGACTGTCGCACCCTATATATATCGGCACTGGCGCGGTCTCCATGTGGTAGTTTTTTAGGATTTTCGTCAGGAAGGCTGTTTCACTCAAAAAAATGTGCAGTCCGGGACTTTTTGTTAAGATTCCGTTCGCTCAAACATTAAACACTTTAGTAAATGCGCGATATAGGTATCACCAGTGGGGTCTTTCTCGTCGCTCTGCTGTTTACGAGCTCCGCCCATGTCAGCGCTCAGACGAGCGGTATAGAAGGCGTCGTCACCGATACACAAGGCGGAGCGCTGGGCGGTGTCACCGTCTCTGCCAGTTCTTTGACCACCACGAGCCCCAGTAGCGCAATAACGGATAGCGCCGGTCGATATGCCCTCCCCACACTTCCGCCCGATACTTACACGGTCACCATAACCCTTGATGGGTTCGGCGCTGCACAATTTACCGACATTGTGCTTATCGCAGGTGAGGTCCGCACAGTGAATGCACAGCTCGCACTGGCATCCCTGGCGGAACAAGTTACTGTCGTGGGAGTGGCCCCGCTACTCGGAAGCAATCTCAACCGCGACCGCGTTGCAGCCAACATTTCTACCGTGCGCACGGATGAGTTAGAGACACGCGGTGCGACGGCGCTATCGGACGTCTTAAACGAACGCTTTGGCTCCATTACACTCGAAGGCGCAACAACGAATCCGTTTCAACCGACCCTGCGATACCGCGGCTTTACGGCTTCACCGCTACTTGGCCTACCGCAAGGCATCGCCGTGTACCAAAACGGTGTCCGACTGAACGAACCCTTTGGCGATACTGTGCAATTCGATCTGATGCCACAGTTTGCGATCGATTCCCTACAGTTGACCGCTGGTTCAGATCCAACCTACGGCTTAAACGCGCTCGGTGGCGCACTCGCACTGCGCCTGAAAAACGGTTTCACAAACACCGGGTTCCGCGGTGAATTCTCCGGTGGCTCATTCGGACGCATGAGCGGTACCGCTGAGTACGGAACCAACGCTGGACCTTGGGCTGTATATGTTGGTGCAACACATTTTGATGAAACAGGATGGCGGACACAGTCGCCATCTAAAGTCACGCAAGCCGTAGCGGACATCGGGTACCAGAACAACCGGGTTGACGCAGGCATTACCTTCACGCACGCCGATACGGCTTTGAACGGGAACGGGGCTGCGCCAATCGAATTACTCGCGGTCAGTCCCTCCGCTGTGTTTACGTTCCCTGACATCACAGAGAACAAATTGGCCTTTTTGCAGGGCCGTTTCAATCTGACGGTTTCTCCCACATGGTCTGTACAAGCTGCCGGTTACCACCGCGACCTTAACCGGCAAACGCTTAATGGAGACGAGGCTGACTTCGGTGTCTGTCAGGAAGATGCACTCCCGATAGGGGCTCCTTTAAACACGTTGTGTCAGGGCACCGACGACGACGACGACGAACTCGACAGTGTCGAACAAGACGACGACGACGACAGCCAATCTGTACTGGTTGATACGGTTTCCGGGCGATTTATTACCGACCGCGACGCACGCGGGACTGGCGCCTTCAACCGGACTAACACGAACACTCGCGGATATGGCGCCTCGTTACAGGCAACCGCGAGAAGTTCCGTCGGAACACGTGAAAATGTTCTGTTAATCGGTGTGTCAGCGGACCTCGCTGATGTCAAATTCTCATCCAATAGCGAGGTGGGCTCGTTAACAACAACCCGTACGATCGCTGGTTCCGGACTCTTTGCCGGTGTCTACGGTCTTGCGCCCGACGATTTGTTTAATACCGACCTCAACACAGAGAGTAGCAATCTCGGCGTTTATGCCACTGATACGTATTCGGTAACCGACCGCACGCACCTCACACTGTCCGGTCGCTATAACCACACACGGATCAATATCGTGGACAATTTCGGGACGTCGCTCAATGGTCGCCACACATTCTCACAATTCAATCCGGCTCTCGGTGCTGTTTTCGATGCGACCAGCGGAGTGTCGCTTTTCGGTCGCTACTCAATCGCCAACCGTGCCCCGACCGCCGCAGAACTCAGCTGCGCTGATCCTGAAGAACCATGTCGAGTTCCCAATGCATTTATTTCAGACCCCCCTCTCGAACAAGCGATTGCTCGGTCGGCAGAGGCGGGATTACGTGGCAATGTAGGAGTTTTAGGTGGAATCACACAATGGTCACTGACTGCATACCAGACACGGATCGACGATGACATTTTGTTTGTCGCGTCTCCAAAACTTATTGGTACGGGGTACTTTCAGAACGCCGGGAACACGCGGCGCGCTGGCATCGACCTCGAACTGAACGGTACCGTAAACCAAATTGCCTGGTATGCCAGTTACGGTATGGTTCAGGCAACGTTTGAGTCCTCCCTGCGCTTACCTGGCAATTCAGAAGTAAACGCCGCAGCAACGGAAGATGGAGCTCTTTTAGTTGAGCCAGGTGATCGCATTCCGGGCATCCCTCGTCACAGTATCAAAGCTGGACTTACATACAATCCCACAACCTCTTGGAATCTTGCACTTGAGACTATTGCCGGGTCGTCTCGTGTATTTCTCGGGGATGAAGGCAATGACCAGATAGCACTGCCCGGCTACGCGATTGCGAACTTACGCACGAGCTACCAACTGACATCAGCAGTGGACTGGTTCGCTCGCATAGATAATCTGTTTAACCGTACCTACGCTACCTTTGGCATTCTTGCCGAACTTGAAATTGATCTGGACGAAGTACCCAATGCATCGGACCCCCGCTTCATCGGACCAGGTGCCCCGCGGAGTGCCTATACCGGATTCCGAGTCAGGTTTTAGTAGGTGCTTGTCATAACTCCTGCAAATGCCGCGGAGTGCGCCTACACACGCGCGCATCCGTATTAGGCAAACCCGTGGGCAGCTATAGCCTTTTCATTCCATTCAAGGCCGACACCCGGAACATTCGGAATGTGTAACTCACCAGCCGTGATTTCGTACGGTTGCTTAAGGATAGGGTCTGCCCAACTTTGCCACTCTAGCCAATGAGCCGTTTCCGTGACGCGCATAACATGTGCGGCTACTTCCGGATAAAGGTGCGTTGACATCGGTACACCCGCAGCTCCGGCAATCGCTGCAGCACGCAGCCACCCCGTAATGCCACCAATACGCATGAAGTCAGGCATGACATAGTCACACGCTTCCATCTGAATCGCACGGTACAGGGCCCGAGGCCCATAAAAATTTTCTCCGATTTGAATCGGCGTTCTAAGGTCTGCCGACAATTTTTGATAATTATCGAGGTCATCGTAGACAATTGGTTCCTCGATCCACGTAAGACCAAGGTCATCGATTACGTCGCACCGCTCCAACGCTTCTGCCAGGCTGAGCCCCTGATTGAAGTCCACCATCAGGTGCATGTCGTCTCCAACGGACTCCCGAACAGCAGCAATGGCGTCGAGGTCGTCATCAATGCGTTCGCGTCCCAATCGCAATTTCAACCCGCCGAAGCCACCTTCGTCACGGAGCACTGCGGCTTCTTCACCCACAACCTCGGGTTCCTGAAGCCATAGTCCATTGCTGTTGTATGCGCGCACCGGACCGACAGACCCTCCCAACAGCTCACACAGCGGTTGGCTTGCGGCTTTAGCGACCGCATCCCAAGCGGCCATATCAATTCCAGATACCGCAATCGCGGACATCCCCTCGTAGCCGACGAAATGTAAGGAGCGACGGGTCGTTTCGTATAAGTCAACCGGCGCCACTTGTTGCCCCTTCAATAGTTCACCGAGGTCGTGTAGTGCGGGCACAAGGTAGCGCATTGTTCTGGGGGTATAGGGCTCAAGGTAACTTCGTCCTACGATCCCCTGTTCCGTGTAGAGATCGATCAAGATGAGCGGCCACTCCGTAATCGTCGCTATACGAGCCACCACTGGTCGCTCAAGCGGAAGAAGAACCGGGCGCGCAACAATATTTTGTATAGTGAGCGTAGCTGCCATATTCATTTACATTAGCCGATCATTAGCTGCCTGTGCTATCTATAATCTTCTGTTGATTCCTGTGTATAGATTCATGCAGAACGTTCGTTCACCTCAGGTCCTTGTGATCATCTGGACGTGTCTCATCGGCACCACCACGGCTGTTGCCCAGAACGTCGGTTCATCTTGGCCACAGTGGGGAGGCGCCGAAAGAAACTTCCATGTTCACGCCGACCCGTTAGCGCGAACGTGGCCAGAGACGGGACCGCCTGAACTTTGGCGACGACCCCTTGGCGAAGGCTACTCAGCCATTCTCGAGCAGAACGGCATCCTTGTAACAATGTACC
>CAZDQD010000079.1:0-6694 GCA_964507425.1 uncultured Vicinamibacteraceae bacterium
GTTGTTTCTACCGGACGTCGATGTTTGACGAGTTCAATGATTTCAGGTTCAAGCCCCGCAGCTAAGCCCAATGGTTCGTGCGCGCTCCATTCATACTGACTGCGTACTTCGCGGGCGGCAACTAATATGGCGAGCTCTGTAAGCCGCTGATCTTTTGCGGTTCCGAACCGAAGGTATGTGCTTGCCGGAAAGATGTGCTCTGCCATCTCAGGGCTATAGAGCCACATCGCGACGGGGCCGCGCGGGCCTGTCGCGTAGCGACTTTCAGGGTTCACGATTAAGTCATAGGCTCGTTGTCCGTCGTTGTTGAGTTGAGTTCTATCGGGCAGTGGTAACCGCCCCCACGAGTCCTGGTGAATATCGTTGGGAATGTCAGACTCAGTAACGATGGCTGGGCTAAAGTCCGCCGCGCTATTTTCTCCACTTTGGACAGTTGTGGACGGCATAGGCTGTGGCGCACAGGCTGGAGCAGTTAGAACAATTGCTATTAGTAGAGACGTTCGTTGCATTAATCACTCCTTCGAACGTTTAGGGTTCGTATTAAGAGTAAACGATTGTAAGAGACGTCGGCACGTGCAAAATCGACCGAGTTGATAGAGCCCGAGATGGGTTGCGGTGAAATGTTGAACAGAGCACGGTTGGTCAAGATGACCGACACCGAGTGTGATGTGGGGAGCAAATGCGTCATAGCTTGCATTGCGTCTGAATTGTTGTACCCAGGCGACGTCGCGTGGTCGGGCGGGTCCGTCAGGACTTGTATTGACAAACCCTGTTGTGTTTCCGCTGGGCCTATCAAATTTCTCAAGGCGTTCCATCAGGCAGTGGTGTAGGTCGTAGAGCGCTTGGTTTTGTTCCACCGTCAGAATGACGGCTGTTTCGCCTTTAGAGAGTTTGCCGGTAGTCAGTTGCAGCGGAGCGGTGTGTTGCGCGGCGGTAGTGATTTCGTCTGCGACATCTTGCAGTGCATCCAGCGGGCTAAATTGTTGTAGCAGCGTGAGGTGTGGTGCATGCGTGGCATCAAAATAAAAGCCGTCTGGGGGGGGCAGGAGACTTGCATTCAGGCCGGTGAGTGCGTCGATAAGTGCTGGTGGTAATACGAGTGCGACGTCAAGGGCGTTTAGTTTTTCGTGCACAGCTAAAGATTACAGGTGGTGGTGGTGTTGTGAGGGCGAGGGTGGTCGGATAAATGGACTGTTTCCCTCAGCTGCCACACGTCCGAGTAATACGTTTCGGTTTAACGGTGTGCGCCGGGATGGGTGTCCAGCCATGAGACGTTAGTTCTTGTTGGAGGTCAACTGTTCCCTTGTGTAAAGCCGTAACACCACCAAAACAGTGGATTCTTGATAGTCCATTTGGTTCTGTCACGATCAGACGGGTGACCCCCTGTTGGGTGTCGGTTGAACGGACGGTGAGATATTGTGGTATCAGGCCAGTGTTCCTGACGAATGTGACCATAACACTGGTTGTATCGGTTGTTTCCTCGTCGGCAATAGTAGTCGTATTTGTTTTGGGTACGTAATGCCTTTTGTAATGACGGGATACTGGCCTTCTGGAACACGTAAGTGTTTGCCGTAAAGAGGTCGTGTAGGTTGTATTTAGCGAACTGTCTGCTCTATGAGTCGGCCGGCAATACTCTTTCTTGAGATACTAGGAACTCAAGAGGGATGTGAGTGCCTTGAGGAGTTGATCATTTTGGTCGTCCGTGCCGACAGTGATTCTCAGCGTATCTGAGAGTTTTGGTTCAGCAAAGTATCTGACCAGGATGCCTTGAGCTTTCAGAGTCTCATAGAGTTGGCCGGCTGCAGCGTGCGGGTGGCGAACCAAAATAAAATTCGCCTGACTGGGCCAGACATGAAAACCAAGCGTTGTCATCGCCGCGATTAATTTGCCACGTGAGGCAACAATGCGCCGCGCGACGTCTTGTGAATAGTTAATATCTTGTATCGCCGCAGTTCCGACGTAGGCAGCGACAGCGTCAACGTTATAACTGTCTTTTACTTTGGTTAGACCGCTTAGCAGACTTGGTTGAGCGACTGCGAATCCAAGTCGCAACCCAGCCAGCCCGTGACTTTTCGATAATGTCCGTAACACGATGATCCGATCACTTTGCCGTGTGAGTTCAATCGCCGAACTATTAGAAAAACCGACGTAGGCTTCATCGATAGCGAGGATACCCTGAAGCCGATCTGCGAGATCCTGAAGTTCTTTAATTGTGATTACTGTGCCTGAGGGACTATTGGGATTTGCGATTATGGTTAACGGTGCGTCAATCTTTGAAAGTGCATCGATGGGGAGATCGTAATTGTCGTTGTAAGGGACCTCTTCCGTCGGTGCGTCTTGTATCTCGGCAAGCGTGCGATAGAGCACGTATGTTGGGGTGGGATAGGCCACCGGACGTCCGGGTTCAACGACAGCGCGGATCAGTTGCGTTAGTAGGTCATCGCTGCCGTTTCCAGCTAAAACCCAAGACGGATCAAAGTTCAGCGTCTTTCCGACGGCATCGCGGAACACATCCGCGAGCGGCTGCGGATATCGGCGGAGTAGATCACTTCCTATCGTTCGCAGCGCTTCGACCGCCCGAGGACTTGGCGGATACGGATTCTCGTTGGTATTGAGCTTGATTACATCTGCGTCCGCCTCGGGTTGCTCCCCAGGGACATACGGGTGGAGGTTTTCAACGTTTTTTCTGAAACGTGACATGGTAAGAGGTTATTGTAGTCGCTGCAGTCAGAAAGCTCCGCGACAGCCTGGTGCTTTACGAAGTCGGGAAGTGAAATTATTCGTTCGTGCGGCGTCGAGATTCGCATTGAGCGCGGATACGTTGCAAGTATGATCTGGATTACCTAGCAAAAGGAAGGTCGCTCTATGTTGCCACGTCCACAACTCCTCGTAATTACTATTGTTCTGGTAGGAATCGTGTTTTCGACGGTCGCACCGACGGTCGTGATGGGGCAGCAGGTCGGTCAGTTATATGCTGAGGTGTTAGACCCGTCTGGAACGATTGCGACAGATTTAACACCAGCGGATTTTACGGTTGCCGAGGACGGGAATGAAGGAACGGTGCTGTCGGCAGAACTTGGAAACGTTCCGATGCGCATTGCGCTGTTGGTTGATAACGGTGATCGCATAGCTGAGGCGAATGCAGTCAATCCGCTTCGAGATGGTTTGGCAGCGTTTCTCGATACGTTGCCACCTCAACATGAAGTATCGCTGTTGACAATTGCTCGGAACATCCAGCAGCGTGTCGACTTTACGACTGATCGCGACGAACTAAAAGAGTCAGCGAATGAGATTTTTGCCGATCGCGGTGCCGGGACCGTGTTGCTCGACGGCATCAATGAGACGTGGGACCGTCGGTTTGATGAAGGGGAACGGTTCCCCGTGTTTGTGTTGGTACTGACGGATGGGAGTGAGTCCAGTAGTTTCTATAACGATGACGAGTATGCCGAGTTTATCGGGATGCTGATTAGTAATGACATTGCTGTCCATACCGTGATTTTTAGTGAACGTGGTGGAAGTAACGTTTCCCAATATTCCCTGAATATTACGGAAAATACTGGCGGGTTGTACGAGAACCTTGCGTCGGAGACTGGGATGGCGGATTCCCTGACTATGATTGCGACGCGTCTCGGTGAAAACTACGAACAGGTGTCCAAGCGTTACCGGATTATTTATGAACGACCGGACCCGCCCGGGGCGCAGATCTCGATTCAATTGAACCGTCCCGGCTATAACGTGACGGGGCTCTTTGCGAGCAACCGCATTCAGTAATTAGCACGCACTGCGGATGGTGATGATGCTGGGCGTGAGTATGCCACCCCGGCACCATGATGCAGTGTCATAGCCCCGCGGGTAGCGTGGTAATCCAGTGAGACAGTGGTGTATCGCTGCGTACGAACCTGAACCAGATTAAGCCTGTCTTCCGACTTTGCCTTAACTATTGGGGGGCGTATACGTGACCTGGTCGGCCTTTTTGGTCGCTTCCAGCGTTTCTTCCATGCTGAGTAACGGCGTTGTCTTTAGTTTGATCGACCCACCAGCGGCCACAGCAATACTAACGGCGGCGGCACTCACGTTGTTTGGGAACGTGGCAATCCCGATGATGTCGTACTCCCCAAATGTCAGCCAGGCGTGGTCGAGCGATCCGCCAAGGGCCTCAAATGCCGGGCGCACGACGTCTATTCTGTTTTGCGGATTCTTCACCTGGGCTGCCCAGGCGTCTGACGTGTAAGACCCCTGAATTAGAAATTGCGGCATGCTTATTACTCCTCGTAGTTATCAAACCAATCTATGTGCGGTTTGAGCGAAAGAAATGATCAGCGTGGAGTTTACTGTATCGGAGTGATTCTCTATACCACGCCGCGAAAGCATTGAGAGGCTTCGAATATCACCTTGCGATGAGACGAATTACGTTTCCCGTTGAGTCCGCATGAAGCGATTCGATATCATGCCAGCTTTGCGTAAAAAGAAAACATTTATTCGGAGGAGGTTGAGGCATGTTAGGTGAAAAGATCGGCGAAATTAAGGCGACTTCGATTACAAACGTTCTTCCCGCTGAGGGAGACAATCCGCGGTTCGAGACCGTGGCGGAAGGTAGTGGAACATTCTTGGGCGTGAACATAACTTTTATGGCGACCTACTATGCGGTGATGAGTGAAGACGGAACGCTGTATGGCGAGTGTCCCAATCAGGGGGTATTGATGAGTGAGGAAGGCCCCGTCACCTTCAGAGCCAATGGGTCCGGTCGTTTTACCGCCGATGGCGGCGCGACATTTAGGGGATCGGCGTTTTTCCGGACATCCGTAGCATCATTGGCTCGTCTCAACGGTATGTGCTTGGTTCACGAGTGGGATGTGGATGCGGATGGGAACGCGACTTGGAATCTTTGGGAGTGGAAATAATCGCTGCGCATTCTTTTTTCGAACGAGTAATGGGAGGGGCGGCCTTTGGCCGCCTCCCTCACACTTATTTTCGTTGAACCGTGTTGTGGTTGGGAGGTAGGCTCATACTGGAGCGAGACAACGGAGGAACACATGCGAACGCGATACTTGGCATTGCTTGTGGTCATGACGCTGTTATGGCTTGCACCTCACAGTGGTGAGGCTCAGGCCAGATTACAGACGCCTTGGGGGGATCCCGATTTACAGGGAACTTGGACTGGTTCCACAATGACACCGCTTGAACGGCGGTCTGAGCATGTTGGAAAAGAATTCTTAACCGAAGAAGAGGCGGCGGCCCTCGAACAACGCGCTGACCAACGCCGCTTTGTCGAACGTGAGCCGAGTAGTGGGGACCCTGGAACTTACAATCAAATCTGGTTCGATCCTGGTACTCGTATCGTGCCGGACCGCCGAACGGCTCTCATCGTAGAACCTGCCGATGGGCAGATACCGTACACGTCGAAAATGGCTGACCGTGAACGACTCCAAGTGGCGTACCGCGTTAACGGCGCTCGGAATTCATGGGTGGATGTCGATACAGGGGAACGCTGTCTCACGGACGGAGTCCCCATGTTCTGGCTGGGTTATAACCCGAACCACCAAATCGTACAAACTCGTCATCATGTCGTCATTTTGCATGAGATGTTCCGTGACCGCAGGATTATTCCAATTACCGATCGACCACACGGACCGATTGCGCAATGGAATGGTGACATTCGCGGTCATTGGGAAGGCGATACTCTTGTCGTCGAATCCACTCGATTTGTGGATAGAACGTCTGATCGTTGGGCCGCTACATGGCGGATGCCGACGACGACTATGCGATTAGTCGAACGGTTTACTCGTCGTGATGCCACGACCCTCGAGTATGAATTCACGTTGACAGATCCAGGAAAATTTACGCGGCCGTGGAGCGTTAGGATTCCGCTCACGACGAATCAAGCGGATCGTGGCGTTACGGAAGGTCCCCTCTACGAGTACGCCTGCCACGAAGGCAATTATAGTCTTGTCAACGTACTGAGCGGCGCACGGGCAGAAGAGAGAGGGCAGTGACGAGAGGTAGTTGTAGACGATCGGCGAGGCCTTCTAGATTAGTTCCCGTCGCGGTTGGCCGACTCACAGGCTGAACGGAGGCGATTGTTTCAATTAACGTTGTTGTGCGATCGGAGTTAGCAATGAGCGTGTTAGTCAATCTACAGTTGAACGTAAAAACAGGTCAGGTGCCGGCGGTCCTTGACGCGTTTAGGGAACTGCTGCCAGGAACGCGTGCGTATGAGGGGTGTCATTGGGTCAAATTAGTGAAGAACCTCGAGCACGACAGCGTTTTAGAGGCGGTGTCACAGTGGGATTCGAAGGAACACTACGACGCTTACCTTAAGTGGAGAGTAGACACCGGTGTGGTAACAGCGCTTAAAGAGTTCCTGGACGAGGAGCCCGTGTTTCGATTTTTGCCGGTTGAATTGGAATATTAGATTCTTGCCGAATGAGGGCAGTTGCGGATCTCACGTTACAGAGGTGAGCTAGGTTCTTCGTTAGACCGGTTGACGCGGGAGGTTAGGATGACGCAGCGTAGGCAATTCGATCGGCGTACGTTCTTGAGTGGTGTTGGAACGGTAGCGCTTGGCGGGACTGTTGGCGCGACTCCGTCGGTCGGGACTACGCGATTGTCGGAACAACCTCGAGATGGCAGGTACGATTTCGACACCGTCTATAGCCGGATCGGTACCAATTCGTCTAAATGGGACCGTCAGATC
>CAZDQD010000080.1:0-3752 GCA_964507425.1 uncultured Vicinamibacteraceae bacterium
CGTCGATTGCCACATGCTGGAAACCAGAGCCATCGACGGCAACGGCCACCGCATCACGTGCCGGCACGCGGCCCGTACCACGTATGTCCCAGGCCGCCAGTAAGCTACCGATGGCTGGATCAAAGGCGCCGCCAGTTCTCCGGTGCCACATGGCGACATCTCTGAGGATGACGCACACACTATCTGGCAGCGTCAACCACGTGTCGACCGGGTGTCCGTTGAGTCGACTCAATACGCTATCTTCGTGCCACGTGCTCAGTTCGGCCTCTGTTGACTCAACAACTCGAACCATTCGTTCGAGTTGCTCCAGTGCCGCGGGACGGTCAGTGGCTTCGACGACAAACGTGGCCGTCGTTCCCATGAGGTATACCGTCCGCTCAACACGAACGGCCGGAGCACGTTGCTGACACGCGACCGACATCAGGCACAAGAGCGCGCCGGCCACGACATTCAATTTCATAGTGCCTAGCGAGCAGGTCCTGGTAAAGGATTACCCCGTGACACACTTGGCACGCGATATCCAAGCACGAGGTGGATGCCATAGCCAACAAGAAAGAGCACACTCGTCGCAACGTGAGTCCAAATCATCACCGTAATCAAAACGGACGAAGTCACAACCTGAATCAGGTAGCCGGAAAGCGCCATCAACGAAAAACTCACCAGCGACGTCCATCCCGTACGCCGATTCTTCGGGTTTGAAGACATAATTTTTCGGTATGAATGCGACCGAAATAACATGCCGAAAAAGGCAATAAAGAATGGCGCGAACACCACGTGCAACGCTAGCATCATTGACTGCCAAGGATGATTGACAACCGCGAACGGGTCATCAGTCACCATCGCGTACTTCATGTAGAAATAGACGACACCCGTGACCGCTACCACGGTATGAAGCGTGTTGAACCCCCACCGCTCCCACCAAGTCATTGGCCTAAACCCTCGGGCAATGAGAGCACCTGATCAATAGCCATCACACGCCGAAGCGCCGCGGTGACCGCTTGAGCTGTCAGTGTCGCCCCCGCGATTGGCCTAATAGCGCGTTGGAGCGCCAGGTCATTGTCCAATGGTTTATCGTAAAACTGTGCCATCCATGACGGCCCCGCAATGTACTCAGGGGGTTCTAAAAAGACGGTTACATCGATCCTGAGGACTCGTCCCGTTGGATCAAGCGAGACAATCAGGCTTTCTTTTTTTGTACGCACCTGGTGCGTTTCAACGTACGCCCGCCCGACTACGGAACCATTTCGCGTAGCGATGTACCGCGCATAAAGTTTGCTATCTAAATCAGTGCGAGCGAGTTCCTCGATACGCTCTGCCTGCGCATCGGTTAAGAAAAGCCGTTCCGACTCAACGGTCGCATCCGGAAAGACGGACGCCAACGACTCTTCACGCGAGACAAGTCCAAACTGTGCTTCTACGACACCACCTGCAAGCCAACACCAGACGAGAATGGCGAAACAACATCGTCCGGTGTGGGCTGCAAATGGCAAACAAAACATATTGGTTTAGTTAGAACCCGTACCCAAGGTTCACGTTGAACTGGTTGAGACCAGAATTTGCTTTATTCGTCACCCACATATGATCAACTTTGATGACGACATTTGGAATCGGCTTGAACTCGAAACCGATGGTTCGGAAATTATTTAAGGTGGACAAGCTACGGTTATATCCCACCGGCATCGAGGCCTGTGTGTCGACTCGCTCGAACTTGATATAGGGCGTAAAGGCAGGACCACCTATGTCAGATGTCTGCGATAACACGTTATACCCGATGATGATGTAGCCACCCTCCAGCTCTTCGGCGAGTCCATTGGAACCCTCCAAATTGTTGGCCTTATTGAACGCCACGGCATCATCAATGTTCGCCTTGGCATAGAGCCCACGGAAATCGAAACCGCGTATTTGGACCTGACCATGTACATCGACGATGGTCGTGCCGAGGTCGGCATCGCCAAGAGTGCCTTGCGCTGATCCACCCTTATAAAAACTGGTACCAAAAAACACGCCCGGAGTCGGCGTAATATCAATGCGCCCAGTCGTAGCCATATTGTCAGCTTTGGCCTTGTAACCCTTTTGCCGACCGCCACGCAGACCCTTTGAGGAGAATTTTTCTCCCTTAAAGCCATTGACGGTATACAAACGGAAGGACACTTTGTCCCACGCACCATATATACCAGCGCCGTTTTCACGCCAGGTTGACGGAATAATCTTGTTTTCGGTGAACGGTCGCTCCGTTCCCATAAAAACCGTCGGTTCGTGGAACTCATTTACCAAACCCATAGGAACGAGCAACAACCCGCCTCGGAATCCAAAGTTTTCAGTCGCAGCATAATCAACATACGCGAATTCGAGATACGCCTCTTTGGCGTGTTCAATTTCAACTTCAGTATTGAGCACCCACTTATCGTTGAACCGATATCCGGTGTAAATAATTGCCCGAAGCGCGTCAAACTGCGGAATCTTGCCACCTGGCGAACCATTCTGTTTCGTGTCCGCATAGCCCTCATAGAGGAACTCACCGTAGCCAGCAATCGACAAACCTTGATTCGCCCTGAAAACCGCCGCCGCCGACGGCGCTAAACCTCGTGCTCGAGCTTGAGCATCGGTTAATTCAATCTCACCCTCACCACTACGAAGGCGCTCCAATTCCTCGGCCAACAGGTCAACACGACGTGCCAAATCCTCTTGCTCTTCTTCCTCAGCCTCTTCTTCCTCAGCCTCTTCTTCCCCCGTCGTCACTGGCTCAGGCTCGACCGGCGTCGGTCCCTGCGCAAGCGATGCGGCTGGTACGGCCAACAAGACCGCAACCAAGAAGCCGGTTAATAAACAGAAGTATCGTTTCATCAATACACTCAACAAAGACATCACACCTCCCATATTTGCACGGCGCGACGCCCGTCCCTACAATGAACGTGAACGCAGCGCGAACCGTGCAACCTGTCACTGGAAGCCGCTAGCGATGGCGTTTGACAGGCTCGCCTCGTGTTCACGCACGTGGCGAGCCACCTTTAAATCTCCAACGCCTTCGAAGCCGCTCAAACCAAAAAATTGTTTGCGGCCCGGCACTCTAAAATGAGACTTAATCTCATTTTGTTAGAAGACTATATATCCGACACTTTTGGTCGGTCAAGCATAAATGAGAATCGTTCTCATTTTCGGTCACTCTTGCAACTACTTGCATAAAAGCAACGAATGAGAAAACCCTTAAGCTATCGACGAATTTTCGTGTTTTGGCTGCCACTAGCCGGGACCTGGCTGATGATGGCACTTGAAGGGCCATATTTAGCAGCCATAATCGCGCGCTTGCCAGACGCCACCATAAATCTCGCCGCCTTTGGTGTCGGTTTCGTGTTCGCGATCATTATCGAATCGCCCGTGATTATGCTGATGAGCGCGTCGACGGCACTTGTCGAGGATGGCCCCAGCTACCGAGCACTCCGCCGCTTCTCGTACGGATTAGCCGCCATTCTGACCGTCGTGCAGCTTGTGACGTTAGCTCCTCCTGTTTTTAACGGAATTACTTACCTGCTTTCCCTACCGGCAGACGTCGCCGAGTTAACCCATGGCAGCCTTGCGATTTTGCTCCCTTGGCCCGCTGCAATCGCATATCGCCGTTTTAGACAGGGCTTACTCATCCGCCACAATCTCACTCGGAGGGTCGCGTACGGAACGGTGATTCGACTACTCACCATGTCGGTAACTGCTCTTATCGGCTTTCAGTTCTTTTCGCTGCCGGGAGCGTATGTAGCAGC
>CAZDQD010000081.1:0-16574 GCA_964507425.1 uncultured Vicinamibacteraceae bacterium
CTTCACCACCAGCAGAACCTAAAAAGCCTAAACGTGAAAAACCCTCTCCGGAGGAAACCGTCGATAGGAAAGTGGAAGAGGAAGAGACGAAAGAAACGGCCACACAATCAAGGAACCGGCTCAATATCGGAGACCTTAAAGAGATGGGTATGAGCAAGCTCACTCAGGTCGCCAAGGATTCTGGAGTTACAGGAATAAGTAGTTTAGGAAAACAAGATCTGATTTTTCAGATTCTGAAAGCCCAAACCGAGCAAAGCGGTTTTATTTTTTCGGAGGGAGTTCTAGAGGTCTTGCCGGACGGTTTTGGGTTTTTACGTGCGCCAGACTACAACTACTTTCCCGGGCCTGATGATATTTATGTTTCTCCTTCGCAAATTAGAAAATTTGATCTTCAAACTGGTGACACGGTGTCTGGTCAGATTCGACCACCGAAAGAAGGAGAACGTTATTTTGCGTTGATTAAGGTGGAAGCCGTCAATTTTGAACCTCCTGAACAGACGCACGATAAGATCTTTTTTGAGAATCTAACACCACTTTATCCTCAAGACCGCGCACAGCTTGAGACTGAACCGAGCAATCTAGCGGGACGTGTGATGGACCTTATGACGCCTGTTGGTAAAGGTCAGCGCGGACTAATCGTTGCGGCGCCGCGCACGGGTAAGACGATGCTTCTGCAGAGTCTTGCACAATCAGTGGCGAAGAACCATCCAGAGGTGTACCTCATTGTTCTGTTGATTGATGAGAGGCCAGAAGAAGTTACGGATATGCAGCGGTCGGTCAACGCAGAGGTTATTTCCTCTACATTTGATGAGGCTGCTTCACGACACGTTCAAGTCGCCGAGATGGTTGTGGAAAAAGCGAAGCGGCTCGTAGAGCACAAAAAGGACGTGTTTATCCTGCTCGACTCTATTACCAGGTTGGCGCGAGCGTACAACACAGTAATCCCACCCTCTGGCAAAGTGCTTTCTGGCGGACTGGATTCAAACGCGTTGCAAAAGCCAAAGCGATTCTTCGGTGCGGCCCGAAATATCGAAGAGGGCGGATCACTAACAATTATGGCCACAGCATTAATTGATACTGGTTCGAGGATGGATGATGTGATTTTCGAAGAATTTAAAGGAACGGGAAACATGGAAATCCACCTTGATCGCAAACTCGTCGATAAACGTGTATTCCCAGCAATAGATATTCAAAAAAGCGGAACGAGAAAAGAAGAGCTCCTTATTGATAAAGACGATCTTAACCGAGTGTGGGTCTTACGAAAGGTGTTGAACGCACTGTCATCGGTTGAAGCGATGGAACTGTTGCTTGATAAAATGGGTCAGACAAATTCGAATAAAGACTTTCTATCTAAAATGCAGAAATAGGAATATTTCATGGCAAACATTAAAGTCCGCGACGACGGACCGCTTTTAGTTGACGGCAACGACATCAGCGTTGTGGACGCTGAAGGCAACGCCTTCACCATCGACCGGCGTCCGTTCGCTCTTTGCCGCTGTGGTCACTCGAACAAGAAACCATTTTGTGATGGCGCTCACAACGCTAAGGAGTTTCAAGCGACTGATCGAGCGCCGAACGACGTCTAGCGGAATTATTCCGAACGGAAGACGTGCGGGTTTGGTTGGGTATAGAGGGGAGTGTTAGATCTCTCAGCTAGCCAAGCAGGTGCTAGAGAATTAATAGCATTTCAAAGCAACTATTGCGGCCTATCTGAATGCATAACGGCGCCTTTTTCACGACGCGCTTAGGTTTGATCCTTACGGGCATAGGGATGGCCGTCGGAACCGGCAATCTGTGGAGGTTCCCTAGGGTCGCGGCTCAAAATGGAGGTGGCGCATTCCTGTTTGCATGGATGACGTGTCTCTTTCTCTGGTCTCTTCCATTATTGATCGCTGAATTTAGTGTGGGTCGGCACACTCGCCGAGCTCCAATCGGCGCCTTCGCAGCATTGTTAGGGACTAAATCAGCGTGGATGGGCGGATTCGTAGCCCTAACGTCAATAATGATCATGTTTTACTACTCCGTAGTAACGGGTTGGACGTTAAAGTACGCCATCTCGTCGGGCTTCGGCGACCTTTCTGGCATCGATCATCTTATATTTTGGGCGGACTATACGGCCTCGATATGGTGGCCAATCGCATTTCACGTGATTTGTATTTGTCTTGCGGGTTATGTAGTTAGTCGTGGGGTCGTCAATGGGATCGAACCGATTAATCGTCTCCTAATGCCCCTGCTCTTTGGGCTTCTTTTGTTAAGCGTCTTTCGGTCGCTCACTTTGCCTGGTGCAGCCGACGGTGTTCTGTTTCTATTCACCTTTGAATGGCAGTCCCTTTTAGACCATCAGCTCTGGCTTGAAGCATTAACACAGTCGGCATGGTCGACCGGCGCTGGATGGGGATTGATGCTCACTTATGCTTCTTACGTTCGAAACGATGAAGATGTCATTGTGAGTTCAACATTGATTGGATTGGCAAACAATGCAGTCTCGCTGCTCGCGGCACTCGCAATCATCCCTGCAATGTTTTCGATATTACCGACAAACCAAGTATACGAGGCGATGAATTCTGGAAACGTTGGGCTTACATTTGTCTGGATTCCTCAACTTTATGAAAACATGCCAGGCGGAACAACCTTCCTAACAGTATTTTTCATAACGCTATTCGTCGCTGCATTATCTTCTCTAATTGCAATGGTCGAAATGTCCAGTCGTGTCTTGTCCGACATGAACATGAGGCGAACTCAAGCCGTCGTCGTTGTTGTCGGAGTTACGGTCGTTTTTGGTATCCCGTCGGCCATAAGTCTTCAAATCTTTGAGAATCAAGACTGGGTTTGGGGCCTCGGTTTATTGATCAGTGGTTTGCTAATCGCATCGTTGACGGTTAAAGGAGGCTTAGACCAGTTCAGGTCAAACAAGACAAAACAGGGAGTGTTTGACAAACCTCTGGCCGCGTTTTACAGCTCCGCGCTCAAGTATTTTGTACCAGTTGCATTTCTATTTATGTTTACCTGGTGGATGTACCAGTCTGCCAACTACTATGATCCATCTCAGTGGTGGAATCCTATTCGAGTTAACAGCGTTGGAACGTGTTTATTGCAATGGGCGGTTGCAGGTATTGTTTTAAGGCTAGTCGGTCGCGAACTTGGGGCGAAAAGTTACGCGAGAAATGTTACTCTTGACAGTTCCTAAAGGCCAAAGGGGGGTCACTTTGTATCCTGATTTTTTTGTAGCACCAATGCGTGAAGAGCTTACACGACTAGGCGTGCAGGAATTGCGCGACGCGAGTGCCGTAGACCACGCTGTTAACGAAACTGAAGGCACGCTAATGCTCGTAGTGAACTCTGTATGCGGATGCGCAGCAGGGAAGGCTCGACCCGGCGTGGCAATGGCATTGCAACATGAAAATAAGCCCGATACGGTCGCAACCGTGTTCGCCGGTGCGGACATTGAGGCTACAGACCGTGCGCGGAGCTATCTGACTGGATATCCACCCTCGTCGCCTTCGATCGCATTGCTCAGAGACGGAAAGTTGCTTTATATGATGGAACGTCACCAAATTGAAAACCAGGAAGCCCCAGCGATCGCAGAGCAGTTGACGGCGGCCTTTGATAAGCACTGCGCTGTGAATGTTGTCGGGTAGCCAGGGGCCATACGCGACCACCTCGGCCACCTCGCAACCCTATTCGTCTTTCGATTTGAGATAGTCACCGTTCTGGTGGTGGCCCTTCGACGCGTGTTGTCGTCGCCTGAGAAACGATCGGTAACATCCGCGACCGTCTACCGTTAGCGTAGGCCTGAAGTGTCAAATCTGCGAGCATTCCAACGAATTCGGGGTGATCGTTAACCGCGGCGGCTCTTGCCATGGCAAGACCAAGGTTTTTGCTGACGTTTTTCGCCTCGTAATCCAGGTCGTAGAGGACTTCAATGTGGTCTGCTACGAAGCCAAGTGGGCAAAGTAGAGCGGCTCGAAGGCCCGCTTTCGCCCTGTCGGTAAGGAAATCACAGATATCAGGTTCTAGCCAGGGATCACCGGGTCGACCACTTCGACTTTGATAAACGAGATGCCAATCCTCGAAGCCAAGGCGTTCGGCTATGCCTCGAGCTGATTCCTTCAGCTCAGTTTCGTACCTACAGTCATTCGCCATAGATGTTGGGATGCTGTGTGCCGTAAAAATTAAGGCAGTGTCTCGGCCTAGCTCTTGGGGTAGCGTTTTTAATGCTACTTGAATTTGTTGTACGTTTGCGGCGATAAAGCTTGGATGCGTATGCCAGTTTGGAGCGTAAACACGTTCGATATCCGCACTCCCACCTACAGAGAGCGCATCTTGCGCCTCGGCAATGTTTCTTCGGTACTGTCCGCAACTCGAATAACTGTGATGAGCCGCTAAGATGATGCCAAAGACGCGTTTAATGCCCAACCTGGACATATCTTTGAGCGTACTGTCTAGAAATGGATGCCAATTCCTCATGCCAATGAACACTGGAAGATCGACACCTTCCGACTTGAGGCGAACTGCTAATGCGGACGCCTGCTTTTCCGTAATAGCTCTTAATGGGGACACACCTCCAAACATTTCATAATGTTTCGCAACGGCGTCGATACGTGCGTCTGGTATGCGTCGCCCGCGAAGAACGTTTCGTAGAAATGGCCGAATATCATCCATTCCTTCTGGTCCACCGAAACTGATGAGCAGCACGGCGTCAAACGGCTTTGTTGTATTGGCCACTGAAGGGAATGATACGATGACTAGTCAAGCGTTTTCGAGGAGACCATCAATGCCAAAATTTGCCGCAAGCGTGGCAATGCTCTTTAAAGAGTGGGATTTACTTGACCGTTTTGGACAAGCGGCAGCTTTCGGCTTTCAGGGTGTTGAAATACAAGCCCCATACAGTGAATCATCGGCAAATATTGCCGAGAAAGTCAAAGAACATAATTTGACTGCCGCACTCATAAACGTGCCCATTGCGGCTGGTGCCATTCCAGGGCGTGAAGGTGAATATCGCGAAGGCTTAACAAAAGCCTTCGAATATGCGGCAGCTGCTGGCTGTGGGCAGATCCATTGCCTGTCGGGCAGCACAGATGATTCTCGAGCTGAAGCAACGTTCGTTTCAAATTTGACATGGGCTTCTGAGCGTGCGCGTCCATTAGGTGTTCGGCTGCTCTTGGAACCACTCAACACTCAGGATAATCCAGGGTACTTTCTGACTGGTTCCGCGCAGGCCAGGCGGATCATCGATCTAGTCGGGGAGGATAACATCTTTCTTCAGTACGACTTCTACCATATGCAGATAATGGAAGGGTATCTCGCAGAAACGGTAAAAGCTAATATCGACATTATTAGCCATTTTCAAATTGGTGGCGTCCCAGGGCGGCACGAGCCCGATGAATCTCAAGAGATCAATTATGCGTACCTATTTGATGTTATTGATGAGTTGAATTTTCAAGGTTGGGTGGGATGCGAATATCGTCCAGCTGGCGAGACGCTTGCTGGATTGGCATGGACCGAAAGGTACGGCATTAAAACGCAGTAGCAAACATTCAGCCTGTATTTGGTAATATCTTTTCGTGTCGGGGCGTAGCGCAGTTTGGTAGCGCGCTCGCTTCGGGAGCGAGAGGTCCCGAGTTCAAATCTCGGCGCCCCGACCACTACTTGTGTGCCATAGCGTAGAGAGACAAAACTGCTGTCGTGTTTTCGTTAACAGGCAGTTGTGGGATCGCCTTGGTGCCTCGACAATTCACTATCACGTGACAATGCATTGTTTCTTCGCATCATTTAGATGATACAAACGAAACTGATCCACATATCTGGGCACGTGCAAGGAGTCGGTTTCAGGGCGTTTGTGGCGAAGAATGCCTTGAAAGAAGGCATCACCGGTCACGCAAGGAATCTAAACACCGGTAACGTTGAGGTTATCGCCTGCGGTGAAAAGGAGGCGATCGCCCGTTTAGAAAAACGACTAAGGGGTGGTCCTTCTGCCGCCTTGATAACCGACGTGACAAGTAAATCTATCGAGCATGCTGGCACTTGGTCCGGATTCCTTATTTTGTGATAGCACGCGTAATAATAGACGCGAACCCGCACTCGCTTTGGAGATAACAATGACATCGTTAAAAGACTTAATTCGAAGTGTTCCTGATTTCCCGAAACCAGGTATTTTGTTTTACGACATCACAACATTGCTTTCGAACGCAGAAGGTTTACGTGAGGCGATAGACAGACTGTCGGAGCCGTATGTGAATGAAAACATAGATCTTGTACTAGGGATCGAGAGCCGCGGTTTTATTTTTGGAACAGCAGTTGCAGAGCGACTAGGCGTCGGATTTGTACCAGTACGAAAACCAGGCAAATTGCCCGCATCGACCGTTCGCATCGAATACGATCTCGAATACGGCAGCGACGCGCTCGAGATGCATGCGGATGCCATCGCATCTGGTCAACGAGTACTGATTGTCGATGACTTGCTGGCTACAGGAGGAACCGCGGCAGCGGTAGCAAGCCTCGTCAAACAACAGGGTGCTACCATCGTGGCATTGGCATTCCTGATTGAACTGAGTTTCCTCGATGGAAAGAAGCAGCTCTCGGACCAAGCGGTATATTCCGTTTTGCAGTATTAGAAACTAACTGAGGTCTCTCCCGATGAAGTAGTGCAGAAGGGTTGGGCTGATGCTTCCAGGATACTATAGGATTTCAACACGAAAACAGCAGCACCTCTATCTTTGCACAACTTTACGGGGCTTGTTTTATGACGACACTCCTACTAGCCATACTCTGTGCACTAATAACCCTCATTGTCTTTGTTCACCTGCTAAGAACTGACCAACAACGACAACACGAAGAACAATTAGCCGCGCTTCTTGTAACAGTCATCCCGCCGTCTCTCGCAACCAGTGATCCGCGAGTGATTCTTGGATGGGCAAATTCATTTGGCGTGGTTCGGCGGCTTTTCCCAATGGCGATCCAACGTATTGAGCACGTTTCAGGAGGACCGTTCCCGGTCTCCAATGCCATTATTGAACAAGTGCACGCACGATGGACAACGGATTGGCTGGCGTGGGAACGGAATCATAATGCCGAGTTTCAAGAGAAGTCAGCCGCCCTTGAGGCCGAAGCAGGAACGACTGGACGAATGGTGGACCCTGATATACGTGCACGATCGGCGCGTCTCGAAGATGAAAAACTACAAACTTACCAACAGCGGTACGAAGAATACGTATCGATTGGTAAGGCGCTCACCGATCTTCGGCAGTCAAATGTCAAAGATTCCCCTGTATGAAAATGGTTTGGTAGAATCTTCGCCTAACAAAATAGCGCGTGTAGCTCAGCTGGATAGAGCGACCGCCTCCTAAGCGGTAGGCCGCAGGTTCGACTCCTGCCACGCGCGCCATTATGCGCGCCTAGACGGTTTCGTTTTATAGGCCTGTCACTTAAAGGTAACCTTGATGGTCGCTTGACCAGTGGGGCAACTGCCTATTAAGGCTCAGCGTGGGATTGCACGATTTGCATAATGGTTCCAACCAAACACCTGTTTGATTGGCATAGATAAGTCAAATCCTTGCTGAACCACCTCTGGCACGGAGAAGTTGAACTCAAAGGGGCATACACAGTGGCCTTCAAACTCTTCATTCCAGGAACCGACAACGTATGCTGGCGTGGTTATGTTTGAGTTATTAGAAAACGTCGTCCACCATGTCTCATGAATTCCTTTCAATAGTTTCATGAAATTCGCATAGCCTGCACGACCGAGTTCGAGTGTTGGGTGGGCTGGTTTTGCGAACCCTGGTGCCAAGTTCGGAATTACGAGAACGCGTTGACCGGTATACCGATTCACTATTGGCGCGACCGCGGAGTACGTTCGCCTCAAAATGTTGACCTGATTCGAGATATAACTCGGAGACATTTGCAAGACAGCGTAACGAGCACGCTTAAGGTTCGACGCATGATGATAAACATAAACACCGTCGAAATTTCGTGTCCTCAGAACCCTGTCTGTCGAAAACTCTCCTTCAGAGGATAAATACATCTCCTCGCCGACAATAAAAGGATGTGAGCCATAAATATCTCGAAAGATGTCTCTAATATTTGCCACCATCCCGGCGACACCCCATACATAAGGAAGATTCCCCCAAGTATGGGAACCAAAAATAAAAACGACCGGTTTCCCGTCTAGCTCGTAAATGT
Source organism: uncultured Vicinamibacteraceae bacterium (assembly GCA_964507425.1). Lineage (GTDB taxonomy): Bacteria > Acidobacteriota > Vicinamibacteria > Vicinamibacterales > UBA8438 > DTWD01. The sequence goes on from CAZDQD010000081.1 coordinate 8,179, forward strand.
GCGCTGGAGTTTCATCCCGAATCTCCACCATAAAACGTGCCATTTCAGCGAAGTCTTCCCGAAGCGTTTCCATTACGTCGGTAGATTGAAAATCAACGCGTTCTCCGGAAAATGGCAGTGCGATCGTGCTTTCATAAAGCAGACAGACGTGACGAGTATCAAGATTCGGTGCCTTAAGATACGCGGATCGATAATTGTCTTGATTGTCCTTATTGTCGCGCTTGGGGATCCAACTGAGCGCATCAACGCTTACGCCGAATTCATTCTTTAAGTCATTGAAAGTTGGTTCAACTTTGGGATCGAACGAAAGATAGTCTCCGCCTTTGTACCGAACCGTTTGCCAACCGGCTGGACGCGCGATCGTGTTATACCAACCGTAATGCCACGCTATTGTCGCCGCTCTCGGTGGCTCCGGAACTTTACTTGAACCGCCTAAGGTCTCAATGGCACGGATTACCGCTTGCACTGTGTCCTGGTCAATAACACCACGCCCGAATACATCGAGGCGCTGGTCGTATTCTGCCGCGGGAAGCACATCAAAACCCCGCTGCGCATACAGCGCCCTCTCTGCAATCTCTCTATCTGCCTGTCCAACGAGACCATCTCCGTCTATGTCCGCCAAAGAAGTCGCTAATTGCTCAAGTTGGGCCTGCGACAGAACCGAAGTTTTGTTCCCGACGATAGTGCCAAGCGCAGCCATTACGCTCGTGATGAAACGGCGGCGGTTGGCGAGGGAATAGGTCGAGTGCGACATTTAGCGTTTCAACCCTGTTAAATCAGACCAATGAATCACTCAAGAAAAATAGACGTGTATTCGCAACCGTGCACGAAATTGGCATATGCGCACGGTTGCGAAGGGTAAACGCGCTAACATTAGCACATCTGTTTCTAGTAGACTTCTGAACATCTGGTGAACTAGATGAAAAGAACAGAAAGACATCACTTAAAAGAAAACCTGCTAGCAGCGTGGATCACCGGCATACGAGAGCTAGCCGGAGGTCGCGCATTTCGTTATTTCATGGGCATGATTGCGGCTGTATTGCTAGTTGCTAGCGCAGCTTACGGTTTCTCAACGTGGCGTGAGGCTCAAGCTAGTGAGTCGTTAGCACGTGCGATGACCATAATGAATTCCCCAGTGGCGCAGGAAAGTGACGCGGCCCCGCCAACTGGTCCAGCCGGGACTTTCCCGACTCTTGATTCAAAATTAGAGGCTGCGCTGCCGCTACTGATAGAAACAGCCGACAATTACCCAAGTCTTCAACAAGGCGTCGCAGCGCGCTACCAAGCGGCCTCGGCTTTAGGGGTCCTCGGCCGAACATTAGAATCAGGCGCGGAGTACCAAAAGGTGATCGATTCCGATCCTGATGGCCTATACGGTGGCATGTCGCGGTTGGGTCGAGCAGAAGTCCACCTAGCGTCCGAGGAATACGATCAAGCGATCAGTCTTCTACAAGAAACTGTAAACCAACCACAGCCGGTTGTTCCACTTGACGCAGCGCTGATGCGCTTAGGCAACGCGTACAAGAGGTCAGGTCGAGCGGAGGACGCCCTATCGACGTATCGGCGGGTTATCAACGATACGAATGGATCCACCTATCGTTTTGATGCGACGCGCGAGATTGAGATTCTTGGCGGAAATCGTTAACCGATAACGATCCGGTGCACCGCATGGAGCCTAAAACCTCGAAAAAGCGCGAGGCTTTTTTAGTCGGCTTGGTTCAAATGGCCTGCGGTGAAGACCCGCGTAAAAACGTTATTTTTGCTGAGCAAGAGGTTCGAGCAGCAGCCAAACTTGGGGCTGAGATAATATGCCTGCCAGAACTATTTGCGACACGTTATTTTTGCCAGGAAGAAAACCCTCAACATTTCGATTTTGCCGAAAACCTAGGTGGAACAACGATCGCACGCTTTAATGCTCTGTCTGCCGAGCTTGAAGTGGTCATAGCTGTACCAATTTTCGAACGTCGAGCCGCAGGCATCTACCATAACTCCGCGGTCGTCCTTGACGGATCTCGCGAGGCGCTGGGTGTGTATCGGAAGATGCACATTCCGGACGACCCTCGCTACTATGAGAAATACTATTTCAGTCCTGGAGATTTAGGGTACAAGGTTTTCGATACACCTTTTGCACGCGTAGGAGTATTGATCTGTTGGGACCAGTGGTATCCAGAGGCTGCACGACTAATGGCACTATCCGGAGCAGAACTTATCCTTTTTCCGACAGCTATAGGTTGGGTACCAGAAGATAGAAATGACGCAGGCAAACAACAACTAGAAGCCTGGACAGTCGTGCAGCAATCTCATGCCATTGCAAATGGTCTTTTTGTCGCAACGGTTAATCGTGTCGGCGTAGAAACAAGGGGGACGAGCGACACGGATGGCATCGAATTCTGGGGAAATTCTTTCGTGAGCGACCCTTCAGGACGCCTACTCGCACGAGCCAATACCGAACGATCTGAGACTATTGTAGTGAGCTGCGATCGAACCGCTATCGAAGATAGTCGGCGAAACTGGCCGTTTCTCCGCGATAGACGGATTGATAGTTACGAGAATCTCACAAAGCTTTTTGTTGATTAGTAGTTTTTTACAAAATCGACAGCTGTAACTCTGCTGAGGCAACTGAATGAAACGAACGAAGGATGAGGTGTTTCGACTCAGCTGTCGCATGCCTGCTGAATGGGAGCCCCACCAAACTACATGGCTTGTCTGGCCTCACAATCGAGCAGATTGGGATGTCAAGCAATCACAGGCCGAGTGGTGCTACGTAGAAATCGTGCGTCATCTCATAACAAGCGAACGCGTGGCCATCGTCTACAAGGAAACGAAGCGCAAAATAAAAGCCGAGCGGCTACTTGCGTTAGCAGGAATTAGCACGGAAAAAATCGACAGCTATGTTATTCCGACTAATCGGTCTTGGATACGTGACAACGGACCAATCTTCGTGGTTTCTGAAGACTCGGCACGTCAACAGGTCGCGGTAACCGATTGGGGCTTCAATGGTTGGGGCCGGTATCGCGCGTGGAGTCTAGACGACGCCTTGCCAGCCCGCATAGCTAAGGCTATCGATGTGCGGCGTGTCGTTGCCAAGAGACCGGCAATATGCGGTGGCGGCCAAGTGGTCCTCGAGGGCGGAAGTATTGATGTAGACGGAAGAGGTTTGCTCCTGACTACTGAGCAATGTCTATTAGGTAACAAACAAATCAGAAACAAAGGCATGGGGCGCGAAGAGTTAGAATCGACACTGTCCGAATACCTTGGCGTGACCACTGTGTGCTGGCTTCAGGGTGGAATTGTGGGTGATGACACAAACGGACATGTTGATGATGTTGCTCGATTTGTAGGACCGAGTACGGTCATTGCAGCTTCGGTGTCGAATAATGCGGACGAGAACTATTCGACGCTTTCAGAGAATATCAAACGGCTCTCTCGATTTAGGGATGGTGCAGGCCGACAACTTGACGTCATCAATATGCCTATGCCGAAACCATTACGTTTTGACGGGATGAGGCTGCCCGCGAGTTATCTAAACTTCTTTATTGCTAATTCTGTTGTTCTCGTTCCCACATTTAACGATCCTGCCGATCGGATAGCCTTAGACATTCTGAGCGATTGTTTCAAGGACAGGGAAGTTGTTGGCATCTATTCAGGAGATTTAATTTTAGGATTAGGAGCATTGCATTGCCTTACGCAACAACAGCCGAAAAAAATATAACCAGAAAAAGGTAACGCTGTTGATTTACCTCCAACTTAAACAATAAAACGTTCCCTGGGCAACGACTGTCCGTCGACCATTAGCTTTTGGTTAGAGAGTTCAAACATCGGTCGTGTTCGAATGCTTAAAGATTGGGCCGCCCTAGATTCGAGACTCGTCGCCAATAACGGCAGCGCAATAGTAGCGTCGGCATGCACGGTCACATGCGTGGCGTTCTCAGACAATTTACCCCAACTTTGCGCTTCGCTAAGGCTTGAGCCTGATGCACCGCCATAATGCGGAGTGTCGGTACTTACCTGAATGGCATAGTCGTGGCCACCGACACCTTTGGAATAATATTCGGCCTGAACGCTCGCTTGATTAATGAAATTTTTAGGTGTACCACCACCAAGAACGATTGAGGCCGTACGGGGTAACTTTATCACCAGATTAGCAGACTCAATGATATCGCCAATAACATCAATATGACCGCTGGTTGGTGCTGAGTGCCGTGCCTGGGACAATCCCATTCCAATTGAGGAATCCGCGATAGCTGGGCAAAATATTGGTACATTCGCCCTGTAGGCGGCAGTCAATATTCCATCCTTCTTGGTTTCCTCCCACAATTTCCCGCCAAGCTGATATAGAAATTCTCTAGACGTATACGGTCGTGACTCCAATGACCTCGAGAAGTCGGCGATCCATTCATCATTTTCAATAAACTCATCCTCATCCATAAACGTGTCATAGACTCTATCGATATGAGCCTCTTGCAAACGCTTGTCATCTACTTCAGCGCGACCGAGAAAGTGTTTACGGCCTCGCGTTTCGTGCAAATCGTGATAGAGATTCGCGCCCGTCGATACAAGACAATCAACAGCGCGAACTTCCACCAGACGGGCAACTGTGAGACGAAGCCCGCCTGCACTTAAAGCACCAGCTAAACCTAAAAAGATAAACACCTGGTCTTCGATCATCCGCTCCCAAACACGACTAGCGGTCGCAAGATTCCTTCCTTGAAAGGAGATAGCTTCCATTCGTCGTAGCAATTCATCAACAGATAGGTTCTGAGTAACTTGGAACGGCTCAACGGGTGCATCGAGAAATAGCTTCTTGTCTCGGTTCAATTTGTCGCGCTTAGCCATGGCATCGTTTTACTCATCAATGTTCTTCTTTAGTTCTGAAAGCAATGTGAGCGCAGCAAGGGGGGTCATGGAGTCAACATCTATCGCATCGATCTGTTTTGCAATTGCCGATCGTTCTTGTCGTGGTTGTTGAAATAGGCCGATTTGGCGATCTTGGACGGCTCCTGTGTCACGAAATGACGTGCGGCCACCTCTCGACAACTCGTCACCCTCCAGTCCTTCCAGAATCTGTTTTGCTCGATCTACTGTCGACTGCGGTATGCCAGCCAGCCTTGCGACTTGGATTCCGTAACTTCTATCTGAGCGGCCCGCATGAACCTCATGCATGAAAACGATCGTATCTTCCCATTCTCGTGCGACGACGTGTTGGTTAACTACACCTTCATGCACATCCGCCAGGTCGGTCAACTCGTGATAATGCGTAGCAAAGATCGTTTTCGGTCGTGGAGAGTTGTGAGCGACCAAGTGTTCTGCAACAGCCCACGCGATGCTTAACCCATCAAACGTTGCCGTTCCTCGACCGATCTCGTCCAGCAATACCAAGCTTTGTGGAGTGGCGAGATTGAGAATTCTTGCAGTTTCCTGCATCTCAACCATAAACGTCGATTGCCCTCTTGCGATGTTGTCTGACGCACCGATGCGCGCGAATATCTGGTCCACTATCGGAATCTTCGCTTCTCGTGCCGGGACAAAACATCCTACATGTGCAAGCAGAACGACAATAGCCGTCTGCCTTAAGTAGGTTGATTTTCCGCCCATATTCGGACCAGTCAAAATGACGAGTTGACGTTCCAAACTATCAAGAGCTACATCATTCGGAACAAATACGTCAGTCCTAGACTCAACTACTGGATGGCGGCCTTCTCTGATGATGAGTTCACCACCGGAATGAATTTGTGGTTTCGTGTAATTGTTACGAGTGGAGGTTTCAGCGAAACTCGCCAAAACGTCGAGCTCTGCAATCAAACCAGCATCTTTCTGCAGTCTCGGGGCGGCATCAACCAACATTTGACGCAACTGTTCAAAGACCTGCTGCTCTCGTTCAAATATTCGGTCATCGGCACCAAGCGCTTTTCGCTCGTAGTCCTTCAACGCCATCGTCACGTAACGCTCACCATTCGCGATGGTTTGTTTGCGTTCGTAATCGTCCGGCACAGCTTTTAAGTTCGCTTTCGTCACTTCAATGTAGTAACCAAATACCCTGTTATAGCGAACCTTTAAATTTCCTATGCCTGTCCGTACCCGTTCTGTGGCTTCGATTCCAGCAATGGCCTCTTTGGCATTACGACTTATCCCACGAAGCTCATCAATGAGAGGGTCTACGCCGTCACGGATGAAGCCACCCTCCCTGAGAAGAACAGGCGGCTCATCGACCAAGGTTTGTTTTATCGCCCGATAAATATCATCAGCCTCATCGAGTTCATTCACAGCGCGCCTTATCAGCGGCACTTGGAATGGTGCTAAAACCTCTTTCAGCTTCGGGATCGCTTCTACGGACGAGGCCAGTGCGACAAAATCTCTAGGCCCTGAGGTGCCCAAAACAGCGCGAGCCACAAGTCGTTCAAGATCGTGAACGTTCTTTAAAACAGACCTAAATGTTGTTCGCGCTGTTGTCACATAGGCAAATTCCTCTACGCCATCGAGCCGGTCGCGAATGTCCTCAGCCTTACTCAGCGGCCGAAGCAACCAGGAACGTAATAGGCGACCACCCATAGGAGTCTGAGATTCGTCGATTTCGTCCAATAACGAATCCTTACGACCGCCGTCAACGCCTTTTAAGATGCTCAAATGAGCGAAGGCTTCCGCGTCGATAACTAGATGGTCAATCTTTGGGCGAAAATCAATGTGGCTGAAATGCGTAAGCCTTGAGTTTTGTGTGTCTAGTAAATACTGAACTAATCCGCCGGCCGCCGTGATCGCCGGATTGTGGTTTGGCGTCGATAAGCCGAAACCCTTCAATGATGCTGACCCGAAGCATTCGCGTAATATGCCTTCAGCCCGTTCGACGTTAAAGGTCTCAGTGCTTAGTCGAGTGGTCGTGATGTCAAAATTGTTCAGATTCGTTATTTCGTCGCCAGGTTCTTCAATCAGCACTAACTCTCTCGGCCGAAACACTCTTAACTGTTCGACAATGGGATCCGTTTCCTTCGTTGAAAGGCATTGAAATACCTTGAACTCGCCTGTAGATAAATCGGCAAACGCAAGTCCATAACTTGATTCAGACTTCGTACTAATTTTCGAGACCGTCGCCAAATACGTCGGTTCCTTTGCGTCAAGGTAGTTTTCATCGGTCAAGGTGCCCGGTGAAACGACACGAACCACTTCACGCCGAACAAGTCCCTTTGCCTTTTTTGCATCCTCGACTTGCTCGCATATTGCTACACGGTAACCTTGCCTGACAAGCCTAACTAAATAGCCATCAGCAGCATGATACGGAACCCCACACATCGGTATTTCCTGACCATCACGGTCTTTTGAGCGGGACGTAAGGGCCAGGTCAAGAACAGAAGAGGCTTCCACTGCATCCTCGTAGAACATTTCGTAAAAGTCGCCCATCCGAAAAAAAATAAGCGCGTCGGGATGTTGCTGCTTAGCCGAAAAATATTGACGCATCGCGGGCGTTATCCGTTTTGGACTAGCAGCTAACGCATCAGATTGTTGTGGCATCGTGACGGATGGTAGCATCGACGAGGAATTGTTTCCTTATTTTGTATGCTGAGAACGAGATGTTGACTCTGTCACTTGATACCAGCACATACGCTGGAAGCATTGCTGTCCAGAGAAATTCAGAATCAATCCATTTCTACTTAGGAGATGAGAACACAACTCATGGGCAGCGACTACCTGGTGACGTGCTCAAATTGCTAGACGGTGTCAATGCAACGCTCAACGAAGTCGAACGCTATGTGGTGAGCATCGGGCCAGGTCCGTTCACTGCCTTACGCGTAGGAATCGCCACTGTTCAGGGATTCGCAATTGCAAATGAGAAGATCGTAATCCCCATCTCAACGCTCGATGCAACTGCGTGGATAAATCGATTGGAGAATAATAGCGAGGAAAAACTTCTCGTGTTATTGGATGCGCATCGAGGTGAGGTGTTTGCCAATCTGTATAGTTCTGATGGTGTAAAAACAATAGCAACACCGATCGTGGGCAGGCCCGAAGAGGTATTTAAATCTTGGTCGCACGTTTTGTCCGGCGAGCGACTACTCGTCGTTGGAAACGGCGCTCATCGTGCAAAAGAGGTCCTCACTCAGTTCTGTCGCAACTACCGTATACCTGCGGAAGCATCTACCTCAATTGCCGAAGGAATGCTAACGATGCTTGCTAATGGGCGCCATACGCCAATCCAGCCACACCGCCTATCGCCGTTGTACATTCGGAAACCCGACGCCATCTTGGCTCGAGCTTCTCGAGAGAGGAACCAACGCTAGATCAAGCAGATGCCGTGCGAAGAGTTGACCGTTGAACCGGTTCGCAATATGGCGGAGGCACATTCGGCAATTGCCGTTGATAACCTGATTTTCAAGAAGCCAACGCCGACGCAGTTTTTTAGTCTC
>CAZDQD010000082.1:0-8544 GCA_964507425.1 uncultured Vicinamibacteraceae bacterium
CGGATAAAAGGTACGCCGGGGATAACAGGCTTATCTTGGCCAAGAGTTCATATCGACGCCAAGGTTTGGCACCTCGATGTCGGCTCATCACATCCTGGAGCTGTAGCAGGTTCCAAGGGTTCGGCTGTTCGCCGATTAAAGCGGTACGTGAGCTGGGTTTAGAACGTCGCGAGACAGTTCGGTCCCTATCTACCATGGGCGTAGGAGATTTGAGAGGGGCTGTCCCTAGTACGAGAGGACCGGGATGGACGAACCTCTAGTGTACCTGTTGTCGCGCCAGCGGCAGTGCAGGGTAGCCACGTTCGGACGGGAGAAATGCTGAAAGCATCTAAGCGTGAAACCCTCCTCAAGATGAGATCTCCCTGGACCTTCGGGTCCCTGAAGGCTCCTGGAAGACTACCAGGTAATAGGCCAGGGGTGTTAGGCTTGTGAGGGCTATAGCTAACTGGTACTAATCAGCCGTGAGGCTTGACTGTATTCTTTTTATTTCTGTGTATTTGGGAAACTACCGTTTGTAGTTAATTCAGTTGTCGTGTTTCCTCGTGGGGGTGCGTGAAGACGTAGTCCTCGGGGCGCCGGGTGCCCGGCAGATGTTCGGGGCTCGGTTGTTGTTCTTTGAAAGTGCGATCAGGGTTTCCTGGTCCAAAGGTTTCCCGGTGGCTATAGGAGAGGGGAAACACCCGTTCCCATGCCGAACACGGCAGTTAAGCCCTCTACCGCCGATGGTACTGCGAGGGTTGCTTCGTGGGAGAGTAGGTCACTGCCGGGAGTATTTATGCGCCCGAGCTCGTGGGTCGAGCCCGGGCGTTTTTCATATATTCAGGACTTTGCTTTACATGGCTTAGCCTTATTCGCGCCCAGAAATTGGAAAAGTTATTGCTGGGAGTGACTTCACGACAACATGTACAAATAGGCGGTATGTTATTTGTGCTGGTGTACGAGCTGAAACTTGGAATCACCGCGTATGGGTACTGACACAAAGCCTACCGATGACCGTGGGATTCCTGTTGAGTTTGCCGCTGAACGTAAGATTCGGTCCCGAAATAAGCTGTACTACAGGTTTAACCACTGGCCAATTTGGGTCTGGGTATTTTTCATCACCCCGGGACCGCTCACGATTGAACTATTTGAGTACGGATTCGACTCACGCATCGCGACTTGGCTCGGACTTGTCATGCTTGGTACGGCTATTGCTGGTGTAAGAGGAAAACTTCCTGGATGCGAGCCAAGACCGTACATTATTCGTTTTACTGAGGACAGACCGAACCCTGCCTATCGTCGCGTTTGCTACACATTTGCATGGAGCGCGATCCTCACCTTTGGTTTGCTCAATCTTGCCGGACTTATCGTTGCTGTGGTCAGTGGCGTCTGGATGCTTCGTGAGCTATACGAATTGGCGTACTTTCCGATGGCCATTGGGATCTGGCTTCTTGGTGCTTTAGGTCGACTGCCGCGCGTAATGTTGTCGACGAAAGGAGAAGGTCACGAAAGACGGTTTTTTTACGGTTCTTTATGGGCCGTTTGCTTGGCTCAACCAATGTTGTGGCTGTTGTGGGCAGTTGTGCCGGCCGGACGAATTGGTGATGTCACTAAGTTGGTCGCGTTCGTCAGCGTGCTTATGGTTGTAGGCTACCTTTCGTATCGAGGCAAAATGCCTAGGACACGGCCAATTGTTCCCGGTGAGTTGGCGGTTAGCGATTAGGGTGGTCTAGCGACGCGATTTAGGGTTTTAGCAATACCTTCAGCGCTCGGCCCGCCAAGTCGAATGCAGAACCAAAATCATCGAGCTGAAAAATTCCAGAGACTAGTGGGGCCGTTTGAACGGTTCCCTGTTTGAGCATTGCAATACCCTTGTCAAATGGTCCGCAGCGCGAGCCAACCAAAGTGATTTCGTCGACGACGGCTGGCCAAAGGCTGATCGGTGTTTCTCCATGAAAGGTTGATTTCATGACAACTATTCCGCGAGGCCGAACTAGTTCAAGAGCACGACGAAGACCACTAGGCTGACCGGTGGCGTCTATCGTAAAGTCAAACGACCTGTGCGGGAGTACGTCGTTTGACGAGCATGTAACCAAACCTAGTTTGTTTCCGAAATTAAGTTTATCCTCGTGACGACCTATGAGTGTGACATCCGCACCGGTGGAGCGAAGCACCTGTCCGACGAGTAATCCAAGACGTCCGTCACCGACGATGGCGACACGGGCCGACGGTGTGACCTCAACTTGCGTGAGAATTTCGCAGGCCGCTGCAGTCGGTTCGACAAAGACGGCGACTTCATCAGCTAGCGATGCCGGCACTTCGTGCAGGTTTTGTGGTGGGATTGATAAGTGGGTTGCGAACGCACCGTCCCGATTGACGATACCGAGCACTGATCTGTCGGGGCAATGTTCACAAATGCCGGCATGGCACCATTCGCAGCTATTACATCCGGCATTAATTTCTCCGACTACCCGTTTGCCAATCCAGTGTTGCTCTCCGATTGGCGCGTCTTCAACAACGCCTACAAACTCGTGGCCAGGTATACCTTCGTAAGCTGCGTAGCCACGAAGAAGCTCGAGGTCAGTGCCACAGATACCGGCGTAGGTGACGCGTACGCGACATTCGCCCGGACGTTCACTGAAGCGCACATTTCGAATAACACCGCGCCTAGCACCAGAGACACGAGGGGTTTTATCGGAAGGTTCTACCGGTTCTATTACGAGGGCCTGCATCGCCGCCTATCGTAGCAGCGTGGTATGGCCAGTGTGTTGACAGTGGTAACGAACAGACGGATTTTCAGTGGCAGCGGGTTTTTGGAGAGTTCAGCGTTAGAATGTGCGGAATGGACAAGGCATTGAAACGAATCACTTTGCTCGCTGTCGTTATTGTCGGAGTGGGGGCGTGGTCTTCTGTTTCCTTATTGCAGGGTTTTAGTCACTTGGGTGCGACATCTACGCTCCAACAGGAAGAGTCCGTGACATTTTCACGGTATTTCGTTGATAAAACGATGCGGGTTGATTACTTCCATGGTGGGGGACTTGGAAACGAATTGTTGGGACTTGACCAAGTGGTGTCGGACGGTCCGTGGGCTGGTAGTCGGACCCGGCTGATAGACGACCTGAATCTTGGTAAGTACCTGTTTGAGGTGGTCGATGACGAGACTGGTCGTTTGATTTTCTCGCGGGGGTTCGCGTCCATATACGGTGAGTGGGAGACTACGGCTGAGTCACGTGAAGCTCACCGCGTGTTTCATGAATCTCTTCGTTTTCCGTGGCCACAGCGACCTGTCCGGGTAGTACTCAATGTTCGTGGGGAGCAGAATCGTTTCCGGGAGCTTTGGACTACATCGATTGACCCAAATTCTCGCTTCGTTAATCCTGTAGACCGACCGCCGGTGGGCGACGTGTGGGAGCTTTTTACGAATGGTCCATCAATTGAGAAGGTAGACCTACTTGTTTTGGGTGACGGTTACGCGGAAAACGAACTTGAAAAATTTCATGATGATGCGAGGAGATTAGTAGAAGCGCTCTTCGAAGAAGAGCCGTTCAAAAGCCGGCGCGATGATTTTAATGTTTGGGGGCTTGATTTACCTGCTGCAGAATCTGGTGTTACCCGCCCGCGGGCCGGCGAGTTTCGTCGGACGCCACTTTCGACTGAATACAACATCTTCGATTCAGAACGCTATGTTTTAACTTATGACAATCGGGCGCTTCGAGATGCGGCTTCTGCAGCGCCGTATGAATTTATCGAGATCTTGGTGAACGAGGAGCAGTACGGTGGAGGCGGAATCTTCAATTTTCAGGCGACAGCTGCCGTGGATACTGGCTTTGCAGAATACGTTTTCATACATGAATTTGGGCACCATTTTGCGGGGTTAGCGGACGAGTATTACACGTCTGATGTCGCGTACGAAACTACTGGAACGTACCATCCGGAGCCATGGGAACCAAATGTAACGGCGTTACATGATCCTGGTGCACTGAAATGGGGCGACCTTGTGGAAGTTGACACACCATTGCCGACACCATGGGACAAAGACGCCTTCGAAACAGAGAGCGTTGCTGCTCAGCGGGAACGCGCTGGGCTCCGTACGACAGGTGCAGCCGAGGTCGAAATGGACCAGCTCTTTACATTGCAAATGCAGACGGAAACGGCACTTCTGCAAGAAATGCCACATGCAGGACAGGTCGGAGCTTTCGAAGGGGCGTCGTACCAACAAACGGGACTGTACAGGCCGGAGATTGATTGCATTATGTTTACGCGAAATCCGGTTGGATTTTGCCGAGTGTGTCAACGGGCGATTTCTCGGATAATCGATCAATACGCCAGACCGTAGCGGACAGAACGAATAACTTGGGAACAGTTAAAGGAGCTTGATGGATAGTCGATTCATTCATGACCTTGAGCAAATTGTTGGTTTAGACGGCATCGTTAAGGATGACGGTGAATTGCTGACCTATGAAACCGATGGTTTGGCAAAGTTACGTTCTAAGCCTGGAGTGGCAGTGTTGCCAACGTCTACCGAGCAAGTGCAGGGTGTTATACGCCTGTGTACCGAATCGAGTGTGCCATTTGTCGCTCGAGGACAAGGAACGGGATTGTCTGGAGGTGCGATGCCGCATCCGGATGGCGTTTTGATCGTGATGACACGGATGAATCATATTCTAGATATTGATGTACCGAACCGACGGATAACGGTTGAACCAGGTGTCATGAATCTGGATGTGAGTAAAGCGGTTGCCGGATACGGCCTTTATTACGCACCGGACCCATCGAGCCAGGTCATCTGTTCGATCGGTGGAAATTTTGCTGAAAATTCAGGCGGGGCCCACTGTCTGAAATATGGTTTTACCGTACACCACGTACTTGGTGTGGAGGCGGTATTACCGGATGGAGAAGTTGTGCAGTTCGGCGGTGCGGCACTTGATGCACCGGGACTTGATCTTCTTGGAGTGTTGGTGGGTTCTGAGGGCACGCTAGCAGTTGTTACGAAGGTGACATTAAACCTTTTGACGAAACCGGCAGCGGTGAAAACTTTATTGGCGGCGTTTGATTCGACGGAAGATGCTGGAAAAGCCGTATCAGGAATTATTGGTGCGGGCATCATTCCCGCCGCTGTAGAAATGATGGACAGAGTGACTATCGAAGCTGCGGAGGCAGCTGTTCATCCAAATTTTCCGGACGCTGATGCTGTGCTTATTGTTGAACTTGACGGTGCGGATGCGGATGTTACGGCATTGTTTTCACGTGTTGAACAGCTTTGTGCAGATGCAGCCGCCATTGAAATTCAAATTGCAAGAACTGATGAGCAAAGGCTGCGCTTTTGGCAAGGACGGAAGGCTGCTTTTGCTGCGATGGGGCGAGTTTCGCCAAGTTATTACGTCCAGGATGGTGTAATCCCACGGACGAAGCTGTCTGAAGTACTTAACCGAATTGAAGCGTTGTCGGCACGTTCCGGCCTTAAGATTGGTAACGTGTTTCATGCAGGTGATGGCAATTTGCATCCGCTTGTTTGTTACGACGATCGGATCGAAGGACAGGCTGATCTTGCTCAGAATGTGGCGACCGAGATATTAACCTATTGTCTTGATGCCGGTGGTTCCATTACCGGAGAGCACGGTGTTGGTGCCGACAAGGCTGAATATCTTCCGAAGATGTTCAGTGAGGGTGACCTTGATACGATGCAGCTGGTTCGCTGTGCCTTTGACCCGCATTATGTCTGTAATCCTGGGAAAGTATTTCCAACTCCGAGGCTATGTGGCGAGGTTCCAGGCCCCTATCGTAAACACCCCGCGGAAGCTGCGGGCCTCGCGGAGCGAGTTTAAATAACCTTGCTGTCAACCGATACATTGCTTAACCAGATTCGCACGCACTCTGAGTGTAATGCGCGCGAGGCGACGGATCGCGACGCTTTTGACGGCGTTCGTCCTCGCGTTGTAGTTGAGCCTTTCTCCGCCGATGCGATGGCCGAGACATTGCGATGGGCTTCGTCTGAACAACTTCAAGTTCAGGTCACCGGCGGACGCTCGAAGCAGATGTGGGGTGCGCCCAGTGGACCGGTGGACGTACTGATTTCCACCAGTGGTCTCAATCGAGTTATTGCTCATCGGCATGGTGATTTAACGGCCACGGTTGAAGCTGGTGCGACGCTTGCGTCGCTAAATAGCGCACTAGCCAGTCATGGCCAATGGCTTCCGTGGGATCCGCCTTGGGCGAATTGTGCGACGATTGGCGGCATCGTTGCTACTAACGACAGTGGACCAAGACGGCACGGATTTGGTGCACCGCGGGATTCGATCATCGGTGTTACTTTGGCGAGAATCGACGGGTGTCTGGCTAAAGCGGGGGGCATCGTCGTAAAAAACGTTGCCGGGTACGACTTGTCTAGATTAATGACTGGGTCGTTTGGTTGTCTGGGCGTGATTGTTACGGCAACGTTTAAGTTGGCCCCGAAAGCTGCGGCTTCACGGACCGTTATCGTTAATCTAGATTCCTTTGGGACGGCCGTGCCTGTGGTGGCCGACCTTGCGGCATCTAGTCTGACACCCACAGCCCTTGAACTTATGGCTGATGAGTGCGAAGTGCGTGTACTTGTCCGTTTCGAATCAGTCGAAGATTCATGCGCGCGGCAGGCGGAACAGGCCATTGAAGTTGTCGGTCGACGTGGGACGTGTCGGGCCATATTGGAAACAGAAGAGACGGAGATTTGGCGGCAGCACATGGGTCACTGGGATCTTCCCGGAACGCTCATCAAGCTAAGCTGTCTTCCCAGCGAATTAATAGCCATGCTTGACTGGGTTCGCGAAACTTCGAGTAAGGAAGACCTTCGGTTTGCTGTTGCCGGGCGGGTTGGACTCGGGGTTGCCGATATCAGATTGGAGGGTCCGGTTGATTCGCAGGCACGCTTAATTTTGGCTCTCCGAGAGAAACTGCCTGTCGGTCGAGGCTCAGCGGTGCTCCGTAGCGCCGACCTCACGCTTCGTCAAAAAGTTGATGTCTGGGGGCCGGTAGGCTCTGGCATAACTGTCATGAGGGCTGTCAAAAACCGATTCGACTCAGCTAACCGACTGAATGCTTTTCGTGGACCAGCGGGGTTATAGCCTGGAGTTACTTGTTGGTCAGGTGTCAAGTCTGTCGCCCTGGATAGAGGCATCTAGAAGTTCTACCAGGTGCATTGTTCGGATAGCTTGTCCTTGACGCTCGGAGCGACTTTTTATTTGTAGGAGACAGCCAGGATTCGAAGAGATGACAGTTGTGCTTCCAGTCTGCATTACATTGTGGACTTTTCGGTCACCGAGTTCATCAGCGGTTTCTGGCTCCACAAGGTTATAAATACCAGCAGAACCGCAGCAAAGATTTCCCTCTGGAATCTCCTGTACCTCTAGCTCAGGGATTGTTGCTAACACCTGACGTGGCTCCGCGCTGATTCCCTGAGCATGTCGTAGGTGGCACGCGTCGTGGTAAGCGATTTTCATCGGTAGTGGGTGTCGTGGAGCCTGGGGTTTTAGTGTCGAGAGCACCTCTGAGATATCCCGACATTTGTTGGCGAGCGCCTTTGCGCGAGTTGCATAACGCGGGTCGTCGCGGAGCAGATGACCGTATTCTTTGAGGCTTGACCCGCAACCTGCCGCATTGATCACAATAAAATCAACGGTCTCTAGGTAAGGTTCAAAGGCGTCAACGAAACGACGAGCCATTTGTTCAGCCTGCTGCTCAAGTCCAGCATGGAGCATAAGGGCACCGCAACAACCCTGACGTTCCGGTATCACAACGTCATAACCTTCCGCTGATAGCACTCGGACTGTTGCACGGTTCACTTCAGAAAAAAACACTTGCTGTACGCAACCCAGCAGCATTGCAACCGTTCCGCGTCGTGTGCCGGTGGCTTCAACTAAAGTGGGCATGGATGACCAACTGTTGCGCAGTGAAACTTCTGGTGCAACAGCTTCCATCGCCCGAACTCGCTTAGGAATTGCGTTCAGTAAGCCGGTTGACCGTACAAACCATTGCAGTCCGAGTGTTTGGTAGAGCCAGAGTCCGATTGCGGCTGTTTTCAGCCTGGCGGGATATGGGAAAAGTGAAAAGATGATTTTTCGGAATAGAGAGTCGATGACAGTTCGACGTGCGCGCCGTTCGATCTGTGGTCGTGCAGCCTCAATGAGCTTGTCGTATTGGACACCGGATGGGCACGCGGTCACACACGCCATGCAGCCCAGGCACGTGTCGAAGTGCCGCGCAAAGTCATCTGTGATTTCAGCCTTTCCCTCCAGTGCGACTTTGATTAAGTGAATTCTCCCTCGCGGCGAATCAGTTTCCCGATTCCACAGTGTGTACGTAGGGCAGGCGGGTAAACAAAATCCGCAGTGGACGCAGTCTGCTAGTAGATCAGACGATGGCGGATGATGTGTGTCAAACGCACCGTTCACGATAGCCATGGCTGGTGCTATGGTAACGCAACCGCTAACATCAACGCCTTTGGATAACTTCATCGTTGGGGTAAGTCATGACACATGCAGTGAGAATTCATGAAAACGGCGGCACGGAAGTGCTTCGCTGGGAGGAAGT
>CAZDQD010000083.1:0-4897 GCA_964507425.1 uncultured Vicinamibacteraceae bacterium
TCCCGGATGGATCGTTATCGGCGCACATCAGTCATTAACGCATCGCGCGATACGGTGTTTAATTGGCACGCGCGGCAAGGTGCTTTTCAACGGCTTGGGCCACCATGGCAGCCAACGAGACTTGTTGATCGAACGGGTGCCGGGCTGGAGACCGGCACCAGGATAGTTCTGAGCATTAAAGTTGGTCCGTTCTGGCGACAGTGGGTGGCTGAGCATGGTCGTTATGAGCCACCGCGGATGTTTAGCGACCGGCAGGTGAAAGGACCATTTGCCTTTTGGGAACACCAGCATCATTTTGAAACAAAGACTGATGCAAAAATGGTGTTGGTGGATGACGTAAGGTATGAGCTGCCGTTTGGATGGTTGGGGCGCCTGGGGACAGGCTATGCGCGTCGAGAGATCGATCGCCTGTTTGCCTATCGCCATCGCGTTACGTCTTTTGATACAGCGTTACTTAGTAGCTATAGGAGTAAGTCAATGAAGGTTGCTATTACTGGTGCGACTGGGTTGATCGGTTCCGCCTTGACGCCCTTCCTTCAGAGTGGTGGTCATTCTGTGGTCCCACTTCGCCGGCTCGGAGGCGATGTGCAGGCCGGAACGTCGGGTTGGGACCCGGCAACAGGTGACATCACACCGGATGCGTCGGAGGGTCTTGATGCTGTCGTTCACTTGGCGGGGGAGAATATAGCCAGTGGTCGTTGGAATGAAGCTCGTAAAGCACGTATACGCGATAGCCGGGTTGGTCCCACTCGGCGATTGGCCGAAGCTTTGGCGCGACAAAACCCTAAGTTGAAGACTTTGGTTGTAGCTTCGGCGATCGGCTATTACGGTGACCGGGGGACGGAGCGATTAAATGAAGACTCTCCTTCCGGACCAGGGTTTTTGCCAGAAGTTTCTGAAGCGTGGGAAGAATCGACCCAGGTAGCGCGTGAAGCAGGGATTCGAGTCGTGCATCTTAGGATAGGGATCGTGCTTTCTCCCGCTGGTGGAGCCTTGGGTCAAATGCTTCTTCCTTTCAAGATGGGGGTTGGCGGAAAAATCGGTTCTGGAAACCAGTACATGAGTTGGGTTGCTCTTGATGATGTGTTGGGGGCTGTAACTCATGTGTTAAATACCGAGGACCTCAGTGGCCCCGTGAACGTTGTGGCACCAAACGCGGTCACAAATACTGAGTTTACGAAAACTCTAGGAAAAGTACTGGGCCGTCCGACTGTGTTTCCAGTTCCACAATTTGCGGCACGGCTGGTTTTTGGTGAGATGGCAGATGCCCTTTTACTGGCGAGCACGAACGTGGAACCGAAAAGGCTACAGGACTCAAGCTTTAGGTTTGGCTATCCAACCTTAGAGGCCGCGCTCAGACATGTGTTGGGACGCTGATGGTCTGTCCAACTGAAGCATGAATTCCATTAGGGTTAAGGTGGCGGGGCGATGTTGATTCTTAACCGAAACTACAGATGAAATTCGTTTCGTACGAGTGGTTCATTGAGGAAATGTATCAAGGGCGTGAGCTTCTTAAAAAGTCGCACGACTGATGAATAAAATCGTCTGCTGGTTGCAAATGTTACGGGCCGATTCGTGCTCGCGAGAAACTGGGTGAAACGTAGAAAGTCTTCCGCAGGGTGATCGCGGCCGAACCCGCGGGGAGTCCTCTTGAGTCGATGGCCAGACAGTGATCCGTAACATTGCAGAAATTGTTTTGATTGGGTGATATCTCGTAACAGTTGTTCGTTCACTGAGATGAATTCTCTCAGGTGCTGGAGCTGACGCTGTTCGGGTCGATAGAGCCCTCCACCGATAACGACGCTTTCAGTTGAGATGTGAAGGTAGAGCCCGGCTCCGCCATGTTTCGGTAGCTTCCGATGTGGGAAGATCGCGGCGATTTGAGTCTTAAACGGAGTTTTATTGGCTGAGAACCTAGTGTCCCGGTAAATTCTGTAGATTGATTTTCGTGGTGTCGCAATAAGCTCTGGTGCGAATGTTCTCAGGTCTAGCTCCATGTGTTCGACAAGGTCGACCATAGGTTGACGTACGTCAGTTTCGTATTCATTCCGATGAGCACGAAACCACTCGCGGTTGTTATTCCGTTCTAATTTTTTGAGAAAATCGACTGTTTTCGATGTGAAATGGGGGGCTGACATTTTGCGTGGTTCGAGTTCTACTTTTCGACGAATCGCACTTTTGGCTTCAGCAACC
Organism: uncultured Vicinamibacteraceae bacterium; assembly: GCA_964507425.1. Classification (GTDB taxonomy): domain Bacteria; phylum Acidobacteriota; class Vicinamibacteria; order Vicinamibacterales; family UBA8438; genus DTWD01. The sequence goes on from CAZDQD010000083.1 coordinate 2,194, forward strand.
AGTTGAATTTGTCGAGGTTGCTCGGGCCAAGGCGCTCTAATTCGCCAAGGATTCGTGCCGCTTGATCCAGCAGGTTACTGACATCAACGGTTTGGCATGATGGCGTAAAAGGAAGGAGGTAGTTAGAACCTCTCGTGATCATGTAGACAGCGCCGTGATGGTTATTTTTCGTGATGTGGTACATCGCGACGCCAATTTGTAGGATGCCTTGGTAGAGGCGACGGACATCTCTTGTTTCGGTATTCCACAAATCTTCGAGAGTTTCATGTTGTCGGAAAAACTCGCCTCGATTGAATTGAGAAACTCCTGCGAGCAAAAGTGTTGGTGGGGTTTCGTCACAGCATCCTGCCACGCGTGGCATTATACGAGGAGTTGCCAATCGATAAAGGTCGCTAAGGGTGCGTGCTATTCTTAGCGCCCATGTTGAGTCGCCAAAGGTTGCGCGATAATTCAGAACCGTTTGCGACTGGACTGTATTTCCCAAAACTCAAACGACGTCGGTCGAAGTTGCATGGTTGGGGTGTTTATGCAGGAGAAGATATCAACAAGAATAAACGGGTTATTCATTATGCGGGCGAGAAAATAAGGAGCCGAGATAGCATTCTTCGTGAAGACAAATATCTTCGGCGTGGAGAGATTTGGTGTTTCAGAATTAACCGCCTGTTCACGCGTGACGCGAATGTTGGCGGCAACGTTTCTCGGTTTATCAACCACGCATGTCGTCCGAACTGTTATAGCAATGTTGTAGGCGACACAATTTGGATTATTGCCGCACGGAACATTAGGTGCGGAGAAGAACTGACCTATCACTACCACACCGAGGGATTTGGCAACATTCTTTGTCGTTGCCGACCAGACTGTGGTCACAAACTGTAGAAAATAAATAGGGGTCGTGATGCGGGTTGTCTATCTTCATGGGTTTGCTTCCTCTCCAGCCTCGTCGAAAGCGGTATTCCTTGAGCGTCAGTTTGCCGAAAGTGGCATTCCCTTCTACTGTCCGAATTTAAACGAACCCGATTTTTCTACACTTACAACCTCACGTATGGTCGACCAGGTAGTACGACTAGTCGATGGGTTGGGTTCCGGTCGCGTGGTACTGTTTGGTTCAAGTCTCGGTGCCTTTGTGGCACTTTGCGTGGCAAGCAGGGCTCCTCAGAAAATACGTCGTGTTATTGACGCACTTGTGCTGTTGGCTCCCGCGCTTGATTTTGGTCAGCGACCTTTAGAGGGCCTTGGGATTAAGGGAATGTCACGCTGGCGAGAAACCGGGTGGTGGGAACTCCACCATTATGCTTACGGTAAGCCGTCTCGTGTTCACTATGAATTATTTCGTGATGCAGCGAGCTACGATATGTTTGCTACCGGTTGCGAGATACCGACACTGGTCCTGCAAGGAAGACGTGACAGTATCGTGGATCCCGTAATGGTGTCGCGTTTTGCAGAGAAAAACTCAAGTGTCCAGCTGGTCATGCTTGACGATGACCACCAATTAAGCGCTAGTCTTGATCGCATATGGTCTGAGAGTGTTCGGTTTCTTACGCTGACTTAGCGATAAGAGGTTTTACTTTTGCCGGTATAGTCACACACTACTTACGTGAGTCCACCCTTCCTGTCGGTCATCATTCCGGTATTTCGTGACGCAGACGAACTTCGCACGTTACTAAGAATCTTATGTGCTCACTGCCGACGAGATCGCATTGAGATTGTGGTCGTGAACGGCGATTCTGCAGACCGTTGTTTGCACGAGTTGCGTTTTCAGTATCGGAACGTGCGTTGGGTCGATAGTCCGCCTGGGCGCGGTCGTCAGATGAATGAGGGAGCGCACGCGTCGGCGGCTAGTTGGTTGATGTTTTTACATGCCGATGTCAGGTTGCATCCCGATTGGTTGTCAGTCATTGAAGAAGCCGATCGGAAACCAGAGGTTGTCGGCGGCGCCTTTCGCTTTTCTCTCCCCACGAAACGTCTGTTCGCGCGCGTCATTGAGCATGCTGTGGCTGCGCGGGTTCGATTGTTTACCTTGCCATATGGGGACCAAGCGTTTTTTGTTCGTCGGACTGCTTTTGAGCGAATTGGCGGATTTTCTCCGTTGCCTTTAATGGAGGACGTCGATTTTATTCGACGTTTGGCGGTAATTGGTGGTCTATGGTTTCCTGACACAGCGGTTGTTGTTTCTCCACGACGTTGGGACAAAGATGGGTGGCTCAGGAGGACGATTTCGAATTTAGCTCTGCTAGCCCTGTTTTTTTGTGGCGTATCGCCGAACCGTCTCGCTCGGTGGTACGAGAAAGAGTAACAGTGCTTTTGTCAGATGAGCAGGTCGGTTCGGAACATTTGCTGGCCTTATGTCCTTACACGCTATCTAGAGAGAAATTCTGGAGTTTTGGTGACTGTTGCGCTTGTTCGTGATCGTTTTTGACATGAGTTGGTTCAACATGTTGCCAATCCTGGTGTGGCGAGGCGACCATTGACATACATACTCGTAAAAAGTGGTGAAACGCAGATTGAGGTAACCCGATGCTTATTAAACAGGCACCTGACATTCCGTCGTCAGAAATAACTCCCTAAGAGATCTACCGCACGAGGCGAGACTTTATTCGAAAGGCATCTGGGGCCACCGGCGCGGCGTTGGTTGCCGGAACGCTTGGTGACTTACTTGCTCTGGAACAGCAGGACCTCCCCAATCTCAAGTCGAGCGAGTTCAGCA
>CAZDQD010000084.1:0-16935 GCA_964507425.1 uncultured Vicinamibacteraceae bacterium
TACTCGCACGTTTAACCGAGAAACTCACCCGGCCATAGCAGCAGGCCCAGCCAAACTCGTCGTTCGCGCGACCCGCCCCGTGCTCTTTGGCTACCGTGAAGCTACTACAGAAAAAACAATCGATGTCATGGTACGTCTTGAGCCACCAAGATTGACGCCGCTCTCAACGCTGCATTATGTCAACCACGGCGGCTCCGAATTCATCGTGTATCGAGTAACTCCACATGACGTAGAGTCCGGCGTTCGGGTTGGCGACCGAGAGTACCCAGGATATCCTGCATCAGGTGCCGGTATAGACAACTCTGATGGCCTCAGAATTGCTTTTTTTCGCGCTACTTTACGATCAAGCTCTGACAACGCCGATTGAGCTGTATGCACGCGACCCGGCTGGCAACACTGGAACTGCGCAGTTTGATTTCCGCATTTTTGAGCGACAATTCAGGAGGTCTCGGATCCCGTTGAGTGACCGCTTCCTCAGTCGGGTGGTACCAGGAATCGTTGCGCGCACAGCCTCCTTAGCGGATGAACAAGTTGACGGGGAAACCGCTCCTTCGGACCTTCTGGATCTTTATTTGTTCATCAATGGTGAATTGCGACAACAGAACCGTTCCACCGTGATGCAGCTCGCAACTACTACTGCCGATAGATGGTTGTGGGAGGGTCCGTTTCGACAGCTATCAAATTCACAAGTTGAATCGGGTTTCGCTGACCATCGAACGTACGTTTATGGCGGAGACGATGTCGATCAACAGGTCCATCTTGGCTTCGATCTAGCCTCAACAGCCAACGCACCAATTCATGCATCCAACTCTGGAACAGTTATTTTTGCGGATTATCTCGGTATCTACGGCAATTGCGTCCTAATTGACCACGGGATGGGACTGCAATCGCTCTATGCGCACCTATCCTCCATTGAAGTTACACCCGGCATGGTGGTCACCCGTGACGACCGACTCGGCCTGAGCGGTCAAACCGGTCTCGCAGGCGGCGATCACCTCCACTTCGCCGTTCTGCTCAACGGCCGACCGGTTACTCCCATGGAATGGTGGGACCAGAACTGGCTAGAGGACCGAATTTTCAGGAAACTACGTGATGTCAACTGAGTTGATATAATTAGGGGCGTTAGTATTAACTCGGATGAGGGCGTCGCTGTGCTGGCCTCTCGTCATCACTTTTTCCGTGCAGGAGTATTTCGATGCAGTACCGAACAATCTGGTCGTTTGTCTTAGTCGTAATGTTGTTCGTCACGTCGGCTTGTGAAAGTCGGTCTGACGTGGCTCCCGGTTCAGTCGTCCCCTGATCCTCAACAGGTGGCGGTGGCGGTTGCAGTGGCGGCACCATGGGTAGTAGCACCGTAAGCGGAACCGTGACGATTGATGGTGCCGCCCCAATGGCCGAAGTAATCCGCATGAATTCAGACCCAGTGTGTGTCACAGAAGCAACAACGACAGATACGGAGTACTACATTGTTGGAGAGGAAAACACCTTAGGAAATGTCTTTGTTTACGTTAAGGAGGGCATCTCCGGCACCTACCCACCAGCAAGCGAGACGGTTGTTCTCGACCAAAAAGGTTGCCGCTACGACCCTCACATTTTTGGCCTCCAAGTTGGTCAGACAGTGCAGATAGTTAATTCTGATCCTACGCTGCACAACATCCACGCAACCCCTGCCGCGAACGCGGAATTCAATACAGGTCAACCCATACAAGGTATGACATTGGACCGACAGTTCGACCAACCCGAAGTGATGGTCCCTTTCAAATGTGACGTCCATGGATGGATGAATTCATATGCGGGCGTTTTACCCCATCCCTTTTTCGCTACTACTGGGTCAGATGGGACTTTTGATTTGAGCAACCTGCCTGCAGGCGATTATGTCGTCGAAGCATGGCACGAAATGCTTGGAACTCAGACACAGAATGTGACCGTCGGTGATGGCGAAACAACCGAGGTATCGTTCAGTTTTAGCGTCGGTTAGACGGGCGCCATTATTTCCAAATACAACGCGCCGCACTTTTTATGGTGCGGCGCGTTCTCGTTTTATCGAAACAATGCTCTCTTAGGCCGCTCTTCATGCGCTGGCTGCATCACTACACCAAGTTGCTCACCGCCGCGTCATTAGTGCTGATCGCAGCTGGCGGCTTGGTGACGAGTACCGGTTCTGGCCTTGCCGTGCCTGACTGGCCCAACACGTACGGCTATTTTATGTTTTCGTTTCCGCTTTCAAAAATGGTCGGCGGAATTCTGTACGAACATGGTCATCGGCTCATTGCTAGCATCGTCGGCATGCTAACCATCGGTCTGGTCATATGGCTTGCTCGGACCGAATCGAGGGTATGGGTTCGGCGTCTGGGATGGCTCGCACTCGCCACTGTCATCACACAGGGCACGCTTGGCGGACTGACCGTGCTGTATTTTCTACCACCGCTTATTTCCATCAGCCATGCAGGATTAGCCCAACTCTTCTTCGTCCTCGTCGTCAGTCTTACGGTTTTCACGTCACCTGGTTGGCGAGGACAGTATGGCAGACCACATCCACTCAATGACCGTACCCTTTCGTGGCTAACACGCATAATACCGTTCAGTATTTATTGCCAAATTCTAATTGGCGCCACAATGAGACATACCGATGCCGGACTTGCAATACCGGAATTTCCCCTGCCTTTCGGTCTACTCATACCTCCAGTATGGACTACGGGAATCGCCTTCAATTTTGCCCATCGAGTTGGAGCGTTAGTCGTCACCGTCCTTATACTCGCTACGGTGGCTCACGTGCTGTACCACCACCGACCCGTTCGTACGCTAGCGCGCCCAGCATTACTACTTGGCTCACTTGTATGCCTCCAGTTCAGTCTTGGCGCCTTAACCGTTCTAAGTCAAAAACAAATCTATATCAACACGGCACACGTCGCCGTTGGCGCGACTGTACTGGTCACTTCAGTTGCCCTCGCTCTACGAGTCCATCGCATGTCATTCAGAGACGTCGAGATGCAACGCGATCAGCATGAACCTTGTGTTGGATCGGTTCCAACTGAGTCAGAGGCTCAAGCATGAAAAGTGACACCGTGGCCCTTGTAACACATCGTCGTCATCTCGCCGACTTCGTTGCGCTAACCAAACCGAGACTTAACTCACTCGTTGTAGCTACGACTGGCGTCGGTTACCTGCTCGGTGTCAACGCTTCGTTTGAAATATCCGTTGCCCTTCACGTTCTGATTGGTGCCGGCCTGGTAGCAGGTGGCGCCGCAGCACTTAACCAAATATCCGAGCGAGACATAGACGAATCCATGCATCGCACTCGGCAACGGCCCATTCCCACTGGACGACTCACCCCCACTGAGGGTCGACTATTTGCCGTCGGTATTTCAGTGATGGGACTTGTCGAACTGGCACTCGGAACCAATCTCGTCGCTGCCGCCGTCGCTGCCACGACAACGGTTGTCTACGTTGGTATTTACACGCCACTAAAGAGACGAACTTCTCTAGCCACCATTATCGGCGCCATTCCGGGCGCGCTGCCACCAGTGATTGGCTGGACGGCAGCACGCGGCGCCCTAACCGTTGAAGCTTGGGTGCTCTTTGGCATCGTCTTCTTCTGGCAAATGCCACATTTTCATGCACTCTCTTGGATGCACCGGAAGGACTTTCGTCGAGCAGGGCTTCCGCTCGTTGCAACGCAAGACGAAGATGGTCGACGCACCGCTCGCCATGCAGTCTTCTTTTCACTACTCCTCTTACCGATGAGTCTTGCCCCAACGGCTGTCGGGCTATCTGGAAAGCCCTACCTTCTTTTTGCGGGAGGTCTCGGACTCTGCTTTCTCTTCCTCGCAATACAATTCATGACGAGCCCAACGGAGACCCGTGCACGACGGCTGTTCATCGGTTCACTTGTATACCTTCCTGCTCTCTGGGTTTTTCTTTTAACTTCTCGGCTCTGGTGAAAGGCAACAAGCCATGATTGAAATTGCTGACCTTCCCGCCGTCAATGCCAGCCTTAATGCACTTGCAACGGTGCTACTTGCGACTGGCTGGGTGTTAATCAGCCAAGGCAAGGTCGAACAACACCGCCGCTGTATGCTCGCGGCTTTTGCAACCTCGTCGCTGTTTCTTGCCAGCTACCTGGTGTATCACTTCAATGTTGGGTCTATCGCATTTACCGGTCAGGGACCCCTGCGTATTCTGTATTTCACCATCCTGATCAGCCATATTGTTCTTGCCATCGTCATTCTGCCGATGGCCCTTATCACCCTCGCCCGAGCCCTCCGCACTCAGTTTGACGCACATCGACGGATCGCTCGTTGGACATTGCCTCTCTGGCTCTATGTCTCGATAACCGGCGTGATCGTCTACATCATGCTTTATCAAATGTAACAACCAGAATTCTTCCGTTCGATCAGGTGAGGCATTCCCTAGTGCGAATGCCTCGGAACCACAGCAGAAGTGAAACGGTCCCCTTGGCCGGGTGTATACTGGACGACGGTGTTTGCAGCTATGTGGCGCGTACTTATTTCTCTTTGTCTCGCGATCGTGATCCTCCTGCCGCTCTCGGCCCAGAACGCCTCGGCGCAGCCTGATTTCAACATACCCGGTTTTATTTCTGGTACCGTGCGTGATGTTGAAGGTAATCCACTGGAAGGCGCCCAAGTCGTAGCCGAAAACTCCGGGTGGCAGCGTAGTTTTGAAACGACGACGGACGGCAATGGACGGTTTTCCTTTGTCGGACTCCAGACCGGTCAATGGCTATTCATTATTCAGCGTGTCGGGTACGAGCCGGTACAGGGATTCGGTGAAGTTCTTGGGTCTGGCATGAGTGGAACCATCAGGTTTGTTATGGAAACCGACCCTCTTAACCCCCCCCCACCGTCAACCGGGGTTCTTGCTAATCTCCGTGGCGTCGAGTTGGAGCTAGCATTGGACGAAGCGGATGCATTATTTGACGAGGGTGATTACGACGGCGCGATCGAGGCCTACTCAGAGCTCCTCGATGATGTTCCCGAACTTACAAGTCTCAACTTACAAATCGGCCACGCTTACAAAGAAAAAACTGACTATAACCGTGCGTTAGCTGCCTATCGGCTAGTGCCGGCCAATGCCGCAGCTGCTGGGGAGGCCAGGGAAGCTATCAATGCTGTACAGGCATTGGCAGCTGACCGGTAAAGTCTTCTTTGTTTTCGGGCTGGCTCCGACATTCTCACACACCTTAAAAGAACTTTCGCATAGGCTATACTTGTTAGGCGTCGTAGGTGCCGTTGACAAACAGGAGTATGCCATGAACTTTCGTCTCAGCCAGGTTGTTTATACCTCAATTGTCTTTGCCCTCGTGGTGGCGACAGCCCCCTCGGCTATAGCTCAACGTCTCGTGGGTAACGTCTACGACGACCTCGGAGAGCCAATGGAGGGCGTCACGATCACCGCCGAGAATCCTGAGGCACGACCTCCACGGTTTGAAGCAACAACTGACTCATCAGGAAGCTACGCCATTATCGGAATGATGACCGGTGTCTGGACTTTTCACGCTGAAATCGAAGGCTACAACCCAGACGAAACCAGTATGAGGATTACTCGAGCTGGAAGAAATCCGAATCTTGATTTTCAGCTGATTCGTATCCGAACCCAGTTAGAACTTGCGCTTGGTGACGAAGCCTTGGCTGGCCTTAATGCCGAGCAACTTCAGACCGACATGGCAGCTGCTGATGCTGCACTAGAAGCTAGTGACTGGGATGGTGCAATCGACGGTTACCAAGCGTTGCTCGACACGCTGCCGCAATTAACCAACCTTAACCTTCGGATAGGTGCGGCCTACCAGCAAAAAGGAGACTATGAAAGCGCCATCGCGTCATATGAGTTGATGCTTGCTGCCGAACCCGACAACGAACAAGCCAAAGCTGGTATCGCTCGGTCCAGACTTGCCTCTGGCGACCTCAGCGCCGCAGAAGCCCTTGCAGAAACGGCATCAGGGCTGAATGCATCCAGAGAGGACCTATACAACCTCGGGGAACTTGAGTTTGCCAAAGGCGAGAATGAAACAGCAAAAGGCTATTACGAGAAAGCTTCCAGGCTCGCCCCCAATTGGGGAAAACCCCTGTTCAAGTTAGCCCTTGTGGCATTGAACGGCGGTGACATGGAAACGGCAAAGGATTTCTTTCAGCAAGTCATTGACGTAGACCCGAGTTCAGAAGAAGCCACGCAGTCTGAAGCAACGTTATCGGCACTACCTTAAAGAAAATTTGTTCAAGCCGTGATGCCGCCAGCTGGCCGTGGAACGCAATCCCTTGCCGTCGGTGGTGGGCTGCACAGCTGCGTGTTCAGTGTAAGCCGGAAGTTTGCCGCAGCGCCTTGTATGCACTCGGTAGAATCATCATGACCCGTTAATAACCATCGGACGTATTTGCTCCACAACCAGTGTTTTCCCGCATGCTTAACGGAGTACTTCGCCCATGAAACGTATCCGTTCTGTTTCAGTTCTCGGCGCTGGCACCATGGGAGCGCAGATCGCAGCACACATTGCAAATGCTGGGTTTCCCGCTCTCCTGCTAGACCTTGACTCACAAACAGCCCGTGAAGGACTCAGTAAAGCAAAAAAACTGAAACCGGATCCGTTTTTCGCTCGTGACACCGACAAGCTCATCACCGTCGGTGGCTTTGATACTGACCTTAACAAAATATCTCAATCCGATTGGATCATCGAAGCCGTCGTCGAACGAATCGATGTTAAGCAAAAGCTTCTTTCGGAAGTCGAGTCTTACCGGTCCAGTGATAGCATCATTAGCTCCAATACTTCTGGTATCCCCATCAGTGACATTAGCGATGGGTTTAGTAAAGAATTTCGCCGCCACTGGTTGGGCACCCATTTTTTCAATCCGCCCCGCTACCTGAGATTACTAGAAGTCATTCCCACAGTTGACACCGACCCGAACGTTACCGATGCCATAGTCAATTTTGGTTGCCAGCGGCTCGGTAAGGGTGTGGTTATTGCAAAAGATACACCTGGATTTATTGGAAATCGTATCGGTCTCTTTGCTGTTGTGCAGGCGTTACGAGAACTCGTCGCCGGCAACTTCACGATAGAAGAAATTGACAGCATTACCGGCCCCCTTCTTGGACGCCCCCGGTCGGCCACGTTCAGAACTCTGGATATTGCCGGTATCGATATTTTTTCAGCAGTCACCTCAGACCTAACCAAACGGCTAAACAACAAACAGGAACGCGAGGAGTTCTCCCTACCGCCATTGATCGAAAAAATGGTTGAACGCGGTTGGGTCGGAGAAAAAGCCGGTCAAGGTTTCTACAAGAAAAGTTTCGTCAAGAACAAACGGGAAATTCTCACTCTTGACCACACAACGATGGAATACGGATCAAAACGTCCGGTGCAACTTCCTCAGTTGGACGTCGCGCAAGCAATGTCTGACCTACCCACGAGAATTAAAGAACTATTTATGGGGGAAGATCGGATCGGTGAATTTCTTAGAGAAACGCTGACCCCCACGTTGATCTACACCGCAAGCATCGCACCAACTATCGCCCACTCTATCGACGACATCGACCGCGCCATGCGCTGGGGTTTTGGCTGGGAGCTAGGACCGTTCGAACTCTGGGATGCAATTGGAATCACCAACGTACTTGGCGCCAGTGGAAAAAAACACGGACCAGAACTCACACGAACGGTTAAGAAAGATCCAGTCTCTGGTAACCGTCAATTTCGCAGTGGCCAAGTTCCTCCAGCCGGACCCGAATTGCAGATCCTTAGGCAGTCTAAAGAAGCGAACAAAGTTGTAAAGAAGAATCCCGGTGCAAGCCTTATCGACCTTGGTGATGGGATCCTTGGAATCGAATTTCATTCAAAAATGAATGCGATCGGAGCAGACACCATCGCTATGCTTCAGGCGGGAGTCGCGGAAGCTGAGAAAAATTTTAATGGACTCGTTATCGGCAGCGACGCGCCCGCGTTCTCAGCCGGAGCGAATCTAGCACTCATTTTGCTCGAAGCACAGGAGGAAAACTGGGAAGAAATAGATCTCATGGTCCGTAACTTTCAGACAACGGTTCTTGGTCTCCGCTACGCTGATGTGCCGGTCATCGCCGCACCAGCAGGATTGACCCTTGGAGGAGGTTGTGAAATTACGCTACATGCGGACCAAGTACAGGCAGCCGCTGAAACCTATATGGGCCAAGTAGAAGTAGGCGTTGGCCTCGTACCCGCCGGATGTGGAACAAAAGAACTTCTCGTTAGGTTTGCCTCCAAGGCCCCGCGAGAAGCGGCCGACATGCTCCCCTACGTCAAATCAGCATTCGAATTAATTGGGTTTGCAACCGTGTCAACAAGCGGACCTCATGCAAAAACTTTAGGCCTACTGAACAGTAATGACCGTATCACGATGAATCGTGAACAACTGATCAGCGACGCAAAACGAGCAGTTCTCGAATTAGCGGGTGCTGGATATCAACCGCCGTCTCGCAGGACGGATATTCCTGTTGGCGGAGCCGATATCAGAGCAGCGCTCCAGCTCGGCGTCTATCTGGCGCAACAGGGCGGGTACATCACGGACCACGATGCCTTAATCGGAAACTCGCTGGCCGCAATACTGGCTGGCGGAAACATTCCACACGCAACGAAAGTGTCCGAGCAGTATCTTCTCGACCTAGAACGGGAGACGTTCTTGAGCTTGTGTGGACAACCTAAAACTCAAGCCAGAATTACCTATACCCTTCAAACGGGAAAAACACTTCGAAACTAATGATTGATCGTGGCAGCGGAGCAACCGTTGTTCTGGTCCCTGGCATTCAAGGAAGTTGGCAATGGATGACCGATGCTCTCGATGCCTTTGCTGACCTCGTGGTGAATTTTGCACGAACCCACACCCCGTATACTGTCAGGACACGACAGCGACAACCAGCATGACAAATTCAGAACTCAACGTCACGGTAATCCAAGGTCCCGCAGGACAACTAGAGGCACGACTTACGCAACCGATGCCTGACCCAACAGGGAAGGTAGCGTCGCCACGAGCAGCGGCTGTATTCGCTCATCCGCATCCACTTCATGGTGGTACTATGCACTCAAAAGTTGTGTACCATGCCACAAAGGCACTCAACCGTATCGGGTGTGCCACACTGCGCTTTAACTTTCGTGGCGTCGGATCAAGTGGCGGAACATTCAGTGGCACAGGTGGAGAACAAGATGATTTTCGAGCAGCACTCGATGCCATGGCTTCCCGATGTCCTGGAATCGAGCTCTGGGCCGCTGGCTACTCATTCGGTGCGTTTGTCGCGCTGAATGCTGCCGTTAACGATCCTCGCGTCAGTGCACTCTTAGCCGTCGCACCGCCGCTTATGGATAAGTATGATCTGTCGGATGTAACTCGTAGCACCAAACCAAAATTCTTAATTCACGGGGAAGCCGACGAGCTAATTCCACTAAAAGACATGTGGCGTTTCTACGGCGCGCTTCAAGAACCCAAGGAACTTGTCGTAATAGACAGCGCAAACCATATCTTCGACGGTCACGTCAGTGAAGTTGGTGATGCCGTCGAAGATTTGCTAAAAGACTTCAGTGCTACAGAACTCGAATCACGCACAAGGACAACACTATGACAGATGCAGTAATAGCTTCAGCCGTTCGAACACCAGTTGGTAAAGCTCCGAAAGGAACGTTGCGTACGACGAGACCAGACGAAATGGCGGCCACGGTAATCGGGGAAGCGTTGCGCCGCGCGAAAGGCCTTGAAGTCGATGAGGTGGATGACGTCATCCTTGGTTGCGCGATGCCGGAAGGAGAACAGGGAATGAACGTGGCGCGCATCGCAAGCTTACGCGCTGGTATACCCGTAACCGCTTCCGCTGTCACGATTAATAGATTTTGCTCGTCCGGCCTGCAATCAATCGCTTTTGCGGCTGAACGCATCATGGTCGGTTCAGCTACTACGATCGTCGCGGGTGGCACAGAGTCGATGAGCCTCGTACCAATAGGTGGTCATAAGATCGCACCGAATCCAGAATTAATTGCGCACTATCCTGACGTTTATCTGAGTACAGGCCTTGTAGCAGAGAACCATGCCCGCGAGTCTGGCATTTCGCGAGAAGAACAGGACCAGTATGCGTTTCGTAGTCACCAACGTGCCCTGGCCGCCATCAATCAAGGTCATTTCAAAGAGGAAACAACGCCACTAATAATTGATGTCGTTGGTGCCAGTCGCGGCGAGAGCCATGGTTCCCAACCACAGGTCGAAACCCTGACTTTTGACACCGATGAAGGTCCTAGAGCAGATACTTCCTTGGAGGCACTTGCGAGCCTAAGGCCTGTGTTCCACACAAAAGGTTCGGTTACAGCCGGCAATTCCTCCCAAACGAGCGACGGTGCAGCAGCGGTCGTGGTCACCTCAGCAGAGCGGGCTTCCAAGGTTGGACTTAAACCGCTGGCAAGGTTCGTCACATATGCAACGGCCGGAGTGAAACCTGAGCTTTTCGGACTAGGTCCAGTCCCTGCAATGCAGAAAGCACTGAAATTAGCAAAATTGACAATCGACGACATAGACCTCGTCGAGCTCAACGAAGCCTTCGCGGCGCAAATTCTCGCTTGCTTGCGAGAGTTTCCTATCAACCAAGACAAAGTCAATGTTAACGGTGGAGCAATAGCATTAGGCCACCCGCTTGGTTGCACAGGCGCGAAACTTACGACGACCATGCTCTATGAACTACGACGTCGGAATGGTCGCTATGGAATGGTAACAATGTGCGTTGGTGGAGGCATGGGCGCCGCGGGCATTTTCGAACTCTTGTAGACCAAATCGGCCCTCATTAATACGACAGGATATCCGATGACCCCGACACTTTCTGACCGAGAAACAACCGTAAAAGGTGGCTCTTGGCTACTACAAGAAACGTTAACAGATGACACCTTCACGCCAGAACAGATGAGTGAGGAACAACGCCTCATTCACCAGACTGCCGATGAGTTCACTACGGAAGTAGTCGATCAGAATGAGCAACTTGAGACCAAAGATTGGGATTTGGCGCGAAAGCTATTGAAACGTTCGGGAGACCTCGGACTGCTAGGCACGGATGTTCCTGAGGAGTATGGCGGTTTTGAACTCGACAAGGTCAGCTCTGCAATCATTGCAGGCACACTTGGAAAGGCTGGTTCATTTAGCGCAGCTTTCGGAGCTCATACAGGCTTAACCATCCTCCCGATACGAATGTTTGGAACCGAAACACAAAAGCAAAAATATCTTCCGGGCTTAGTTAGCGGAGACATTGTTGGCGCCTATTGTCTGAGTGAAAATAGTTCCGGTTCGGACGCACTTGGTGCCAAAGCAAAAGCCATAAGAAATGATGAAGGCCACTACGTTCTCACCGGCGAAAAGATGTGGATTACAAACGGCGGATTTGCCGATCTTTACATTGTTTTTGCAAAGGTCGATGGCACAGACTTTACGGCGTTTATCGTCGAACGCAGTTTCGACGGGGTCTCAACCGGCCAAGAGGAACACAAAATGGGTCTTCATGGTTCGTCTACGACACCAGTGCTGTTTCAGGACGTAATTGTTCCAGCGGAAAATCTTCTCGGAGAAGTAGGTAAAGGTCATAAGGTCGCGTTCAATGTGTTGAATTACGGACGCTTCAAATTGGGGGCCTCGACTGTCGGCGGCGCTCAAGCAGCCGTCGGCGAATCTGCCCGTTACGCCAAAACTAGACACCAATTTGGACAGCCGATAGCAACGTTCGGAGCCATAAAACAGAAGCTCGGTGAAATGACATGTCGCGCATACGCCGTAGAGTCGATGGTGTATCGAACAGCTGGGCTTATCGACGTCAACATCGAACAAAACGAGGTCCACACCGATGACGAAAAAGGGACGGCTGTTCTCAGGGCGCTAGAGGAATTCGCCATTGAATCCTCGATCTTAAAGGTAGCTGGAAGTGAAGCGTTGAACTATATCCTCGATGAAAACATCCAAATTCATGGCGGCAATGGTTTTGTAAAGGACTATCCTGCGGAACGTCGCTATCGCGACTCTCGGGTAAACAGAATTTTTGAAGGCACGAATGAGATCAACCGCTTACTAATTCCTGGGATGCTGATTAAGCGTTCAGTCGGCGGAAGCCTACCATTGATAGCGGCGGTGAAGAAACTTCAAGACGAAATACTTGGACCTCGAGCCATAACACGACCAGACGAAAAACCACTACCAACGGAACGGACTTCAGTTGTCATGTTTAAAAAGGTGGCGCTAGCCGTACTCGGCCTCACCCTCCAGAGGTTCGGAGACAAAGTATCAGACCAACAGGAAATACTCTCCTATGCGTCAGATATTTTGATTGATACGTACGCTGCCGATAGCGTGGTGACGCGAGCGAGAAACGCAATCGAGTCCAACGCGCACAGTGCTAGCCTGCAATCAGACGCTGCGACCTGCTTTGTTAATGACGCAGCAATGCGCATTGACTACGCGGCGAGGTCTGCGCTGGCAGCCATCTGTGATGGAGATACTCTTCAGACCCACCTTGCGGGACTCAGGAAGATCCTAAAGGTTACCCCTGTAAATACGGTATCGATTCGGAGACGCCTCGCAGATGCGACCGTCGAGCGTGAAGAATATATCTTCTAACGTGGCCCATACGAGACGCAGGCATAGCGTAACCGTTAAAATACCGGCGGGTGTCTTTTTATCAACGATAGAAAAACAGTGAAACATTTTGTCGCGTTGATCGCCATTGTCGCTACTGGTGCTTGTTCTCCTCCAGCTCCCGATGAGGAAAGCTATGTCACCAGGCTACTTGAAGATCGCACCTACAAAGACATGGTGTATAAGACCGGGCCTGACTCACCGGTCCCCCTTGACCGACGTTCATGGATGCTACCACTGCGCTACTACGAACCAAACCTCTCGTACCGTGTTCCTGCTCAGCTTGATTTTCTTGATGAACAACCAGTTTTTGACATTCCAACATCAACCGGACAAATTCGACAAATGATACACGTCGGCCACCTCGAATTCGTTTTAGACGACCAGGAGTACCGCTTGGCTGCACTCGTTTCAGAGGGAGACGGTCTTTTCGTCCCATTTCGAGATCAGACAAGTGGAAACGATACCTATCCAGCGGGACGTTATTTGGACCTCCCCTATAGCAATACTGGAATTTACGACCTCGATTTTAATCGCGCTTACCACCCAACCTGTTATTTCGATGAACAGTTCGACTGTCCATTTCCACCGCCAGAAAATCGGCTACCAACATCTATTCTGGCTGGAGAAAAACTTCCGCCAGAAGACGAACGACGCATCCCGCTAACAAATGTGGACGAGTCCATTACCAACTCAACTAATAATCCGAATCCTTAACTTGTGTCACTTGCAGGCGTAATCTTCGATTTCGACGGTGTAATTGCGGACACTGAACCACTTCATCTGCGTGCATATCAGGATGTACTTGCACAAACGCCCATGGTGCTCACCACGGAGTCTTATCAGGACAAATATCTTGGTTACGATGATGTCGGCGTGTTCACATCACTGGCCAGCGATCACAAACTATCACTGACGTCAGATGAACTTGATCGCCTAATTACAACAAAGGGAAATCGCTATACGGAACTTCTCGCTGAGGAGAACGTGGTTTTCCCTGAGGTGGAACCCTGTCTCGCAAGACTAGCGTCTAATTTCACCCTTGGAATTGCTTCCGGTGCGCTACACCACGAAATTGAACACATTCTGCAGAACGCGGGCTTACAAACTCACTTTTCAGCAATTGTAGGAGCCGACGATGTCAACCAGTCAAAACCCGATCCTGAAACTTACACTCGCACAATCGAACTTCTCTGCGCTGGACTGAACCGTCCAGCCTCAGCAAACGGGTTTGTGGCAATTGAAGATTCCGCATGGGGAATATCGTCGGCGCGTTCAGCTGGACTCCCTTGTATCGCCGTAACCAATACCTACCAAGCTGTTGATTTGGCTAATGCCACTAAGATCGTTGCGAGCTTGAACGATATCGATGTACCTATGCTCGAAATGCTTACGAAAAATTAATAACCCGAACCATCTCATCACGAATGCGATAACCTAGTGAATCTGTATGTTGACCCCAGAAAACATTCGACATTTTGTAACCGCTGTCAGAACCCCAACACCAGAAATCACCCCAGCAGCACTACTTTTGGCAAAACTTGAATATCCGAAGCTGGATGCTCGCCCTTACCTCGACCAGCTTGAACGACTCGGGGCTGAAGCTTCAGACAAAGTGGCCTCTCTTAGTGATACCGCCGATCCGCTAGCCAAAGCTACAGCCATTAGTTCGTTTTTGTTTCAAGAGAAAGGCTTTCACGGCAATGCAGATAATTACGACGACCTACGGAACAGCTTTCTCAACGAAGTCCTCGACCGACGAACAGGTATTCCGATAACGCTAGCCGTTGTTTATATCGAAATTGCCAGACGGGCTGGCGTCGTGATCGATGGCGTTAACTTTCCAGGACATTTTCTTCTTAAAGTTCCATCACACCCAGACACACCGATGAACGATTACCAACATGTCGTCCTAGATCCTTTTCGCGGTGGCAAAGTGCTCTCAGAAATAGACTGCCAGAATTTACTGCGAAAGCACGCCGGCGCAGAACAAACGTTTGAACAGCATCTTCTCGAACCAGCAACAAAACAAGATATCCTGGTTCGCATGTTGACCAATCTGAAACGTATCTACGTTCGTATGCGATCCTTCCCACAAGCACATGCCATCACCAGTCTGCTTCTCACACTCAAACCATCCGCTATGACAGAACTCCGAGACCGTGGATTACTGGCGTACCAACTCAGCAATTTCCCAGCCGCGCTAGAAGATCTAGAATCCTACCTTCGGTTTTCATCTCACGAAGAACCAGTCACGAACCAAGGGAGAGAAGCCGAGGGCAACACCAACGAACGTACGGAGCAAGATGAAATATGGGAGCACGTTAAAGCATTACGCCGAAGGGTCGCCAGCTTTAATTAACAACCCATAAGGAAACCTGCATTTTGAATCGAGGAACGATCGAAACCCGCAGCTACCACAACTTATGCCAATTTACCGATTTCATCGTACAAGGCGGCCGAAGCAATCACCCCACCGTGAAAATTAAGTAAATCAAGCCTTTCGTTTGGTGCATGAGCATTTTCGTCGGGAAGACCGACCCCAAACAAGACCGTTGGCAAATCAAAAATATCCTGAAATGTCGCCACTACCGGTATAGAAAGTCCCTCTCGGTTGAAAACTGGTTTTCTCCCAAATCCCATAACGATGGCGCGACTAGCAGCCTGTATAAATCGATTATTAACATCCGTTATCCACGGAGAACCACTGTGCATGCGCGTTAGAGATACCTCAACGGTGTCAGGTGCAACCTTTCTCAAGTAGGCTTCAAGTTGGTCACCGACAGTTACGGGATCCTGGTCTGGTACCAGTCGCATACTAACTTTCGCCATCGCGACAGCCGGAATGACAGTTTTTGCACCACTCCCGGTAAAACCAGATTGAAATCCATTAATCTCAAACGTCGGTCTTGCCCAGACGCGCTCTAACGTGGTGTACCCGGACTCACCAAATAATCTAGGAGCGCCTAGCTCATTACGATAACGATATTCATCAAACGGAAGCTTCGAGAACTCAGCTCGTTCATCGTCCCGCAACGGAACAACATCGTCGTAGAAACCATCGATTGTAATTCGACCCTCCTTATCTTTCATCTGAGTTAGGATCTGAGCGAGAACGAATGCAGGGTTAGCAATCGCACCACCAAAGGAGCCCGAATGCAGGTCCGACTTTGTACCACGCACATCAATTTGGCAGTACATAAGACCTCTAAGTCCATAGCAAATAGACGGCACCCCTCGGTCAAACATCGGTGTGTCTGAGATAACTACAACATCAGCGACTAAGCAATCCTTACGTTCCCGAAGAAACCGAGCCAGGTTTCGACTACCGACCTCTTCTTCGCCCTCCAAAATGAGCTTGATGTTAACTGGAAGGGTTCCTCTCTTCTGCATATAAGCCTCAATGGCCTTAAAGTGCATAAAGATCTGTCCCTTATCATCGGCCGCTCCACGCGCATAAATTTCACCTGATCGAACCGTCGCTTCAAATGGAGGTGACTCCCATGCATCCAACGGATCAACGGGTTGAACGTCGTAGTGTCCGTAAAAAAGAATGACCGGTGCATTGTCAGCATGCAGCCAATCTCCGCACACAATTGGGTGGCCAGGAGTTTCAACAACGTTGACATTCTCAAGACCAATACACCTCAACTCATCAGCTGTCCTGTCCGCACACTTTTTCACGTCACCCGAATGTTCCGGAAGAGCACTGATACTCGGAATCGAAAGATATTCTTTCAGTTCATTTATATATCTATCCTTATTTGCGTTAATAAAATCTATAACCTCATCCATTGTCAGCTACCGTCTTTGACTATCCCTCGCAGCCAAACGTTTATGGTTTTTCAATCGGAAGGTCTCCTCGATCTCCCCATTCCTTCCACGAACCAACGTAATTACGAACACGACCATAGCCAAGGAGCCGTAACGCCATGTAGCTGTGTGCCGCGCGATATCCACCCTGGCAGTACGAAATAATTTCTTTTTCACGAGTGATACCCAGTTCTTCGTAAATCGTTCGCAGATCGTTCGCCGATTTAAACGTCCCGTCCCTATCGAGATTGTTCGTCCATTCA
Organism: uncultured Vicinamibacteraceae bacterium; assembly: GCA_964507425.1. Lineage (GTDB taxonomy): Bacteria > Acidobacteriota > Vicinamibacteria > Vicinamibacterales > UBA8438 > DTWD01. Next base: position 16,700 of record CAZDQD010000084.1, read on the forward strand.
AGGTGAACCGCACCGGGGACCGAACCTCCACGTTTCGCTCGAACGGTCGTTCCACAATACTCACCCTCGCTACGAGTATCCAATAGCACCGCCTCAGGATTTCCAAGCCGACTATTTACATCCCGCCATGTAGCCACTTTCGTGTCATCCTGAACGACTTTCCACACCTTTGGGTCAGGTTTGATTGTTTCCGTAGTAGTAAAATACCCCGCACGCTCCCACCCAGTAACACCACC
>CAZDQD010000085.1:0-32810 GCA_964507425.1 uncultured Vicinamibacteraceae bacterium
TCAAGACGTACCATGACATCGATTGTTTTTTCTGTAGTAGCTTCACGGTAGCCAAAGAGCACGGGGCGGGTCGCGCGAACGACGAGTTTGGCTGGGCCTGCTGCTATGGCCGGGTGAGTTTCTCGGTTAAACGTGCGAGTAACCCGTATTTGAGTGTCTGATTCTTGGCGAACGGTAGCCTCCGTACCATTGGCTAGAGAAAAAATTTCGTGCGCCGAACTGTTCTGTTCTAAGTGAGCATCGAATATTGTTAGGTTCGCATCAGGCGCGTCAACCGTTGCCTCGAAAGTGGCGGTCCTTCCAATAAAAGTCGTTGGTCGAAGGATATCGACAGTCGGCCCCTCCGCCCGACCAGCTAATACCCAGGCTGCAATTGCAACTCCCAGCGCGACACCCACCGTCAGGCCAATAACTATTCGAATCATAAGCACCTATGATAGCTCCGGTCGTTGACCGTAAAAAACAGGGATTGCTAGAATGACGAATTCAAGGTGCGACGGCGGTATCGTCTAGGGGTTAGGATACGTGGTTCTCATCCCCGAGACCGGGGTTCGATTCCCCGTACCGCGACCATGCCTTGGCTGAGTTTGTTGTCGCGAGTGTCCTATTTCGACAATTATCTTTTGGTCCACTCAGCCCATCCGTTTGGGGTTTCGTAGACACGCACTTTTGCCAGTGTGACTCCACGACTTTTTGCCGCATCGTCTTCATCTATAACCGTTTGTAGTTGTACGCCCAACCAGTTGGCGATATTCTCAACAGTCGTGTTGAAAGTAACGACAAAATGACGGTTCTTTTCTGTTTGTAGAAACGTTAGAAGTTTAGTGTCCTTGTCATACACGAGAAACGCATGGTCGATGTTTGCGTCAATCCATCCTTTGGCAAGACGCTTGATGTCGCCAAAATCGAGAACCATGCCAAATTCGTCGAGTGTCGGTGCGACAAACGATAATTCAGCGATGTACCGGTGGCCATGGGCGTGCCTACACTTGGAGGCATATCCGTCTCCTAGCCGATGCCCCATATCCCATTCGATTCGTTGCGTTACAACAATAGGCACTACGAGCTCCTTTCCTATGTAGTCTCGTAATAACTGGCGCGACAGCCTTTTTCCTCTTCCACTTCGACTCGAATGAGACTTACGCCCTCTGGAATCGATGGTGAAATTGACTCATAGAGGGAGCGTGCCACGTTTTCTGCGCTTGGACTGAGGGGTCTTACATCCGGCGTGTCCTCGAACGGGGTTGTATCGTTGAGCACCTGGTCGTTCCAGTCGGCGATGGCATCGTTGAACCAGTTATTCAAGTCGACAAAATCGACTAGACAACCGGAGGGGTCAACTGCCTCACCGGACACAGTAATCCAAACCCGCCAATTGTGTTCATGTATTGGTTCGGTTTCTCCCTTGTAGAATCGGAGTCCATGGCGTGCGATAAACGTTCGTTCAATGGTAACTTCAAACATTGGTTTCCGTGTTGGGTGTCATTGACCTCTATATGGTGTATTTCCAAGCCGGTCTGACTCTCGTTCGCAGCGTCGATCGTTAACGTCATCACAGAGATGACGTCCACGAGAATAATAAAGCTGGGCGAGCTCACGGTCACCCGCCAGGTCAGCAATTTTGCCGAGTTCGAGATGGGCTCGTCCGGAAACCCAGATGGCACCAGGGCCTTTTGCAGCTCGCATTAAGTCTCCTTGGGCACTTTCGTAGAGTCCGAGCGAAGCTCTTGCTGTGCCTCGTTTGAGATACCACATTGGGCCTTCACCGAACATACGAACGCGGTCGTCACCTTGTAGTCGCCTAAACCCATGCGTCAGTGTTAATTCCGCCATTGCCGGTCGTTTGTCCCGTAACCAGGTTGATGCCAACTCAAGCCAGACAAGTCGATTCTTCGGATAGTCTTTCAGGAGAAGTTCGAGTATCTGTCGTGCACGTACGTATTCGCGTTCGCGGTTGAGTAGGAGTACGAGTGCGAACTGTGCTTCGGCCTGTGATTTGCCCGGGTGTGAGGCTGCGGCGGTAACCATGGCCATGGCCTCGTTCTTGCCGCCGTCGAATCCAACGAGCCTCGCTACTAAGCGAAATAATCGTGGCAAAACCGACACAATGTACCGGTATATGCCCACGAGGAATTTAGCGTCATCGCGACTGGGGTCCAGTTCGAGAACCCGCTGGTGTGCGTCGTAGGCACGTTTGGCTGTGAGTACTGCACGCAGTGATTCGCCTCGAATCGACGCACGGTATGATGCTAATAGTCCAACGGACAGACCCAGTTCGTAGTGGGCATCAGGATCATTCGGTGCCTCTGTCAAGGCAGCTTCAGCGAGTTCAATTGCCCGGTCGATATGTTGCTGAAACCTTAGGTCAATGTCTTCAGGTACGTTCTCGTCATCTGCCTGAGGACCTCTAAAAGAACCGATAAGATAGTTATCGACGAGTACGTTGCCGCGGGAGAAAAGTAGACGCAGCCAGAGCGCCGATGCGACGCCTCGATAGCCGGCCGAATTGTTCGGTTGCATTTCGACGGCTTGTTCAAAAGTCGTTATTGCAGCGTCGTAGTCGAGGTTGTATGCCTGTTGATATCCATCGAGAATGAGTTCGTCCCATTCGGCTGCCGAGGTTGAGTTCGCCAACGTAAAACAGAGAATGAGGGCGAAAACGCAGCGGGTCTTTAAGTCACACAGTGCCATTTTCTGACACTATGATACCTAGGGTTTTGCCATCCTCGCCCGGCACCTCAGATCAAACTCGGTAATGTCTGGAGTGGCGCTCGCTTCGGCCTTCGAGTTTTCTATCCCGCTCCGGCACGAAGCATCTTCGTGCTATAGACTGAACTACTTACTGTGCATCAGAGTCTACGTACACTCGACCAGTTACCAATCGGGAATCGTGCAATCGTCCGGCGTGTGGATTGCGACAGACGCGTTGGCTGTCGTTTGATGGAAATGGGTCTCCTTCCGGGGACATCGGTAGAGATGGTGCGTCGAGCTCCGCTAGGCGATCCCTTGAAGATTCGCCTTCGTGGTTATTTGCTGTCGTTGCGGCAGGTCGAGGCGGCCGGTGTGTTGTTGTTCCAAGAGGGGAGGAGCGCGGAAGATGAACTTTCAACTACCGTAGACGAACATCCGGTATTTCTTCCGTGTCCCGCTCGGCAAGTTCCGTCGTCATCCACGCCATTGCGTGTACTGGTTGCTGGAAATCCGAACGCAGGAAAGACGACGCTCTTCAATGCGTTGACCGGCGCGCGAGCGCGTGTCGGCAATTATTCTGGTGTTACCGTCACACGTTCTTCGCGAGTCATCGAGCTGTCAGGTGGTGTCAAGGCTGAAGTGGTGGACCTGCCAGGGACCTACAGCTTGAGTACTCAGTCTCCTGATGAGCAGGTGGCTGTCAATGAGATATTGGGGCGCGAGGGTGAAGTGCCAGATGCGGTCGTGGTGGTGGTCGACGCTAACGCGATCGAGCGCGCACTTTATTTAGTACTTCAGATTGCCGAAACAGGGGTCCCGGTTGTTGTTGCGATGAACATGGTAGATGAGGCGTCAGCGTTAGGCGTCACGTTGGATGCTGATAAATTGGGCCGTTGGCTTGGCTCGAGCGTTGTACCGACTGTGGCATCGGCAGGTAAAGGGTTAGATGAGCTTCGTGGTGAAATTGCGAAGGTGCTTGACCATGGACCGCGTGGAGACCACGTTTGGCCTGGATTTCCTGATTCTGTACAGAACGTTGTTACGGATGTGGAAGATGCCCTTGATACGACTGCTTTTGATGGGACGCCAGCCGCTCGACGCGCGTGGGCTGTCTGGTCGTTACTTTCGTACGATAGTGATGGCGAAAACGGCGAAGAAATTCCGCGTCCTGTTCGGCAGGTGGTTACTCATGCGCGCGAACAAGCTGCGGATGATGAGGTTAACCTCGACCAAGAGGTCATTGCGGCGCGCTACAGCTGGGTAGAACACGTTGCTGCTGATATTCGGACGGTCTCGCATGACGCAACTCGACCCCTAACTGATCGAATTGATCGGGTTTTAACTGACCGGTTCTTGGGTATTGCGGTGTTTGCGGCGGTTATGTGGGGTCTTTTCGAAGCGCTGTTTAGTTGGTCCGAGCCAATCATGGGAGCTATCGAAGGTCTCACCGCAGCTACCCAGTCGATCGTGAGGTCAGCTCTTGTCGAGGGACCCTTTGCGGACTTAATGATTGACGGCGTGATCGCTGGTGTAGGAAACGTTGTCGTTTTTGTTCCGCAGATCGCAACACTTTTTCTTTTTATTGCTGTTCTTGAAGATGTTGGTTATCTGGCACGCGTGGCATTTTTGATCGATCGCCTTATGGGGCGGATCGGTCTGCATGGCAAGGCGTTTGTTCCAATGTTATCGGGCTTTGCCTGTGCCATTCCGGCAGTTATGTCAACCCGTACAATTGAAAGCCGCCGTGACAGGTTAATCACGATGTTAACGCTACCGATGATATCGTGCAGCGCTCGGTTGCCCGTTTATGCCCTTGTAACCGCAATTGTTTTTACGGGCGATGCTCGAGTGTTCGGTATTTTTAGTGTCGCGGCTTTGGTGCTTTTATCAATGTACGCCTTGTCTGTTGGGGCCACGCTCGGTGCTGCAGCGGTTTTACGGCGCACGGTGTTACGAGGGCCTCGGTTGCCGCTAGTGTTGGAACTGCCTCCGTACCGAGTTCCGGTCTGGCGAAATGTTTTACTGGCGACATGGCGTGGGTTACGTAAATTCTTGGTGGATGCTGGAACCATCATTTTGACGATGACGATCATTTTGTGGGCATTGTTAAGCTATCCGAAAAGTGCTGAAATTACGGAACGTTACAGTGCTGAGCGATTAGAGGTGACCGCGACGGTCGTTGATGAGAATCAACGAGCAGGAGCGCTTTCAGCGCTGCATGGCGAGGAAGCTGGAGAGCAGCTTCGATACAGTATTGCCGGCCGAGTCGGGCAGATTATTGAGCCGATTATCGAACCTTTAGGTTTTGATTGGCGTATTGGCGTTGGAATACTCGGAGCTTTCGCGGCGCGAGAGGTTTTTATTTCGACCCTTGGTATTGTTTTTGGTATCGCCGAAGCGGATGAGGAGAGTCCATCTCTTCGAGCTTCACTACAGGAGGCCGTACGAGCAGATGGTTCTCCTTTAATGACCCCATTAGCCGGTATTTCCCTAATGGTGTTTTTCGTACTTGCATGTCAATGCATGAGTACGATTAGCGTCGTCCAACGAGAATCCGGTAGTTGGCGGTGGCCACTATTCATGTTTGGTTATATGACAGTACTTGCTTACGGAGCATCGTTTACTGTTTACCAAGTTGGGTCGATGCTGGGATGGGGTTTGTAGTGATGTCGTTTAATTGGCAAGAACCACTCGTAGCTCTAATCGTTGGGTTGGCAGTCGTGTCGCTGTGGCGCCATTTACGTGGCATGTTTAATCTTGGTGGGCGCGACAATGGCGCCTCGTGTCATTCCTGTGAAGCTTGTGACACGGTCGATGGTGAAACGAGGAGGGGTCAGCAAGGGTAACTGTCACGTCTGATACGGTGTTACCACCCCACAGATATTCCGTCTTTTCGACCGTCTGAACCTCCAACAAGCACACCGCGTCGCTGGTCAATCAGCACTCCCTGGAATCCGCCAAAACCGCCTTGCTCGGCGGACAGGCGATGGCCTTGGCTTGTAAGTCCAGACTGCGCAGTGGAGCTGACACCACGTTCACATGCGACAGCGTTTCCGGTCCATCGTGCGCGTGCTGCATCTCCCGCATCTTGCAGGTTCATGCCAAACACGAATAGATTTACGAGCACTTGGGCGTGACCCTGAGCCTGCATGTCTCCGCCCATTACCCCGAACGAGAGTGTCGGGAGCCCTTTTTCAAAAGTCATCGCCGGTATTAACGTGTGAAAGGGACGTTTATGGGGTTCGAGTTTGTTTGGATGAGATGGATCGCTTGAAAAAAGGCTCGCCCGATTCTGAAAAACGATACCGGTGTTTTTTGAAACGACACCTGAACCAAATGCGCCAAACAGTGATTGAATTAATGAAATCACGTTGCCATGCTCATCGGCGGCTGCAAGATAAACGGTGTCACCTGTGCCTCCGGTTGAAGATGCTGGCGTAGGGGATGTAGATTGGCACGCTCGATAATTCTCTGCCGCGTGTTTTGGGTCAATGTCTCTCCGGCGTAATTTTGCATAGTCCGGAGAGGAAAGTTTCTGTATGAGTTTCTGAGGAACAGAATCGGAGTCGGCTAGGTGGGCAGTCCGATCAGCAAAAGCAATACGGATACTCTCGATCAGAAGGTGTAAGTAGCCAGCTGAGTTGTGGCCAAGTCGCTCGAGATCGTACCCAGAGATAAGATTTAGAATTTCAATAGCTGTTAGACCTTGGGTGTTTGGAGGTAGTTCAAGTACGTCACGCCCGAAAAATGTGGTAGTTAAAGGCTCAACCCAGTCCGAGTGGTGAGCAGCAAGATCGTCATAGTTAAGCCAGCCGTTTCGTTGCGCGAAGCAATCTGCTATTTGTTCTGCCACGGCCCCTTTATAGAAAGCTCTGCTACCGTCAGTAGCGATTCGTTCGAGTGTAAGAGCCAGTGCGGGGTTACAAAATGTGTCTCCAGCCAAGGGGGCACGCCCGTTGGGTAGAAACAGGGAAGCAGTTTCCTCGTCTTGGCTAAGAAGTGGTTCAACTGAACGCCATTGATGAGAGACCACCTCTGAAACGGCGAATCCGAAGCGAGCGTAATGAATAGCTGGTTGGAGGGCTCGGCTTAACGAGATTGTGCCGTGGCGGGCGAGCAAGATATCCCAACCGTCGACAGCGCCAGGTATGCTGACAGAAAGTGGTCCGTGCTCCGGTATGGCAAGTGACGGGCCGACAGCATCACGCAGGGCGTCAAGTGATGCACCATGTGGCGACCGGCCACTAGCGTTGAGTGCGTGCGTGGTATTTGAGCGTCCGTTGTGAAGCAGTGCAAAAAGGTCGCCACCGACACCAGTCATGGTGGGTTCGACGACTGACAAGGTCGCAGCTGCCGTTACGGCAGCGTCGATGGCGTTTCCCCCTTCTTGGAAAACAGCTAGTCCAGCGGCTGAGGCGAGCGGTTGACTTGTAGAGATAAGTCCCCGATGTGCCATTACCGGAGATCGAGTGGCGTAGCGGGCGACAGCCTGGCGGTCACCGGGATGCCAGTTCATTGGCTGACCGTGAGCTCAGCAGTTGTTGAGAGGAATTTACTTAGTTGACGGTGATGCACTTCAAGGATCGGGTGTGTCCAGCGTGCGCACAGGGTGTCGTAGACCGCTTGTTGGTACCACCGCATGTCATTGAGTCCTGCGGAGAATGCATTTAAAAACTCTTGACCATCGGCCTTGATACCAACAAGCATTCTGGACAGATTGTGGATTTTGTCAGCCGCTGCTATTGCGCGAGCTCCGTCGCGGGGTGTCGTTTCCAGTTGTTTGAGATAGACCAGTTTGCGTTCCTGCCACGCATTGGGTCGGGGAGGTTCGGTAACATCTTGAACGAGCCGTAGTACGTAGTCGCCAAAACGAGCACTAATAATTTCCTGTTGTAAGTCGGTGTCTTCCAAAGTGTCATGGAGTAATGCTCCGATGATGATGTCTTCATCAAAGTCGAAATCCGATGCGATAAGTGCTACAGAAATAACATGCGATGCCTCAAACCCTCGGCCAGCCTTCCGTTGCCGGATACCATGGGCCTCAAATACTGTATTCAGTGCAAGCTCGACGCGATCCGAATAAAGTCCGGTCATGACATGGGCGGTCCAGTAAATTAACGAGGATCTAGCGCCTCAGGCGCTTCTTCGCTCGGAGCGATATAACTTCTTCTCGCTCGTGCTGACATGCCACGTTGTTTGATACGGACTTCGAGGTTGTGGAGTTCTCCGTCGCGTTCGGTTGGCGTGAACCCCAAGACGTATTGGCTGTGCAGTTCCTGCGCTACACGGGTGAAGGTAGGTCCAAGGTCGGCGGCTTCCGTAAGTTCAAAGAACCCACCACCCGTTTCTTCAGCGAACCTTCTTAAATTTCGATCAGGGCGAGTTTGTACGTACCTCACACCGTTAAAGTAGTTACTTTCAAAACCGATTGAATAAATCATGACTTCCTGGCTGATAGCCTGGTCGAGAACGTCGCCAGCATTGATCTCGCTGGCACTGTCATCACCATCGGTGAAGAGTAAAACAACTCTACGTCCAGGAATATTTGACAATGCGGTTAGCGAGGCTCCGGCCGCGTCGTAAACGCGCGTTTCGTTTCCAAAGTCGAGTTTGGGTAGCCAGGAAATGAGTTCGTCCCGGTCGTCAGTAAACTCAACCGGTTCGATCTCGATTTTGTCACTAAATGCGCCAACACGTGCTTTGTCGTCGGGTAACATCCGAATAAGAAACTGTTCGGCCCCGGCCATCAGACGGCGTCGATTAAGGTCCATGCTGGCACTGGTGTCCAGCATGACGACTACCGTAATTGGTCGGACTGAATTTTCAAATACGACCAACTCTTGCAGCCTGTCGTTGTCGTATACCTCAAAATCCTCACGGGTCAGGCTGGGAACGAGGCGGCCGTCGCTATCGGTTACCGTGACAAAGAGGTCAACGATTTCCGTGCCGCTTCGAAACATTGGCTGTTGTTGGGTTACGACAGTAACTGTCATTAACAGCAAGACAGCAAATACGACGACGGTGTAGTGTTGACGGTGCATAAACTGAGCTTACCCTTGCCCAGCTTCATCCGCAAAGGTTTGGTTAGGTTAAAAATGTTGGCCAGTCTTGAGGATTCTGACCGGAGGGTCTACATTGTCATAGTTGGGTGTGAGCCAGTAACGTATTGGCGGTAGAGTCAAGGCGGTGTCACGAGGTAGTCTGGCGCTAAAGGGGAGATCATGGTGAGACGACAAATTCTTGTTTTGACGGCGGTTTTGCTAGTCGCAGCATCTAGTTCGACTGTGTCAGCGGGGGTTGCTGACGGTTTGGCTCAGCCTTATCTCCATATCCAACTCGCTTTGGCCAATGACTCAATGGATGGAGTTACGGAGGCAGCCCAGGTAATAGTGACCGAGTCAGACGCGATAGGAGAAGTTGCTGTTTCGATTGGTACAGCGGCGCGAGCGGTTGCTGGGGCAATGGATATCAGTACAGCAAGAGCTGCATTTGGGCCGTTGAGTGATGCCCTTATTGCCTACGGTGAGGAAGTAGGTTTTGGTGAACTTAGGGTTGCCTACTGTCCGATGGCTCGTAAATCATGGGTTCAGCAGACCGGTGCGATTCTCAATCCTTTCTACGGTTCAATGATGCTGAACTGCGGAAATTTTAAATAGGCAAGGAATTTTCGGTTCAGTGCGGCGACGTTTCTGTTGTACAGAGTGACCGGCGACTTGCATTCTTGATCTATGACCGATGGGGTAACCGTGACGGTGGACGTGTGTCAGGTACTTCGTGATGCGCTCCGCCGTCGGATTCTGATTCTTGACGGCGCTATGGGGACGATGATCCAGCGCCGAAAGTTGGATGAGGCTGGTTTTCGAGGTGATCGTTTCAGAGATCATTCTCGAGATTTGCAGGGTGATAATGACCTGTTGGTACTCACCCAACCAGCGATTATTGAGGAAATTCACGGAGAGTATCTCGAAGCTGGCGCCGACATTATTGAGACAAATACGTTTAACGGGACGTCTGTCGCGCAGGCGGATTATGGGCTTGAGTCGATCGTTTACGAGTTGAATTATGAGGCAGCGTGCATTGCGAAACGGGCGGCGAGGTGTTGGACTGACAAGACGCCTGACCAACCTAGGTTTGTTGCTGGTGCGATCGGGCCAACCAACAAAACCCTGTCGATTTCTCCTGATGTTAACAAGCCTGCATATCGAGCCACAACGTTTGACGAGTTGAAGGAAGCTTATTCGGAACAGGTAAGTGGACTCATTGCCGGCGGCGTAGATTTGTTAATGGTCGAGACGATCTTTGACACGCTTAACGCCAAGGCTGCAATTTTTGCCATTAAGGAAGTCTTTGAAGCTCGGCAGGTCGAACTTCCAATCATGCTATCGGTCACAATTACCGATCGTAGTGGTCGTACACTTTCTGGACAAACCATCGACGCATTTTGGGTGTCGGTGTCGCACGCGCGTCCGTTTTCGGTTGGGCTTAATTGTGCGCTTGGCGCCAGGGAAATGCGACCTTACCTTGCGGAATTGTCGAGGATTGCCGGGGTCTACGTGAGTTGTTATCCGAATGCTGGCCTACCAAATGCTTTTGGGGAATATGACGAACTTCCCGAGGAGACGGGGGACTTGTTGCGTGAGTTTGCCACTAGCGGTTTTGTCAACTTGCTTGGTGGTTGTTGCGGAACGACCCCAGAGCACATACGTGCTGTGGCTGCAGCGATTGAGGGCGTGAGACCGAGACAACTTCCAGTTGAAAGTCTTTCGCGGGACAGTGAATTTAGTGGCCTTGAGAGATTGGCTCTACGACCTGATTCGAATTTCACAATGATCGGAGAGCGGACCAACGTGACTGGTTCGAAACGATTTGCCAGGTTGGTCAAAGACGGTGATTACACGACAGCGGCGGAGGTGGCGACTGACCAGGTCCGAGGTGGAGCGAATCTTGTTGACGTGAACATGGACGAGGGAATGCTCGATTCAGAAGTGGCGATGACGACATTTCTAAATTTAGTGGCCACTGAGCCGGAAATCGCCCGCGTGCCAATCATGGTTGACAGTTCAAAATGGTCTGTACTCGAGGCTGGTCTTAAATGTATACAAGGGAAAGGGATCGTTAACTCCATCAGTTTGAAGGAAGGTGAGGCCGATTTTCTCGAGAAGGCACGTCTCATTCAGCGTTACGGTGCAGGTGTTGTGGTAATGGCGTTTGATGAGACTGGTCAGGCAGATACCATCGATCGAAAGGTCGACATTTGTGAAAGAGCATATCGTCTGCTGACCGAGCGCATAAGTTTTGTCCCAGAGGATATCGTCTTCGATCCCAACATTCTTGCTGTTGCAACTGGCCTTGAGGAACACAACGCTTATGCCGTCAATTTTATTGAGGCAACGAGGCTTATCAAGCAGCGATGCAAGGGGGTCAGGATAAGTGGTGGGGTTAGCAACTTGTCCTTTTCCTTTAGGGGGAATGATGTTGTAAGAGAAGCCATGCATTCGTCGTTTCTCTATCATGCTGTTCGTGCTGGTATGGACATGGGGATCGTTAATGCGGGGCAACTCGTTGTCTACGAGGACATAGCGCCAGATCTGCTGACCCATGTCGAGGATGTCATTTTTAACCGTCGGGATGATGCGACGGATCGGTTGGTTGCATTTGCTGACGGCGTTAAGGGGACTTCAAAAAAGCGTCAGGCTGACTTGAGTTGGCGGGAAGCCGGTGTAAATGACCGGTTGGCGCACGCGCTGGTGCATGGGGTGGTGGACTTTATCGAAGACGACGTAGAGGAAGCGCGTGCAGCAGCCGTCCGACCTCTAGATGTAATTGAGGGGCCACTAATGGACGGCATGAAAATTGTCGGAGATCTCTTTGGAGCCGGCAAGATGTTCTTGCCGCAAGTGGTCAAGAGCGCTCGGGCGATGAAACGAGCAGTTGCCTATTTACAACCCTATATGGAGACCGACGAGGAATCCGCGTTATCGCAGGGAAAGATTGTGATGGCGACCGTGAAGGGAGATGTGCACGACATTGGTAAGAATATTGTTGCTGTGGTGCTGCGGTGTAACAACTACGAGGTAATTGACCTCGGCGTTATGGTTCCCTGCGACAGACTTTTGCAAGCAGTGGCTGACGAAAATGCCGATTTGGTTGGGTTGAGTGGACTGATTACTCCCTCACTGGACGAAATGGTGTTTGTCGCAAAGGAGATGGAGAGCAGGGACATTCGGGTTCCGCTGCTTATCGGTGGTGCGACGACCTCTCCACAGCATACTGCTGTAAAGATTGCGCCAGAATTTTCTGAGTGTGTGGTGCATGTCACGGATGCCTCACGTGTAACGGACGTTGTCTCGAACTTGTTAAAGGAGGAACGCAGGGGAGGGTTCGAGCAGTCAAATCAGGCCGACCAAGCTCGCCTTCGAGAACAATTTTCGAGTCGTGGTCAAAGGGAATTAGCCTCCTATGAGGTCGCGTGTAGTAATTCGCTTGCTACAGATTGGGATAGCGTCGACATACCGGTGCCCTCCTTTTTGGGGCTTCGCGCTATTGACGTTCCGCTCAGCACATTGACGCCCTTCATTGACTGGACCTTCTTTTTTAGTGCCTGGGAACTTAGGGGGCGTTTTCCAGCAATTCTTGAGCATCCTCGTTATGGTGATGCGGCTCGTGAACTGTACGAACATGCGACGCAACAGCTCTCAGCAATCGTCAAGGATGGTCTAATTACGGCGCGCGGCACTTATGGATTTTGGCCGGCTAATGCTGATGGTGAAGATATCCTCGTCTATACACCTGGGACACGGGATGAAATTGTTCGCTTCAACATGTTGCGTCAGCAAGAAGTGCGGGGTGACGAACGGCCACACAGATCACTGGTCGATTTTGTTGCGCCCGTTGAGACAGGTCGCGTCGATCATATCGGTGCCTTCGCGATAACGAGCGGCATAGGCGTCGATGCTCTGGTGGTCCAGTATGAGCGCGATCATGATGATTATCAGGCCATCATGGTGAAAGCTTTGGCAGACCGACTTGCAGAAGCGTTTGCAGAATATCTCCACGCTCGCGTGCGTGGGGAATGGGGCTATGCTCCTGACGAGACTCTTTCTCAGGATGATCTTCGTTCGGAGCGATATCGTGGCATCAGACCTGCGTTTGGCTATCCGGCGTGTCCGGACCACAGCGAAAAATTTAAGTTGTTAAGTCTTCTTGAAGCAAAGAATTTAGGAATTGATTTGACTGAGAGTGCGGCTATGACTCCCGCGGCGAGCGTGAGCGGACTCTACTTTGCTCATCCTGATGCGCGCTACTTTGACATCGGAAAAATTGGCGCTGATCAAATGGATAGTTATGCGACGAGAAAGCGGTTCACACTCGATGAAGCGGAACGGTGGTTGACTGCTAACCTCGCTTATGACCCGACCTCAGCTGATTCATAGAGACGGTTAGGTCTTCAGAAACCGCTGAGGTTTTATTTTTCGACGTGTATGATCCCTTCTGCCAACGTGATGGAGTACCAAATACGTCAGTACGGCTTGCAACAAGGTGCACTTGAAATTGAGTACATCGAGGAATACTTTGGTGAATTTCATCGAAAAAAGACGGCTGATGAGGTCATCGGGCGTCTTAATGATCGAGACCACCAGATTTTAATGGCTGAGGCGGCTCTTCCTGATGCTCTCGATACGGTTGTACCGGTTGCTTTTAAGGTGTCTCACGAGTTGAGATCGAACGAAATTGAACCGAAACTCGCTGATCTAGTTGCACGTATGACGCCTGCCGTGGAATTTACGGGTAGGAAAATTCTATATAGCTGGATAGGCGGGACCCGTAGAGATTGGCGCGGACAGGGGTTTTTTCGTGCTCTTACGGAGGAACAAGAGGCCTGGGCGCATGACAATGGTTTTGATGAAATTATCGTTAAAACCAAGAATCGGCTATATGACATGCGTGGCACGCTTGACCATCTCGAGTTCAATGTGATCAAGTTTGAGGCGCACTCTTCTGACAATCGTGAGTCGAAGGTTTATCTCAGTAAGAAGCTTGGCCTCGAGGTGCTTGACCGCCATCGCAGCAAGCGTTCTGTTGTTCATTCCTCGTGAACCGTTGTGTCTGTTAGGCCAATTCAGAGTCTCGATGATCCGAAGATGGCGGATTTTGGGATTGTGTCTGATCCTCGACTGATGCGGTCACGTGGTCTTTTTCTGGTAGAGGGTTACCTTGCGGTCACCCGTTTGCTAGCTTCTCGATTTGAGGTGCAGGCACTCTTGCTGACAAACAATGTCAAGGAGAAGTTGATGGCGACCTTTAAGACCATCGACGAGGTCGTAGATATTTACGTCGGCAGTAACGAGCAACTCAAAACATTAACTGGATTCAAGTTTCACCGAGGATGTTTAGGGCTTGGCGTACGACGGCCATCTACTTGCATGGAAGACTTCGTGTTTCACACCAAGGGCAGGCCAATTGTGCTGCTGGATGCGGTTAGTGATCCGGATAATGTTGGTTCAATATTCAGGAGTGCTGCCGCTTTTGGTGCGGCTGGAATTGCACTGTCACCTAGTTGTGCAGATCCACTTTATCGAAAAGCAATTCGGACATCGATGGCAACGACACTGCATCTGCCTTATGTTGTGGACGACGAGTGGCCCCGCTTAGTGACGCTTCTTCGCAAGCGCAAGATACAGATTGTTGCGTTTACTCTCGACAGTTCTGCCACCGAACTCGAAAGTTTTGTTGGAACAGGCGTAGTGAAGTCTCACGCGCTCGTTTTTGGAAATGAAGGTCTGGGCATCAGCGATTCAGTACTTGCCGAGTGTGACATACGCGTACGGATCGAGACGGAACGATTTGTGGACTCCCTGAATGTGGCGACTACCGCCGCTATTGCACTTCAGCGGTTTCGGGCGACCCGAGCGGCTTCATGAAAACACGAACGGTGCCAAGGTAGTCGGCTCCGTAAACATTCCCGTCATTATCGGTTGTTACACCCTCCGCTAGGCTGGAAGCACCGGCGTACGGATATGGACAGGGGTCAGGTATCAAATAGTCGACGCGACCATCTATGATGTTGCCGATGCGGATACCCCTCGCCGCGCCTGGATTGAACCCGTATCCTGTCGCCGGTAGTCCCGGTTGGCCAATGTTTGTACGACCATCACGTGATTCAGAATCAGCAACGTAGAGAACATCCTGCTGGTCGATATGTATCCCACTTGGTCGTCCGAACTGGTACCAGACGTCGATGAAATGACCATCGGCATCAAAAATCTGAATACGGTTGTTCTGTCTGTCACCGACGTAGACACGACCTGTTGAATCGAGAGCTATGGTGTGCACGACGTCGAATTCGCCTGCTCCCATTCCCTTGCGACCCCATGCTTTCACGAATGTGCCGTCGGCGGAAAATTTAACGACCCTCGCATTTCCGAGTGCTCCTCCCCCACCGGTGTGACCGTCAGCGACATAGATAGAGCCATCCGGACTAACGGCGACTTCCGTTGGTGAGTCAAAATACTCCGGTCCACTACCAGCTTCGCCAGCTGTGCCGAGAGCCATAAGAGGTTCTCCCTCTGGACTAAATTTGATTACTTGTTGCCCTTTTCCGGGAGCGATTCCATTGTCAGCAACCCAGACCGAGCCGTCCGGTGCGACAGTAATCTTGTGCGGACTCACGATCAGGCCTTGACCGAAACTCTTGAGGAGTGAACCCGACTGGTCGAACTGCAGAATGGGGTCGAGCGGCGATTCTAGGCAAGTGGCTCCACCTGCGCCTGTTGCACCACACCGGTCGATAGCCCAGATTGTTCCGTCTGGGGCTCGGCTGATACCCGCGGTCGAACCCCACACACGGTCGTCTGGGAGATGGCCCCAATGGACGCCTTCTTCATAGGGGTTGGGCAGATCATTGCGTGCGCCGAGCATGGAGACTGCTGGCAGTGATACCGGATAGTCCAATTCAAACATTGGTGTTTGAGGTTCCGGCAAGTCACTCGGGATTCCACACGAGTCAGCGAGCATACCCGGAGAGCCAAGTGGGTTGCTGGCTACACCTGCTTCCTCAGTTCGGTCTTGTTCTTGTGCGTTGAATAATACCCGCGGACCAACCAGGAAAATAGTGAACACCAGGGTTACGATGACCAGTCGCCTTATTGAATCCATCACAAGTTATCTCTCAGCGCAGATGGAGACTATTTAGAACACCGCAATGGGATTTAGTGGAGAACCTGTGCCGCCAGTAACCGGAATCGGGCCGGCTGTAAGCATGAACTCCCATCGGTTTTCACGGGCTGCCGTTTCGGCGAGAGCTTCCAGATCCATGTTGTCAAAGATATTTGTGCCGAAACCAGCTATGAGCATCGTATGAACTGGTTGTGTAACGCCTTCTACGAGTGATGGCATAACGTCTGTGGCGGCATCACTTCCAACGAAAGAGACGCCGCGATCTCTAATCCACGGAAGTACAGATGCATGTAGACCGGCACTGTTTCCGGAGACCTGCCAGGGGCCTAGAGCAGCACGCCTGGCCCATCTTCCAGTTCGGACAAAGATCGCATCGCCAGGAGAGACTCTGATGCCGGCCTGTTCTTCCCAGGCTTCAATATCTTCCACGTAAATAGGGGTTTGGGGTTCGAGGTAAGAGACTCCCTTCAGACGCGGAAAGTCCAAGAGAATTCCCCTCGTCACAATGCCATTTTTAAGATTTTGAATTCCAAGTTTCCCACAGCCGTCTGGTGTAGTTGCTGAAGGAGGAGTGTCGTTGTACAGACGGTCATTCCAAAGGAAATGGCAGAGGGAGTCAATGTGACTGACCCCATAGCCATGATAAGTGAACTCGTACGTGTCACTTCGAAGAGTACGGCCCATGGTGTGGTTGAACGCAGAATCGGGATTGTCTGGCGCTTCGTCTGGTATTGGGTTGTGCGCGAGCGATACGGTTACGCCGCGCCGCACAAGAGCAACAGCCTCTCTAGTTTTAGCCGCCGTGACCAGATTCATAGTGCCGAGTTCATCGTCATCACCCCAGCGGCCCCAGTTGTTTAGGGACTGGAACATGGTGTTGAACTCTTCCACATTCCTCGGAGCTCGTGGTTCCTG
Source organism: uncultured Vicinamibacteraceae bacterium (assembly GCA_964507425.1). Classification (GTDB taxonomy): domain Bacteria; phylum Acidobacteriota; class Vicinamibacteria; order Vicinamibacterales; family UBA8438; genus DTWD01. The sequence goes on from CAZDQD010000085.1 coordinate 16,783, forward strand.
ACCTTCTACGGTTCCGATCGTAAGTAAGACCCCGAGTACAGCAAATGTTCCCACCCATGCGAATGATGTTTTAACAGTGCGACTCATCGTGTTACTCCCTCTATCCAGCTGTTCTATACCTATCATGCGGCATTATGCCTGAACCTGTGAATAACGTCATTGGCACATTTGGGCTATTTCGTTGTGGCGAAAGCAACTAATTAGATGGTCGTTCACCATTCCGGTTGCTTGCATGAACGCATAGCAGATTGTTGAGCCGACAAAACTGAAACCTCTGTGCTTAAGATTCTTACTCATTACGTCCGACTCTGTGGTGCGAGCCGGAATGTCTGTGAGACTTGACCACGTATTGTGTTTTTGGCGTTTGTCAACAAACTGCCAAATGTATTGGTCAAAGCTTCCGAAATCTTTTTGCACATCAAGAAACTTATTGGCATTGTTGATTGCAGAGGCAATCTTTAGTCTGTTCCTGATGATTCCTTTGTTTTCTAGCAATTGTTCAATTCTTTCATGGTCGTACTTCGCGACTATGTTCGGGTCGAAGTCATTGAACGCTTCGCGGTATGCGTTACGCTTCTTAAGTACCGTCAGCCAGCTTAGGCCGGCTTGTGCTCCTTCCAGGACTAGCATCTCAAAGAGTTGCTGCTCATCGTGTAGTGGCACTCCCCACTCAGTGTCGTGATACGGAATGTAGAGGGCATGTGAGTCGCCCCAGGGGCATCGGGTCGATGTCAATATTGATTTCTTTCGTCTTTAACCGTGCACGGCAGGTCTGATATCAGTCGATGCAAGGTTAGTTTACCGTTGTCTAGGAAGCGCGTAGACTGATAGTCCTGTCGAGGAGGTTTGGTTGTGAAGCCACTGGTCGTAGTTTTCGTGTGGATTCTGGCGGCAACACCGATTACCGCTCAGGAGCAGATTGAAAGCGAACCATTTGTTTCGCCATTTTCTATGGACGAAATGGCGGGAAAGCAGCTGGTATTTGAAACTGACAATGGGCAAATTACGATCGATCTCCTGCCAGACTTAGCGCCGAATCACGTCGGTCTTATTATCAAGCTCGCCGGGGAGGGCGTCTTCGATGGAACGATATTTCATCGCATGGTTCAGCATGGCATCGTTCAGGGTGGAGACCCCATTACCGCTGATTCTGGTCGGGTGTCTGAATATGGAGGTGGAGGACTTGGATTAGTCGAGGCGGAAATCACAGATGCTAGTCACGAACAAGGTACAGTGTCGTCGGTTTTGGTTCCTGGGGATTTTAGTAGTGGGGGCTCACAATTTTTAATTTGCGTAGTCGCGCAGCCAGGTTTAGATGGACAGCATTCGATTTGGGGCCAGGTTGTCGATGGGACTGACGTGGTCACAAAAATTTCAGAAACTCCTGTTGATGCTGACGGACGGGCGACAGAGCGTGTCGTAATACGTTCCGCCTTTGTTCGCGACAAACCGCCTCCTGAAGTTCCGCCGTTCTCTACTGAGTCTGTGCGGGATTTGTCCGCATATCGGGTTGAGTTCTCAACGAGCCTGGGTTTGATCGCCATCGATTTCTATCCTGATCTTGCGCCAAATCATGTTAGGAACTTTCTTCGTTTGGTTGACTCTGGCGTGTACGACGGGATGGCGTTTCACCGAGTAGTTCCTGGTTTTGTAATCCAGTCAGGTCATCTTCCGTCGCGACGAGAGCCGCTAACGGATCGACAGCAGCGGTTCATTCAGAATCTAGAGCCGGAGTTTAATGCCACAGAACATGTACGGGGCATCGTTTCGATGGCACGTCTTGATGATCCTGCTAGCGCGACAACATCTTTTTTTATTTGCACAGGTCGTTCCGCAGAGCTTGACGGTGTTTATACTGCTTTCGGCGTCGTTGTGGAGGGGCTAGAGGTTGTTTCTTCGATCGAAGCGACACCAGCTGTTGACGAAGCGCCAGTAAATCGCGTCGAGATTGTGAGTGCTCGAGTTGTCCGTCGATAACTGAAGTGTAAGCTTTGGCGCCGTTTCTTTACCTTCGTGGGTTGTACCATCGGTGATGGGTTGGTCCTTCAGACGAGGCGATAGTCGGAAACCTCGAACACTACAGTAGGAATACGATGCCCAAGAAGGAGTTACCGACTAGCTAGATAAAAGTGTTTTAGCTAGTTTCTCGTATAGGTCTACGGCTAGGGTGAGTTCCGGTATCTTGACGTGTTCGTCGACAGTGTGTGCGACGTGCACTGACCCTGGTCCGATTAGGAGTGGTTCCCCCCACGAATCCAAAAATGGAATATCAGTCGTAAAACGGAAAACTTCGGTCTCAAAGCCATCTATCGTTTTGAGCGTAACGGGCGGTACGACCATCACATCGTCTACGGAGACACTTGGCGGCAAGTTAGCGAGGCATGTTTGCACATCAGATGCGGGCGAAACAATTCGAAAATTGATATCAGCTTCGGCTGTAGGAGGAACTACGTTTGGCGCAATTCCACCCTCGATCATTCCGACAGTGTAGGTTGTGTCACCAAAAATTTTGTTTGCTGGGAGCACAATTTCGCGTAGCGCTACAAGGCCATCCACAAGTTTTTCAATAGCGGATTCTCCTAATTCAGGATAGGAGGAATGTGCTGCCCGACCGGTGGCTGACAGCCGCACGCGATAGACCCCACGTGTAGCGGATGCAAGACGATTATCGGTTGGTTCTCCATTTATTAAGTAGCGACACGACTGTGCCAAGCGGTTTGCTGCCCGCGCTCCGTGACTCCCACGTTCTTCACCGACAACGACCAGTAGACCAACACGGTCTTCACCCGCGTTTCGTAGGCGATCAAGCGCCATGATTTCAGAGGCGAGAATACCTTTCGCATCGCAGGCCCCACGCCCATAGAGCGTATCGCCTTCGATATGACTTGGGAAAAATGGAGGCACGCAATCAATGTGAGTGGAAAATACCACCTCTGGATCGCGATGTGTGGCTGTAGCGATAATGTTGACGCGATCATCAACGACGGGTTGTTCTGTTACGTGGTAGTTTTTATTTCTGAGCCAACGAGCGAGCCAGTTCGTGGCTGCCGATTCGTGACCACTCGTCGAATCGATGTCGATTAAATGTCTCGCGAGATCGATGAGTGGGGCGTTGTCTATCTGAGCCATGCTTCTAGTTCAGTTCGCGTGTCGGTTCGGTCGTCTCGATATTTGATGATCACCGGCGTGGCTAGTGAAAGTCCCCAGTCTGGGCCTGGGGAGACAGCTACGCTTCGTGCTCCCGGAACTACTACTGCTCCTTCGGGTACCACTATTGATGCTCCAGGAGTCGGCTTAATGATTCGCTTTTTTGGCAAGTCATAGATTGGAGTTGACCCTGTTAGTACTGTCCCAGCCGCGATAACAGCACGTTTTTTAATTACCGCACCTTCATAGACACCGGTATTGCCACCTACAAGCACATCGTCTTCAATGATGACCGGTAATGCACCGACCGGCTCTAGCACACCACCAATTTGTGCTGCGGCACTGACATGGACACGTTTTCCAACTTGTGCACAAGAACCAACCAGTGCGTGAGAATCAATCAAACTTCCTTCGTCAACGTATGCACCGATGTTGATGTACATCGGGGGCATACAGATTACGTTTTCTCCGACGTAGGAGCCGTCCCGAATGGATGAGCCGCCTGGCACAAGGCGAACTTTTGACGCGGTTGAAAGTGGACGGAGTGGTAGCGTGTCTTTATCTAGGTACGGAGAATTCAGATCAGCCGACGGGAAATCTACGACGGCGCCACAGCGAAATCCGACCAGTATTCCCTGTTTAACCCAAGAGTTAGTTCGCCAACCGGTTGTTGACGTTGTGTCTGGTTCTGCAGCCCGAACACGACCGGACGCAAGTTCTTGGCGAAACTCTTTAAACACAGCACGGGATTCTTCGAGGCTGGCTCCATTGGGATCTTGAAAAAGGGATTCAATTATTCTTGCAAGTTCCATTTGGTCCTATCTATTACTTATCGGACGGATCGACGGTTGCCCGGAGTTTCATGGTTTTGAGAACAGCCGCAATACGGTGTCTTGATTTTTCGCTTGGAGGAACCATCGGCAGTCGATAAGTTTCTTCAATAAGGCCCAACGCAGCCATTGCGGCTTTTACCGGAATGGGATTTGATTCCACAAAATTAATCTGCATGAGTGGCAATAGGCGTTCGTGTAGCAACCTGGCTTTGTCGAAATGCCCGGCGTTTGCGAGAGCCACGAGTTCAGACATTTGTTCTGGTGTTTCGTTGGCAACGACGGAGATTACGCCCGTGCCGCCTAATGCTATGACGGCAAGCGTGAATGCATCATCTCCTGATAGTACGCAGAACTCCTCCGGAACAATCCGACAAACGTCGCAGATCTGTTCCAGTCTACCGGAAGCTTCCTTGATTCCAACGATATTAGGAATGGACGAAAGTCTTAGAACCGTCTGGGGGTCTATATTGCAACCAGTTCGACCGGGTACGTTGTAAACCACAATCGGAAGACCTGTGTTCGACGCGATCGTTTCAAAGTGTCGGTACAGACCCTCTTGTGTTGGTTTGTTGTAGTACGGGGTCACAGACAAGATTCCGCTTGCGCCTACAGTGTCCATGTCGTCAATGAGTTCGAGCGCGGAACTCGTACTGTAACTGCCAGCTCCAGCCATTACCGGTATAGCACCATTAGCTTCATCAACAACAAGCTCTACAACGCGCAGTTTTTCGGCGTTGGACAGCGACGGGCTTTCTCCTGTGGTTCCACAAGGAACAAGAAAATGTGCTCCGCCCTCAATCTGTCTACGTACAAGTTTCTTAATCGCGGTCTCGTCAAGAGCACCTGTCCGTGTAAACGGAGTCACGAGTGCTGTGCCGCAGCCTGTCCAGCGTGTCTGCATTAGGTCTACCTACAGTTCAAGTACGTCATGCATCGTGAACCAACCGTGTTTTCCCTGGACCCACCGTGCCGCCTCCAGCGCCCCGCGAGCAAAGGTGGACCTGTCACGTGCCGTGTGAGTTAACGTTATTGTGTCAAAGGGACCGTCGTAGCCCACGGTGTGAATGCCAGGCATTTTACCTGCTCTTGTAGACGAGATGTCGATGTCACGTTCGTAGCCAGACTTATATATTTCCTCTTTAAGTGATAGAGCCGTTCCCGAGGGCGCATCTTTTTTTTCCGCATGGTGTCCTTCATGGATCCAAGTCCCGAAGTCTTCTTGCCGCGAAAAAAGTCGTGCACTTTCCTTCACAATAGCCTTGAAAATGTTTACACCTAGAGAGAAATTGGCTGCGTGAACAACGCCGATGCCAGATTCTTCGACCACCTTACGTAGAGTGGTTTCATGCTCATCCCATCCAGTAGTGCCAATGACGACGTTGATCCCTCGGTTCGCGAGTTTAGTCACGTTAGTGACTACTGAACTGGCTAGTGAAAATTCGATAGCCACGTCAACATTATCAAGAGTTGGCGCGTCAAGGCCTTGGCCGTCTTGGTTGTTATGAATATCTAGTCGTTCGACCACCTCACACCCATAGCTACTACTTAGCCTGTCGATTGCTTTACCCATACGGCCGTATCCCACAATTACAATGCGAACACTCACGGTGCTTCCCTCCGGGTCTCGGCTGAGATGGCGTAACGCCAGGAGCGATCGTTTTGGTCGGGCCGTCTCCTCCGGTCTTTATCGGTGGCGACGCAGGTTTGTTCTGAATTGTGTTCACTTTGTGGCAACGGTGTATTCAGCATTTGACGTTCTTTCATACGGACAGTCCACTGTGCACAGTGCTTTACTTGCGGCCAAACGGTATCGGTCATGTACGGCAACTGTTCGGGTAGATTGTATTTCGTCACAAATTCTACGCTGGTAGCGGTTTGGGTAAAAGGCCCTAATTTATTGTCGAACCTAAAAAGGATGTTTGTAATCCCTGTTTGCCATCGAGATATGGGACTCGTCTTGTTACTCATGCCTTGAAGGTCTAGCGAGGCGGATTATACTCGCGTGCTACGTGGCATGGCAGCGGAGGTATTAAATCAGCCCTGTCGAATGAGGAGGCACTAGATTGCGTATTCCTGACACTATGAATGTGGTTGAAATTATAGCGACGGGTTCTCCGGCATCACTTGGGATAGGAAGGCGACCGGTTCCAGCGCCGGGACCAGGGGAAGTTTTAGTTCGAGTGGCGGCGGCCGGAATTAACCGCGCAGATGTTCTCCAGCGTCAGGGACATTACCCACCACCACGCGGCGCATCGGATGTTCTTGGCCTTGAGCTGTCCGGAGTAGTTTGCGCTATCGGTGCTGGTGAAACGGATCGCGTTATTGGTGAGGAAATTTGTGCTCTAGTTACCGGTGGAGCTTATGCTGAGTACGCGGTCGTTCCATCACTGCAATGTTTAGCTCGCCCGAAACCCATCAGTCTCGTGGATGCGGCTGCGTTACCGGAGGCGTATTGCACAGTGTGGGATAACGTTTTTGAACGAGGCAGACTTAAATCGGGTGATGACTTTCTTGTTCATGGTGGTTCCAGTGGCATAGGGACTGTTGCCATACAACTTGCAAAGTGCTTTGGCGCCAGAGTGTTCGCTACTGCGGGTTCGGTGGAGAAGTGTGAGGCTTGTCAAGCATTGGGTGCCGACCACGTGGTTAATTACCGTGAGGAGGAGTTTGTTGAGGCGATACGTAAAGTGAGTGGGTCTCGAGGAGTAGATGTGATTCTAGATATGGTGGGCGAGACGTACCTCAATCGCAATCTTGATGTCTTAGCGGTTGAAGGGCGTCTCGTATTGATCGGGTTGATGGAGGGTGCAAAGGCTGATTTTAACCTTATGAAATTGATGTCGAGGCGACTTACATTGACGGGTTCGACGCTAAGAAGTCGTTCAGTTAGCGAAAAGGCCGTAATAGTGAATAATGTGCTCACTAAAGTATGGCCAAGTCTGGATTCAGGAGACCTCACACCTGTTATTCATGCAACGTATCCGCTGGACCAAGCTTCTGAGGCTCACGACATGATGGAATCTAGCAAGCACATCGGGAAGTTGCTTCTGATTCCCTAGGCTTGCGCACTGGTTTGTTGTCCTAGGCCTCGGTATACTGGCGGCGAGGGTTATTTATGGCAAGTCCAAAGGTTGGTCGAAATGATCTGTGTCCTTGTGGTAGCGGCAACAAATACAAGCACTGCTGCGCATCGAAGGGCGAGAGTAGGTCGCAGCTGGGGACATATACTCTTATCGCGGTCGTCGTCGCTATAGTTGGTGTTGTTGCTTACACATTTACGGCCGACGGTGGTGGGGGATCTCGCCAAGTTTGGGATCCTGACCATGGGCACTACCACACGGTACCCTAATCTCGAAGCTTTCGTATCTAGCAGTCACCACTGAATCGTATGGAATATGTGAATCTTGGGCGCACAGGTTTGCGCGTATCCTGTCTCTGTCTTGGCACCATGTCGTTTGGTTCTCCGAAGTGGCGACCTTGGGTCCTGCCAGAGCAGGAAAGTCGACCTTTTTTCCAGCGGGCTATTGAAACGGGGATCAATTTTTTTGATACGGCTGACATGTATTCACTTGGTGTCAGTGAAGAAATTGTTGGTCGAGCGATCCGAGAGTTTACTAACCGGCAGCAGGTTGTGATCGCTACCAAAGCGTTTTTTCCTATGGGGGATGGAGTCAATGATCGCGGTTTGTCCCGCAAACACTTGTTTGCAGCAGTCGACGATTCTCTTCGTCGACTTCGCACCGACTACATTGATTTGTACCAAATTCATCGATTCGATTCGAACACACCGATAGATGAAACGCTTGAGGCGTTGAACGACATCGTGCGTGCCGGAAAAGCACGCTATATAGGTGCATCGAGTATGCACACGTGGCAGTTTGCCCAGATGTTGTCTCTGTCTCGTCAACGCGGTTGGGCTCGGTTTGTGTCGATGCAAAACCATTTCAATTTGGTCTACCGTGAAGAAGAAAGAGAAATGAATCCGCTTTGTCTCGCTGAGGGAGTTGGGCTGATACCGTGGAGTCCGTTGGCGCGGGGATTTTTGGCTGGAAATAGGCACCGAAAGACAAAACCAGCTGATGCGACAATCACCGAAACGCTACGAGCTCAAACTGACGAATATGCACATGACTTGTATTATGCCGCTTCTGATTTCGATGTTGTTGATCGAGTTGTTGACGTCGCGAAAACTCGTGGTGCGACGCCAGCGCAAATTGCGCTGGCATGGCTACTTCGTCAGCCAGGTGTGACCGCCCCAATTGTTGGTACGACAAAGCTTTACCAACTCGATGAAGTGTTAGCTGCGATCGACATCAAGCTCGAATCGCATGAATGCCAGTCAATGGAAGAGCCGTACATTCCGCATCCAGTGTTGGGCCATCAATAAAGAATTTAGAATGCTGTCTGTGATCAAAAAATAAGAAAGGCCTCCAAGGTTCGCTCGGAGGCCTTTCTGTGTTGCTCGACGAAGTTGTTGTCCATCTACCGTCGACGTTTTGTGGTCTTTTTCTTTGTAGTTTTTTTCTTGGCAGTCTTACGCTTGGTTGCCTTTTTCTTTGAAGTTTGTCCAGACTCCTTGACGGTCTTAATGATCACGGAAGCCACTTTGTATGGGTCAGCATTTGACGCGGGGCGCCGATCTTCAAGTCGTCCTTTCCACCCATCATCGATAGTTCCCACAGGAATACGGATGGACGCGCCTCGGTCAGATATGCCGTAACTAAACTTGTCAAGTGCTTCAGTTTCATGCGCTCCGGTTAAGCGCTGGTCGTTGTCGGCACCGTAGACATCGATATGCCTCGGTATCTGTTTGCCGAAGGCTTCGCAGATTTTTGTGAACGTATCCTTGTTGCCTGAACTTCTCATTGCGCCATTTGAGAAATTGGCGTGCATCCCGGAACCGTTCCAGTCTGTGGCGCCGAGTGGTTTGGGGTGCCACTCGATGGCGTAGCCATAGTTTTCTCCACAGCGTTCTAATATGTACCGAGCGACCCACGTTTCGTCGCCGGCACGTCTGGCTCCCTTCGCGAACACCTGAAACTCCCATTGTCCGGAAGCAACTTCAGCGTTAATCCCTTCTACGTTAATGCCGGCCTCGAGGCATGCATCAAGATGTTCATCAACGCAGGATCGACCATAGGCATTGTTTGCACCGACCGAACAGTAGTAGGGTCCCTGAGGTCCGGGATATCCACCTGCTGGGAAGCCTGGAGGCAGTTGAGTGTTAACGTCCCAGAGAAAATATTCTTGCGCAAAACCAAACCAGAAATCGTCGTCATCGTCGTCGATTGTCGCACGGCCGTTGGACTCGTGAGGAGTTCCATCCGCGTTCAATACTTCTGTCATGACCAAATAGCCATTTTGTCGGCACGGGTCCGGGAAGAGTGCGACCGGCTTCAGTAGACAATCCGAGTCGTTTCCGGCCGCTTGTTCGGTTGAACTACCATCGAACGACCACATAGGGCAGTCTGCCAATGTGCCGCCAAAATTTTTTGCGATGCGCGTTTTCGAACGAAGGCTTTGTGTTGGCTTGTACCCATCAAGCCAGATGTATTCCAACTTTGTAGTCATTGTGCAGTTCACTCCTTCTGTAGATACAAGAAAATGTATAGGTATTTTCTGGCAAAAGCTATGTAGCTGGTCCTAAAGTTGTATGTAACTGTTTCGTGAGGGCATCCTGTTCGGCGGGAGAGAGTTTGTTGTTGTTCTTCGTAAGATGAAATACATCAACGGCTTGGGCTCCTTCCGTTGTAATCAGGACAAGTTCAATGTCGCATTCGTGTAACGAAATGGTCCGACTAATTTTATAGAGCAACCCCCATGCGTTTCTTGTCACAATCTCAAGGACGGTAAACCGCCGTGAGTAATGGTTGTTGAATCGTACTACCGGTTTTACCTGTCCTGGTTGAGTTCTGCCGTGTTCCGCGCGTTGTCGTCCGTCTAAGTTTGAGTCGATGTCTATTTTTCCAGCTGCGACATCACCCAGTAATTCTATTATTTCTTTTTTGGCCGCGGTGTTTAGACGCAGGTAGCCTTCATGATCAGCAAATTGAAATAGGTCCAAGACCACGCCCTGGTCGTTATTCATCGCTTGGCCACGAAGGATGTCCATTCCAAAATAAGAAAGAACTCCACAAATGTTTGCGAAAAGACCTGGTTGGTCGAGTGCAATCGCACTGAGTTCCCAGGAGGCATCAGTTTTTCGAATCGTGGCATGTAACTCGGCTGGTTTCAGGTTACGAGACAAGCGCACGTGCGCAAACACATCCAGCTGATCGACAGCATGCAGATATCGCGTTGGATAACCTTCTAGAAATGCTAAGACTTCTTCTCGAGGTATATCTTCCGGGAGTTGTCGATACAGACCTTCTAAGGCAGTTTCAGTATTGGCTATAACGTCGTCGCCGTATTCGAGCGTGAGTCGGTTATAGGTGCTGACAAACAGACGCCAAAGCATTTCTTCTTTCCAGGGTGTCATGACATCTGGTCCAACACCGTTCACATCGGCGAGCGTGAGCAGGCAAAGCAGCTTTAGGCGTTCCTCAGTCCCAACAAGTCGAGAAAACTGTGTGACCGTATCCGGGTCGTCAATGTCACGGCGAAAGGCGGCTACTGACATCTGTAGATGATGGCGTATCAAAAATTCAACTGTTGCAATTGATTGTTCAGGCACACGGATACGTCGCAAGGCACCGACTGCCATTCGGGCGCCTTCTTCTGAGTGGTTCTTGTTAGTCCACTTGCCGACATCGTGAAACAGTAAGGCCAACACCAACAATTCAGGTTCTTTAATTTCCTCGAGCAACGCTGAAAAACGTTTAAGGCTCCTTGAGCGTGGGGTGCACAAGTGCTCTATATTTCTAATCGTGAGAAGTGTGTGTTCGTCTACGGTGTACTTGTGATAGAAATCTCGTATAACGTGACAGTACACCTTTTGAAATTCTGGAAAGAGTCTTCCCAGAAGCCCACGACCGTGCATTTCTGATAAACGTGCGTAGAGTCCTGGTCGCGGTTTTAGCACGCGAAGCAGGAGGTCTCGTTCCTCAGTTGATGGGAAAAAACGCTCAGGCGGATAGCGGTCTCCATGACGCTCTATACACGTTAAGACCTGTTCTGAAACATCCGATTCTCGCTCTAAGGAGAGTTCAAACGGACGCAACCATGTTTGAGGCTGCAACGAGGCTCGTGTGCCGTCTACAAAACGAATGCCATCCCAGGCTTGTTCGAGTTCGTCATCGATCGGCACTACCGTTGAATCTGCTGGCGCCTGAAATGTTTTAAGTTCGGCGGACAGAGCTCTACTGATGATTTGGGCGTGATGGAAGTAGGTACTCATCAGCGCCTCAACCTGTTGTTGCTTATCTTTGCCGGGCGATACGAACGCGGAGGCGACGAGTTCTTGTAGTTCGTGATTAAGAATGTTGAGGTTTCGGCCACGTTCCATGTGAAGCACTGATCGCACCCGCAGCATGAAATCTTCTGCTTCTTCTATCCGGCCGAAGTCAGTATTTGGTTTCGATGCCGACTCGTTCCGCAAGTCTCGTAAAAGTCGGATGGCCGTTGCATCGCGGAGTCCACCCGGAGAGTCCTTTACGTCAGGTTCTAGATGAAAAACCGTTTTGTTGAACTGAGCGTGTCTTTGTTGAGTTAATTCAATGAGTGCGTCTACTGTGGGTAACCGCCATGGAGATGTCGTATCGAGACAGATTCTCCTAAATTGACCAAAGAGTCCGTGGTCTCCATCGAGAAATCGGGCCTCGCGGAGGGCAACGAGATATTCTGGATTGTCGAGTTCTGGCGAATCAAAGTCGGGTAACTCGCGAACTTGATGTCCCACGGTGAGCCCAAGGTCCCATAACGGGTGCAAAATCGATCGTAAGCAATGTTCTTCCGCTGGTCCTATTCGGCTGTCGAACAAAACAAGTAGGTCGATGTCGGAACACTGACACTGATGTCGTCGACCATATCCACCCAATGCGATCAACGTGACCGGAGCAGCATTTTCCGCACTGGATTCTCGATAGATTTGCTGGAGGATAGTGTCGATACTATTCGTGTACTCGGAAAGCGTGTTGATGCCAGCGTAGGCACGCCTGGTCTTGACGATCAAACTTTTCTGAGCAGTCGCCAGCGCCTCCTTCAAGCCGTGTTGAGACGGTGACAAAGGTAACGTTGTTTCTGAAGCGGCCATAGAATAAGTTCTTCTAAAAGCGGTCAGGGCTGTTGTTTGGCACCGAGCTAGAATCCGACGCTAAAGCCACCGGTGCCGATTAGTTGAGTGCCGTCGCTACGGTTTAGTTGCTCAAGGTAGGCACCAAGGTTTACCAGTTTGAGTCCGCCACTTAACTCCCACTCTCCATATCCATCTGTAGTGCCAAGTGGCAACGTTGCGAGGATACCAACCTCAAAAAACCCGAAAGTATCGTCCATATCTGCACCGTTTTCGTAGTAATCACTCAGGCTCATGCCGATGCTAATAGGAACACTAAAAGTTAGCTCGCCTGAATCAAGTGGAAGATCCGGTTCGATTCCAAACTCAAAATAGGTGCCTTCTGACGCTCCGCCATCTGCCTGCCCAGACAGTTCAAAAGCCAGCACGATATGTGGCGAAAGCGAGAGGCCATTAAAGAGACGGTCCTGCCAGAACTCTGTGTCGTCCATCTGTAAATTTAGTGCTAATTCCTTGACCGTCCCAAAGGAGTTATTGGGACTAAGATACGACGTATAGGTTAGCCCGGCCTGCCACGTCTCGTAGCCAAGGTTTACGGCACCATAAAAATCGGATTCGTACCACATGGCAGTCGTATTCGTGCTTCCTGGGTCGGAGATGCGGCCGCTCCCAGTTGGTCCGGAATGCAGACTATTCCATTGGCCGATGGTGACATCAACGCTTGGTAGCGTCTCAGCGCCGTCGTTCAGGTTGATTCCAAGCTCGGCGAATGGTTGCGCGATGGAACCAGATGTTTCCTGACTAATGCCACGGAACAGATACGCGTGCGTCGCATCGATACCGAGTGTCGCCGACATCCTTTCGTCATTGTCCTGTGCCCAGACAGCATTAACCGGGGCGAAGTATGTGAGGCTGATTAAAAAGACCAATAGCGTAATTGTGCGCATGCAATGTCTGAGATGGTTAATCATGTAATACGAACTCCAAAGTTGGGCTTCCGAAGCGTGCTGTAAATTCGTTCTATCCTATTACAGGCATGCCGCTCTTTTGAAACGAAAACCCCTCCACGAAGTTTGAGCAGTTGGAGCTCTGCGGCTTCTCCGTGAAGGGGAATGTTGTTGCTGAGTAGGTCTCGCCTCATCGACGTTACAGCATGCCCACGGGGAGGCAGGAAAGCGGAGAACGTGTTTGTGCGCGACCTTATATTGACGCTTTATCCTCTAATGAAATTCCTTTAATAGCCGAGGCTGAGACCAACTGAGAACAGCGGAACAACGCTGTCAGTGCTTCCGTTAATACTCTGCAGTGAGTCTCCCAGCATCAACGCTGAAATACCGATGGCGAAATCCCATGCGCCGTATTCGCTCGGAATTGCGGACAGAGGGACGCCGATCGAAGCGCCCACAGTGGCATAACCGAAGCTACCGCCGCTGGTCGATTCATAGTAATTGCTGCCGCTCATGCCGACCGCAATGGGGAAACTAATACTTGCGCTGCTTCCCAGCGCAGTTCCGGGTTCGATACCAAGCTCGATGTACGTACCATCATTACTTCCACCATCAGCACCACCACCACTGTCGAATTCCACAGCGACCGTTGCATAAGGGGCAAGCATCGTGTCGTATGAGAACCCAAAGGCAAGCTCTTTAACGCTTCCCCAGGAACCTCTCGGACTCATATATTTCGTATAGGTGATGTCGAACCCTACGGCGTCGGCCCCGAAACCGATGCCTGCGTAAAAGTCGCTTTCATACCAACTGGGAACCGTTGAGGTCGCGAGATCTTCAGAATGCAGACTGTTCCAGGTGCCAACATTGAGGGAGACGTTATCGTTCAGTGTAAGGCCAGCTTCGAGGTAGGGTTGTGTAATGGCTCCTTTGGTTTCTTGAACGATACCGCGGAAGTAATAGTCATTAAAAAAATCGACGCCGGTGCTAACGGAAACATTGCCCTCATTTTGAGCTGCAGCCTTGTTAGCGGTGACGCCAGACAGTGCGATGACGACGAGTGCGATAAGTGTGACGCGGTGTGCTTTTTTCATGGCAGTTACTGTTGTCCTCCAAATGAGCCGCTTCAATGCGACCGAATAAAGTGAGAACTCGTGACGCGCCGTCTTGCGACGGCGCGTCACGAGTTCGAGACGGTGTTCATCGGTGTGTGATCTGGAACCCTCCGTAGGCTTCCATGCCGTGTTCACTAACGTCGAGGCCCGTCCGCTCCTCTTCTTCGCTGACTCGGACACCGCAGCAGGCCTTGAGGGCATAGAAAATCGCCAGGGCGGCAACGAAGGAAAATACGCCGTAGGCCACGACGCCGATGAGCTGCGTTACGAACGAGTAATCACCAATGCCGAAGATGCCGACCGCGAGCGTTCCCCAAATTCCACAGACCAAGTGGACCGAGACGGCGCCCACAGGGTCGTCAAGTTGTGCACGATCGATCTGAAGCACAGAGACGACGACAATTACGCCGGCGATGAGACCGATGATGATCGACGACATTACGCTGACCACATCAGCCCCTGCTGTGATGCCAACCAATCCCGCGAGTGCACCATTGAGTACCATTGAGAGATCGGGCTTGTGCTGAAGCATCCACGATGCGCCCATCGCGCCAATAACACCGGCTGCGGCCGCCAAAGATGTGGTGACGAAGACCAAAGAAACGAGTTCTGGGTCGGCGCTGAGGACGGAGCCTCCATTGAATCCAAACCATCCAAGCCAGAGCAAAAAGACACCAATAGTGGCAAGCGGCATGTTATGGCCAGCGATAGGCCTGATCTGATCGTTGACGTATTTCCCAAGTCTTGGTCCGAGGACGATGATGCCGGCAAGCGCTCCCCACCCTCCGACCGAGTGTACTAGCGTTGAGCCGGCGAAATCATAGAAGCCCATTTGGTCTAGCCAGCCACCACCCCATTTCCATGAGCCCGCGATCGGATAAATGAGCGCAACATACAACGTGGTGAACATTAGAAACGAACCAAGTTTGATTCGTTCGGCAACCGCCCCTGAGACGATTGTTGCGGCGGTCGCGGCAAACATGGCTTGGAAGATGAAGTCTGTCCAGTAAGTGTACGCGCCATCGGCGTAGGCAACGGTGTTGCCGTCTGCTCCTGGGTCGATGCCAAATCCTGCGAAGCCAAAAAATTGTCCGATTGAGAAATCGCCTGGGTACATAAGATTGAAACCACAGATGGCGTACGTGAGTAGGCCGATAGCGACAACGCCTGTGTTTTTAAACAAGATGTTTGTGGTGTTCTTCGCCTGGGTAAGTCCCGACTCTAGGCAGGCGAAACCGAGGTGCATGATGAATACCAGAAAGGTAGCAACGAGCATCCAGGTGTTGTTGACGGTAAAGAGTTCCTGTGACGTCTCCTGAGCAAAGGCAAGTTCAGGTACAAACAAAACGGTAAGTAGTACGGGAAGCAGTAAGCTAAAGCGTGAACGGTGGGATACATTTTCCATTACGTTATCCTTCATTATTGTTGCGTTCTTTAGAGCGCGGCTGACCCGGATTCACCAGTTCGAATACGAATAGCTTGGCTAATGTCACCGACAAAAATCTTGCCGTCGCCAATTTCACCGGTTCGAGCTGATTCCTTGATTGCGTCGACGGCGCCGTCGACCTGGTCGTCATCGACGACGATGTCGATTTTTATCTTTGGAACAAAATCGACGGAGTATTCAGCACCGCGGTAGACCTCGGTATGGCCCTTCTGGCGGCCGAAACCTCTGACTTCCGTGACAGTCAGTCCTTGGATGCCCGCCTTTGAAAGTGCATCGCGAACATCGTCAAGCATGTGCGGTTTAACAATGGCCGTAATTATTTTCATGAGCTATCTCCAACAATCGCTTCTTACGTATGAGACGAAACCT
>CAZDQD010000086.1:0-16327 GCA_964507425.1 uncultured Vicinamibacteraceae bacterium
CCACTCGAATCAACGAAGTCACTCCACGTGTGCACGGCAGTGGCGTGGCCAGGTATCACCGTATCGACACCACTAATGCCATCAACGGCTTTCTGGAGTGTTGAACCAAATTCCGTCGCACTACCATTCCCGTTCACAGCATCAATAAACGGCAAACCTTTTCGGGCAAACATATCCCCTGTATGCACCGTACGAACACCACGAAACACAACAAATGTGTCACCGTCCGTATGACCGCGGCCGAAGTGATAAAGGTCTATCTGGTCGGAGCCACTAAAGAGGGTTAGCTGATCCGCGTACGTCGTCTCTGGCAGGTACTTCGCGTTCTCCCCCTTGAACGCATCGCAGTTTGTTACGGGCTCACAACTCGCCCGTGCCATCTGCGCCCGTGCATTCTCATGGACAACAAAATCGACCGTGTCTGGAAATTCCACATTACCACCACTGTGGTCGTAGTGATTATGCGTGTTAATAATCGTCGTCACGGGCCGGTCAGTGATCCCAGCGACCTCCGCTAGAATGTCCTGTCCGTAACCATTGATCTTGGTATCTACGAGCACGACACCGCTACTTGTCACAAAAATCGCCGTGTTTCCACCGCCACCCATTCCCTCTGGTGAGGCATTCGACAGCATATACAGGTTCTCGGCAACATCGTGCAATTCCAAATCCACACGCTGCTGTCGAGCGTGATCCGTTGCCACCGTCAGAACGATGCCTACCAAGACCAATGTGGCCATATACAAGCTACGCTTCATCAGAATGCCCTCCAAGGGATAAAAAGGTCCATCGATTGTACCGATATCTACAAGCTGAAACCATCACCATGATTGACTCGGCAAAGCTCATGGTCCGCATTTATTCAAAATGCACTTCGGCAATCGCAATACCGCTTTCGCCACCAACTGCGTACAACAAAAAGACCCGACCGTCTTGAGCGTCCATATAAATCGCAGGATCGCGAAGTTGATTCACAACACCGTAGGCAGTACTCCTTACCGAAGCCTCAAGTAACGCGTCAGCCCCCTCCCAACTCTTCTCTGGTCGCAATACCTCGACTGCATCTGTTGCCTCCCACGACATCCAGTCGTCAGTGAGGTCAACCGTACTTAACAGAATCCGTTCCGGGATATCACCCACCTGCGTCCAAAACACCAACAGTCTGTTCTCTCGGACTAACAGCGCAGAATGACGCATGTTTGGATTGAATAATCTCGGCCCCTCTTCAAAACCACCCAGCGGATCACGTGACCGGTAAAACTGTCCCGGCATTGCCATGACATACGTGTACTCTTGATGCTGGAACGCACGCATGTAGGTTCGTCCTAACCGTTCGGGCCTCGCAGTAAACTCAATTCCGTCGCTAGAAGTAGCAACCCGAGAAACTTGAGTGCTTACCCCGTCCAGTCCATGAAAATACATGACGATTCGTTGATGCTCCTCATCAACATGGACATCCGGCGACGCAATATGCGGCGTGGTCGCCTCAAATAGTCCATCGTGTGACATGGGCACACCGCGCCGCTCCTGCGACGCACGTAACTGTTCTGCTATCTCGGCTGAAACCTCAGGTGGTTCGGTGAGGAAGTAGGAGTCCTCAATCTGAAGACTACCGGGCGCGTGGATTTTCCAAGGACCGAGTATGTCGTCGGCGTAGGCCAACCGGATGTAGAGGCCCTTATGATCAGCAAAATAGAGATAGAAAGCACCAAGCGGGTCTTCGATCCAATCCGGCACTTTAATCAGTGAAGGACCCTGGATATTAGCGCCGATACTTGCGTCAATCCCTCGGAAAATAGTTGGAGCATCTAATAACCGCTCCACGCGGACATCAATCACTCCAGACTGCGCTTCAACGCCGGTAGTGGCACAACAGCAGGCCACTAGTGCAGTTGCACAGACACTGATTGTCGATTTGCTCATTAGTTCGATCTCGCGCGCCTGCTCGGATTACTAGTCAGGTATCAGCCTTGGAATAAATTTCGTGACGCCTTGTATTGGCCCAACCTCGCCGGCATACACATTGCCGTCTGCATCCGCGGTCACACCCTCGCCCATCGCACCGACGCCACCCATTCCTGAATTCCGTTCAGAGACATGTTCACGCACGAAATACCAGACTTCACCTGTCCTAGCGCTCCCGACTCGAAGTCCCTTCCTCCAGCCTCCAGGGTTGTAGTTTTCATCAGACTCGGAGTCGATGGCATACAACACATCGTTCTTGTCGATGAACAACCCACTGATACGACTAAATTGATACCACGTATCGAGATGAATTCCGTCCTGATCGAAAATCTGAATACGGTTGTTCCCACGATCAGCAACAAATAACCGTCCTTGCGAATCAAACGACAGAGAGTGAGGAGCCCTAAATTCACCATCACGGAATCCCCACTGCCCCCAACTCTTGATGAACGTGCCGTCCGGCGCAAATTTTGAAATTCGCCCGATCGCGTTCGGCCCAGGCTCGTCCAGAAACTGACCATTGTGAGCCTCGCCAACAAAGATATGGCCGTCCGGCGAAATGGCAACGTCATTCGGCTCAGAAAAGTGCGTCGGAGGGTTGCCACGTTCACCAGGAGTACCCAAGACCAACAAGACTTCGCCCTGCGGACTAAACTTAACTACTTGATGGCCCTTCCGCGGCGCGTTTGGCGTGCGTTCAAGTTCACGTTCGTTCGGAGAACGAGCATCAACAATCCACACATTGCCGTCGCTATCAACATCCATACCGTGCGGCCACGTAATTAACCCCGCGCCAAAACTCTGGACCACATTTCCTTCAGGATCCATCTTGACGATCGGGTCCACATTAGATTCAGCACACGAATTCGCTCCACAGCGATCAGCGACCCAAATATGCTCCCCATCGATGTCGACATTCAACGCACTAACCGAACCCCACATCCGCCCATCAGGTAGCGTGCCAAAATCCCGGACGGTTTCGTATGGATTGGGCAGGTGATTGATGGGTTCTTGGCTTGCGTGTTCAGGGGGGACGACTGCACCCGGCTGCGCAAAAGTTAATGCGGGAACGAAGACAACCATAATGGAACAGGCCACAACCGCCATATACCTAGACTTCGACAACATCACAAAACTCCCTTTCGACCTACAACGCCACTGCACCAATTGATCTACAAGCTGAATAGATCCGAGTTGTATTCAATTTCGGATTCCACATGATCCACGGAACCTTCATTCGCGGAGGGCAAACACCCAAATAACGCCCCCTTGCGGCACCACTTTCTCACTATCGAAATGCTCATTAACTGCGCGTTGCATACCCTGCGCATCAACGCCCCAGCCTGACTGGACAGCAATGTACTGCACTCCGTCGATTGCATATGACGACGGTACGCCAGTAATACCAGAATTCGTACGCTGCTCCCACAACACCTCTCCTGTCTCTGCATTAAAGGCACGAAAATACCGATCGTTCGTGCCACCCGCAAAGACAAGGCCACCAGCTGTCGTCAAGATCGGGCCCCAATTCTGAGATTCTGAAAACTCGTGTGTCCAGACCTGCTCTCCGGTTGCCAAATTCCACGCTTGGATTTCGCCGAGATGGTCGGCATTGTCAACGACAAACACCTGTGAGGATGCCCCCGTAAATCCACGACCTGGCACATACTCCACCTCGGTGCCGACGATCGTCGAACAAAGATTTTCGTTCGCTGGAATATAAAGGTAACCAGTGCCCGGGTTATACGCCGCGGGAGGCCAATCTTTGCCACCCCAAAGTGACGGGCAAAATGTTGCAGGCTTGTTAGTTCCTGGTTTCCGCTCCTGATCGTATTCAGGCCGCCCCGTGAGAGGATCAATCGACGTAAACACGTTTTGGTCCACATACGGCTGCGCCTCAACAAAATTGATCGCGTTAGCCGTTCGCTCAAGCATCCAGAGATAACCATTCCGTGCCGGATGTACAAGTGTTTTCAAGGTCTGACCGTTACGAGGAACGTCAATCAGCAATGGCGCTGAGACCTCATCCCAATCCCATGATCCGTTGTGATGGTATTGGTGGTAACCCTTGAGTTCGCCCGTGTCCGCGTCGAACGCGACGACCGAATTTGTATAAAGATTGTCTCCTGGGCGCTGGTCACCAATCCATGGTCCAGGGTTTCCGGTGCCCCAATAAGTCAAATTCAGTTCGGGGTCATAAGAACCCGTGATCCAGATCGACGCACCACCGGTCTGCCATGTGTCACCCGGCCAGGTATCATTGCCTGGCTCACCTGGTCCGGGCACGGTGTGCGACCGCCACACCTCCTCACCCGTGTCAGGATCGAACGCTGCAACGAAGCCTCGGATTCCGCGTTCGCCACCTGAGGCCCCCACCATAACTTTCCCACTCGCCACAAGAGGAGCCATGGTCATGTAGTAACCAGCACGGTAGTCAGCGACTGACGTCTCCCAGACCAGTTCGCCACTCATCGCATCAAGCGCTTGCACAACGGCATCATGGGTCGTAAAAAACACCTTGTCGCCATAGAGACCAACACCGCGATTCGTGCGATGTGAGCGAACGGCATCCTCCGGCACCTGACGTCGATACCGCCAGAGCTGGTCCCCTGTCTTTGCATCAATTGCAATTACTTGAGCATCCGGTGTCGTTACAAACATGACACCGTCGTTAACAATCGGCGGAGATTGATGACCTGACGTAACGCCTGTCGACATCGACCACACCGGCACCAGTCTAGACACGTTCTCGGTTGTTATCTGGTCGAGCGAGCTATAGCCCCAACTGTCATAGGTTCCGCGGTACATCAACCAATCACTGGCATCCGGCGATCGCAAACGCTCATCAGTCACTGGTGTGTACGTTAATTCTTGCGCCGTCGTGATCTCCATCACCAACAACGTGGCAATAAGACCAGCACACGCAAAGATCAGGTATCGGTGCATACATTTAGTAATCATCTGTTTGGCTTTCCCCTCAGAAACTTATCTGTCGTACATCAAAAAATTGCAATCGGATTTACGGGTGAACCGGTTCCGCCTGGAACACGAAGCGGCGCAACTACCAACATGAACTCCCAACGCTTCAACCGGGCCGCTGTTTCTGCCACAGCGTCAAGATCGAGATTATCTAGAAGATTAATACCACGCGCGACAATCGCAAACCGGTGAATCGGATTCACACCAAGCCCGGGAACACTGTCTGGAGCTTCATGCACCGCATCCGCACCAAGCAACGAAATGTCACGGTGGGCCAAAAGCGGGATGGCAGATGCGTCCCAGCCTGACATCACCCCCGTCGCACCAGTCGCCGCACGCCTCGCCCACCGTCCCGTTCGTAGCAGCAGCGCATCACCTGAGGTCAGAGTCACACCGGCGTATTCTTCCCATGCCTCAAGATCTTCCGGAAAGACTTTTGTGCCCGGCTCGAGGTATGGCACACCCTTCAGAAGTGGAATGTCCACGAGAACGGCACGTGTCACCAATCCATCCTTCATCTGCGTCGTGTCCATCTTGAGACAGCCATCTTCAGTAACAACGTCACGGAACTCAGCACCGTTGTAGATCTTGTCTTTGTAAAAGACGTGACATAAACCATCAAGATGCGAATAGGTGACTCCATGAAAATAGACGTCCACACGGTCACCAGCATTTTGCCCCTCGTCATTAACGGTCATCTGCAGCACATAGGGCTCTCTCGCATCCTCCGCTGCTTCCGTTAAAAAATCGTGTGACAATGAAACAGTTTCTCCGGTCTCCACCAGGGCCGCCGCTTCTCGACGTTTCGCATCCGTGATTAAGTTAGCCGCACCAAGCTCGTCAGCACTACCCCAACGTCCCCAATTGGAATATTCGTCCATCCATTGATCGAATTGCGCAATCGATGTTGGTTCACGCGTCTCAGGTTGCGTAAACGAAGACGTGTCGCACCCCACAAAGGCTGTAGCAGCAAAAAACATCACCAACGCACGGAACACACCGATCTCCATTTTTCTGGCCTCCGATTACGAACGCGACCGTTTCGGAATAACAACCTATTGCGTGAACTCAACGATACTTCAGGTTCAGGCAAGTCTCGTGATCAATACCCACATTGGGTTGGCACCGATTTCGTACGTCTCCAACGGTGTCAGTGCGCCATCATTTTGATCAATACGATACGAGGCGAGGCGACTCGATTGTTGTCCTGCGGCAAAGACAAACCGTCCATCCGGATCAACACCAAACGCCCGGGGAACCGGCTCCGTTCCCACACGACCGGTCGCAGTCAAACGGCCAGTCGAGCCATCGACCTGAAAACTCGCCACACTATTGTGCCCACGATTCGGGGCATAGAGAAACCGCCCCGATTCCGTTATCTGGATTTGGGAACACGTATTCGACCCACTGTAGTCAGTCGGAAGGGTGGAGATGGTTTGAAACGGCGTCAACGTGCCGGTTGCCTGATCGATGTTATAACCAGTCACGCTACTTCCCTGTTCGTCAGAGAAGTAAACAATGTCGAGATTCGGATGAAAGGTCAGAGCTCTAGGACCAAGATAGTCCGCTGGCGAGTGCTTTGCCGGCTCGTTCGCCGTCAGACGCCCCGTCCGCGCATCGAATCTAAACTGAAAGATAGCGTTTGGGCCTCGATTAGCAATATGCGGGACGTACGCGAACCGATTCGATCGATCTGTTCGAATCGCATGAGCACCATGCGCCGTGAAACGCCATTCGACCGGCGGAAACGTCGCAACCCCCTCGTCATTAACCGCATGCACCGCAGCCGTGCTCTGGTAGTAATACGCGGACATCACATACCGGCCTGACTGGTCGGTCGCTACATAAACGGGCTCTCCTTGGAGGGGCGTCGTTCCAATAAACGTTAATCCTCCCGTATTTGGATCGATCCGATAACTCGAGATCTCCTGAGCACCACGTCGTCCCACATAGAGAAAGCGTTTATCAGGTGCAATAGCAAGTGGAGCCGGGCCCCCGTCTATCTCAACATCCTCCCGCAACACCAGCTCTCCAGTCATGGAGTCAAGGGTGTAAATGGAAATTTTGTTATCGTCCTGCTGCGCGACATACACGAATTGAGGACTATTTTGCCTCGCCATCACTCCCTCGCCTTCTCTACTCAATTGATCGGGACCGGATCAATATTCAGCCATCGTTTCTTTTAGTTCTCCTACTACCGCCGTGCATTCTCCTTCTCACGCTCACCTCCAAGAATGTTCGGCATGCTGTAGTTACCTTCATGGCAGGCGTACTCGTACAGTGCTTCTTCCTCGGGAAGCGCTACGAACGGAAACTCGCCAGAAAAACTCTGTGTCCACTGCGTCGGATCGTCGATCGTAAATTCGTAGTGAACTGTCCCCGCGTCTATCCTGGTAAAACGCTCCGTCACCTTTATCGTGTCGTCCGTGCGGCCGTTGGCCATACGAAGCAAGATGGGGTCCCCACCTACCGTACCCGCGCTCGCCGTCGTCCGGCGGATATTCTTAGTCTCCACGACCAATGTCTCACCTTCCCAGTGACCGCGGGCGTCACCAAGCCACTGACGAACATCGCTTGGAAGATGCGTACGCCCATCCAGCGGGATAATCCTGGTGTCATGAATCATTTCAACGTAAATCGCGACATAGCCGGGAGCCTGCATGATGATGAAATTGTTGTTGTACGCAGTGGGCAACATCGGTGGACCCGCGGACCACACCATACAGCGGTCATTCAAATCGAGGTCTTCCCATGAGTCAAACGGCCCTGCTGCTGGATACGACTCCTTGTGAGCTGAATCACGGCGAGCCCCCTCCGGGGTCAACGGAGGGATTTTACCGTTCGGAGGATCGCTAATCAGTGAGGTTCGTCCCGTCGGACGCGTTCCATTGTCCATCCAAAAATTGTTGTAAGCACCGATGTTGCCACCAGCCACCGTTCGCTC
Source organism: uncultured Vicinamibacteraceae bacterium (assembly GCA_964507425.1). Classification (GTDB taxonomy): domain Bacteria; phylum Acidobacteriota; class Vicinamibacteria; order Vicinamibacterales; family UBA8438; genus DTWD01. The sequence continues at coordinate 7,889 of CAZDQD010000086.1, forward strand.
CGCCGCTGCCAACAGCAACTCTTCGTTTCGGTTCAGGCGTGCTTGCTCCTGGGAGGCGACTTCTTCATCCGTTAAAAATTCTTTCCCAACAAGTTCATCGGGTCGCTGGAGCGGCGTGATCGTTTTGTTCGTATAAGTCCCCTGCAGATCCGGGTCGCCCCACGCAGTCCGAAACTGCTCTTGCGCAGACAGGCCGGGCTGAATCAGCGCTACACACGTTAAGATTGTTGCAAGGGTAATAAGAGTCCGCTGTCCCATCTCACACCTCCAGTGCCTCGCCATCGCTTCCTCGTTTCCTCTAGACAAATGATCGGGACAGGTTTAATACCCGGCCTTGTTATGTTCTCGTACAGTGACTACCGCCGTGCACTCTCCTTCGCACGCTCACCTCCAAGAATGTTCGGCATGCTGTAGTTACCTTCATGGCAGGCGTACTCGTACAGTAATTCTTCCGCGGGAAGCGCTACGAACGGAAATTCACCAGAAAAACTCTGTGTCCACTGCGCCGGGTCATCGATCGTAAATTCGTAGTGAATTGTTTCCGCATCTACCCGTGTAAAACGCTCCGTCACCGTTATCGTGTCGTCCGTCCGGCCATTGGCCGCACGAAGCAAGATAGGGTCTCCTCCTGTCGCAGCCGCATTCGCCGTCGTCCGGCGGATATTCTTAGTCTCCACGACCAACGTCTCACCTTCCCAGTGACCGCGGGCGTCACCATGCCACTGGCGAACATGACCTGGAAGATGTGTGCGCCCGTCCAGCGGGATAATCCGGGTGTCATGAATCATTTCAACGTAAATCGCAACATAGCCAGGAGCTTGCATAATCATGAAGTTATTGTTGTAGGCGCTGGGTAACATGGGCGGACCCGCGGACCACACCAAACAACGGTCGTTCAACTCGAGGTCTTCCCACGAATCAAACGGTCCTTCGACCGGAAACGCTTCATTATGTGCAGCATGTCGTTGCGCACCCCCCGGGGTGAGTGGAGGGATCTTCCCGTTCGGTGGGTCGCTAATCAGTGATGTCCGTCCCGTTGGTCGTGTGCCGCCGTCTAACCAAAAATTGTTATAGCCACCAACATTCCCACCGACAACGGTTCGCTCCGCCGCTGCCAACAGCAATTCTTCGTTTCGGTCCAGGCGCGCTTGCTCCTGGGAGGCAACTTCTTCATCCGTTAAAAATTCTTTCCCAACAAGTTCATCAGGGCGCTGGAGCGGCGTGATCGTTTTGTTCGTGTAGGTCCCCTGCAGATCCGGGTCACCCCACGCGGTCCGAGACGGCTCCTGCGCAGACAGACCGGGCTGAATAACCGCTACACACGTTAAGATTGTTATAAGGGTAATAAGAGTCCGCTGTCCCATCTCACACCTCCAGTACCGACGCGCACCCGCCTCGGCATCAACTTGCACCATGCCTGTCCAGAGTATACGCCCGATAAAGCGATCCCGCTCTAAACGGAACACGCTGTCGGGCCTACGACGTCAGCTCGGTCGTATAAAACGGTTCCAGTGAATCAATAGCTTCCACGGGTTCTCTGTCCACATCCCAACGAAACTGACGGAGCAGTATCCGGTCCGAGACAAAATCAACCAAGGTAAAACCATGGTCTTCGATTGGTGCAACCGATTCTTCCATGTCAAGATGCTGCGGAACGGTCGCCCCGATTCCACGGACGACCGATGGGAAACCTCTTACGGAGGTCCCAATCGGCCCGCTTAAAACCGTCGTAACAGGCCTCGCATTCAGGTTCAGCGTTCCGGAACGGTGCATACGACCAACGCCGATCGCATGAAGGTCACCACTTATGACTAAGGGCTCACGAGTCTCCTGAGCCGAAATCGCCGACGTTAGCCGATCATGTTGTGTCAGCCATCCTGGTTGCCAATACGGTTTTGCTATCCCCGTCGTAAGTTCGCCTGCCACACGATCGAGAACATCCGGATACCACTCTCCCCACTTCCCGGCACTCCAACCGAACGGGTTTGAGGGCGCATGGACCACGTGACGAATCTCTCGAGACTCAGTGCGCCGTACCAACCAGCTTTCAACCTGAGGATCAATAAAGACGGCTGTTGGACCGTTGAGGGTCATCGTGCGGCGGACATCGTAGAGCAAGACCTCTGCTAAAGTGCCGTACCGAAGAGTACCAAAACTCTCTGACAGGTCGCCGCGACCGCTTGTCCCCGACCATGGGAGTCCAGCCGGACGAGTCAATTCCGGAAGGAATTCTGGGTAATACAACTGTTGTGTAGCTCGCGCCAACTGCAATTGGAACCAGGGAATCGGAAAATTAACGATCTCATCACTCGCTGCATCGTTTTCCCAGTGATCATGGTCGTCCTGTAAGAAAAACATCGGCGTGGAACGGAAGTCTGCCCCATACACTGGAACAATCTGTGGCCCGGCAGCTGCTTTCATCGCTACTTCATTGCTGCTACCAAACACCGAACCGGAAAAGTCAAAGTTCGATTCCGCGCCACTCGGACTCAAGGCACCAACGTTATCCCCAAGCCACGTGTGTAGATCCCAATAGATGTGGTCACCGTTCGCCACTGCGGCATCAGGTTGAAAGGACAAAGCCCGCCGTAGTAAGCGATTCCTAATAGCTGTTGGAAGAAAGCCGGTACGTTCGCCAACCCCAGCGTAAGTCCCAGCTGGACCGCCCGCGCAGGTGAAAAACAACAGCCTAAATCGCTCGGGTCGCGTATCCCGTTCGGGAAACGTCGCCAATGGCCATGGCTCACACAATGATGCTCCGTCACTACCACGCAGAGACAGCTCATAACGTCGACCCGGCGCAAGATCCGTTCCGTAGAACTGCCAGTATTCACCTGCCGTATCGTTCATCCTCCCCGTAACGTCAGTTGTGCCGATACGAAGCGTTGGCGCCTCGCGAAGCGGCCTGGCGAATGACGCCTTGATGAGCATCCGAGTGTCGCTGACTTGCGGAAGCAAGTGCCGCACTCGTCCGCTATCCCACCCTTGAACGGTCGGTGATGCTCCACCCTGCTCGGCTAACAGTTCTAACGCGCGCCCACCGAAGAAGGCCGCACCCATAGCTCCGGCGGAATCGGTCAGAAACGCACGGCGGTCGTACGGTCGTCTCGGTCTCATCTCAGGCTGGCACCGCGAAACGGGACATCTTACAAGCCACGGACACGGACATTTCTGAATTTCACAACGCCGAGGCCGTATTGAAGGGCAATGGGACCATCTGCGAACTGCGTATCTCGCACGTCAACCATCTCCTCACCGTTCAAAGTAACCATAAGCCTCGAACCTTCAGCCTTAATCTCATAGCTGTTCCACTTGCCCCCAGTCATGATCACGCTATTGGGTGCGGCGATGTGCACAATGCCACCGGTGCGGTACGTTTGGTCAGCACGTGTGTCGTAAATATTCACCTCATAGGAATTACGATCGGTGACACTCGTCGCGTCCGCACATCGAACAAAGATGCCACTATTTGCCGGTTCGTCGACCCAAAATTCAAGCGTTAGCTCAAAATCATCATAGGATTCTTTGGTCACCAGGAATCCGCTACCGCTATCAGCCCCGACAGCACCATCAGCAATCGACCAATTGGCATCACCGATCGGGTTAAAGTGGTCCAAATTCGAACCGTCAAACAGCGTCGTCCACCCATCCTGCGCCAACACTTGAGTCGTTGGCTGGACGCTAATTAGTCCGAATATGAATATTCCAGTTCCAAGTATCGTCAATAAGCGTTTCATATCGTTCCTCTCCTCTTATCCGGGTAGCAGTTCCCTGTATGGATTCATCCCATACACAGTGCCATCCGGTTTATGCCAACAGTTCTAGCAGCGCATCCGATACCGCATCCGGCCGCTGGGGCGCGAGGTCATGCCCAGCCCCGTCAATAATGCGACGGGCAACAAGATTCGTAAACCGTTGTCGATCAGCACTGGGGTCCGACGACGGTCGGCCGAACCCGCTATCGTTTCCACGCAGTACAACGGCAGGAACCGTAATCGGCGGCCGCTCCGCTAGACGACGTTCTATATCTAAAAATCGCTGCTCACCAGCAACGTAACCATGGCGGTGTCGATACGAATGAATAACCACATCCACAAAATCAGGATTGTCGAACGCCGGGGCCGAACGGTTGTAGACCGCATCCGTGTATTCCCACGTCGGGGACCACGTCTCCCATAAATATCGAACTATCTCGTGTCGATTGGCAGCCAGACCGGCACGCCCACGTTCAGTATTGAAGTACCACTGATACCACAGACGAGCCTCTCCGGCGGCCGATGGTGACGGCAGTGACGGCGATACCGTGTCCTGCACTGAATACCCACCAATCGCAACCTGAGCACTTACACGGTCCGGATGCAAAATCGAGGCAATGCACGCCGCCCGATTGCCCCAATCGAATCCAGCGGTTGCGAATCGATCAAGTTCAAGAGCATCAGCAAAATCAACGACATCCTGTGCAATCGCGGCTTGCTCCGCCATTCGTGGCGCATCCGCGTCTCGAAACCGTGTTGTCCCATAACCTCGCAAATACGGAACCAGTACCCGGTAACCCTCCCCAGCCAGTCTCGGCACAACACCATCCCACGCCCGAATGTCGTAGGGGAACCCATGCAACAGAATGATCGGAAACCCAGACGAACTACCACTCTCCTCGTAACCAATGTCCAACACCGGTGTCTGTGCTGTACGAGACTCTTGATTCATAATCGTCTGTCCTAAAGCTCCAGAAGCTCGAGGTCCAACGGTCACTACCGCCCCCGCGGCACCGGCAACTTGAAGAAATGTTCGACGGCTAGTAGACATCTTCTTGGTCACAACCTCGATAGCGCTAAAGGCCTCTCAAATTCTCCGTATGCCACCCGACTGAATCGGACAATGCACTGTCTCACCTTCTGACAGACCTCACCAGCCGACTACAACTTTACCCTCGTTATTTCGGTAACTCCGGTTGGGGCGGCGACGTCGCTCCGAGGCCGAGTAACATCGTCTCCAACTCAGGGAAACGTCTCCCCAAGTTTCCGTAAAACACTCCCTGCGCAATGGTCAATGGTGCCCAACCGCGTTCGTTTACGTGATTCAGTTCAGCACCGTTTTCAAGTAAAAACAGAGACAACTCCTTGGCCCCCCGCATAACGGAACCATGGAGCACTGTATCTCCGTTATCGTCGATGGTCGTCACTTTATCGCCAAGTTTCATCATGTATTTGACTGCTTCAAGTGCTTCTTCAGCGGTACCCGCGCTCTCATTCGGCCAGACAGAAATACCAGCGGCGACGAGTAGAGCCGTTGTGCCGTCCTCATTCGTCAGGAGCGGGTCCGCTCCCAAATCAACAAGAAGACGCATCAATTCAAGGTCGACCACTTTCGCCGCCAAAAGGAAGGGCGTGGCACCGACCCGGTTCAGGATATTCCGATAGCCGTCCCGCGGTTCCTTTGTTTGACGCGCATTAACGTCCGCACCATGTGCAACAAGCGCCTCAACCAACTCGAGGTCTGTCACCAGACCACTCTGTCGTGGAGATGGATTGTGCTGGTTGCGGTTCGTATTCGGTCGCCGTGTCCATACAAGTTGATGGAGCGCCGTCCAACCCTGCTCGGAAGCAGTAGGATCAGCCCCACGCTCCAGCAATCGAACTGCAAGGTCATAGTGTGCGTTAATGACGGCTACAACAAGCGGACTAGTGCCATCTGGAAGTGTTTGATGTATGTCCGCACCCGCGTCCAGCAACGCATCCACTGTCTCAATATGTCCGAGCCTCGTGGCAAACATTAGTGGCGTAAAGCCTGCACTGGACCGACTATCGACCTCCGCCCCACCAGCGACCAGCGGTGCAACAACGCCCGCGTGCCGCTCCGCAGCGGCCCACATCAATGCCGTTTGCCCCAGCCAATGCTCACGGGACAACGGGTTCGCACCCCGTTCTAGCAAAGCCACCACGCTCTCAACAACGCCAGTTCTTGCAGCAACCATCAATGGCGTTTCGCCAGATGGCGACGCCTGATTTGGATTGGCTCCTCTCTCTAATAGCAGCTCAACCGCCGCGAAGTGTCCACCCTCAGAAGCCAACGCGAGCGGTGTAACACCAAAACGATTTTCGCTATTCGGATCAGCTTCTTCATCAAGTTGATGTCGAAGCGCCGCAACATCACCACGATGCGCCGCACGGTGCAATGCCACATCTACTTCAACACCATCTTCAGTTCGCGACTGAGCATTCGAAGTAGCAACCGCGCCGAGTACGACGGCAATAGCCAACAGACTAGTGGTACAAAGAACCGCGCGGGCACGCACATCCAGCAACGGTCGACGGGCATTTACAGCTGGCACTCTGTTTAGCTCCCGCATACAACCTGGCTAGACATTGGCCAGAGGGCTGAGCTCAACCAGCCGACCAGTACTGTCACCCAATCCGTCATTAAGCCGAATGCCAGCTTTGTCAAGCTGACTCACAAGCAAGTTGGTCATTGGTGTATCGCGTGGGTACTGGAGGTGCCGCCCGCCCTTGAGCTGTCCGGCCCCACCACCGACTAGCATCAACGGAAGGTCGTAGTGCAAATGCTTGTTGCTATCACTTAACGACGCTCCGTACATAAGTAATGTATGGTCCAAGAGCGATCCATCACCATCCGGTGTTTTTGCCAATTCATCAAGAAAGTGTCTAAACAGGGATACATGGTAAGTATTGATCTTGGCAAGCTGCGCGAGTTTTGCCGCCTCATAACGATGATGGGACAAACCATGGTGGGAATCTGGAATTCCGATCTCGGGATAGGCTCGTCCGTTCAGTTCACGCCCAAGCATGAATGTAAACACACGAGTCATATCGACTTGATACGCCAAGACCATCAGGTCAAACATCAGCTCCACATGTTCCTGATAAGACTCTGGAATACCGACGGGGCGCTCGAGCTCAGGTAACTCTGTGTCGTTCTTTTCTGAAAGTTGGATGCGACGCTCAATCGCACGCACGGCATCCAAATATTGATCAACACGAGCCCGATCGCTTACACCGACATCACGCTGCAACCGCGCCAAGTCACTCGTGATGGCATCAAGAATACTGCGGTCTTTCTTAAATTCAGATTGCCTGTCTGCTGTCGAACCACTCTCACCAAAGAGTCGCTCAAAAACAACTCGCGGATTGTTTTCCATCGGAAGCGGTGTCGTGTCATCCCGCCACGAAATGGTGTTCATGTATATGCAGCTGTACCCGTTGTCACAATTGCCGACGAGAAAGTCCTGATCGATCGCAAGCTCCAACGAGCTGAGTGGCGTGCTCTGGCCAAGTTGGTCCGCAGCGATTTGATCAGCGGTCTTTCCCGCGCGCACATCCGCACCTTGTGTTTCACGAGGATGCACTCCGTTCAACCAGGTCGCTGTCGCTCGCGTATGCTCACCGTTCCCATCACCCAGCGCCTCAGCCTGACCTTGTGCAAGACCACTAAGCACAACCATTTGCTCGCGATACGACGCCAGCGGACTCAGCGTAGTTGACAGCTCTAGAGACTCCGCTGCAGTCGGCATCCACGCATCCATAGCCATTCCGTTTGGAGCGTAAACCCATCCCAAGCGACGCACCGGCTCAGCCGCACGACCTGAAATACCAGACAACGCAGGCACCATCGCATCGAGCAGTGGAAGCGCCACCGTGGCCCCCAATCCCCGCAGCACCGTCCGCCGTGGCAACGACATCTTCCGGATGATCATGGCTCCGTCCTTTCCTGCGTCTCGTCGGCTGTGCGCGAACGCCGCCACTGAAACGGTGCGCTCTCGACGATCCCGACGACGACAGACGACCACCGGTAGTCGTCGACCGCCGCATTCTGCACGACTTGCCGAACGCTGGGCTGGTCGGCAAACTCAAGCCCGCGACCAAGCGCATACGCGAGCAGCTTCTCAGTCACCGTACGAGCAAAGCTGTCGCCACGGCCCAGCAGCACGTCTCGCAATCCCGCCGGACCATCAAATTCCGCACCGCTCGGCATCGTGGCCGAGGCGGCGATTGGCTGCCCCGCCTCGCCCGTGTCCCGCCAGCTCCCGATCGCGTCAAAGTTTTCCAAGGCGAAGCCGAGCGGATCCATCGGCGCATGACAACTCGAACAGACCAAATTCTCGCGGTGCCGCTCCAAGCGATGCCGCACCGACTCCGGCTCGCCTTCCTCCCCACGGTCCGGCAACCCGGGAACGTCCGCCGGCGGCTCAGGCGGTGGTGCCCCAAGAATGCTCTCGAGCAGCCACTTGCCCCGCAGCACCGGCGACGTCCGGTTCGGATGCGATGTCACCATCAAGAGGCCGCCGTGTCCGAGGAGGCCTCCACGTGAATAGTCGGCATCAAACGTGACGCGGCGGAATCGCTCGCCGTAGATGTTCGGGATGCCATAGTGACGTGCGAGACGTTCATTGACAAACGTGTAGTTCGCGCTCAAAAGGTCGAG
>CAZDQD010000087.1:0-2938 GCA_964507425.1 uncultured Vicinamibacteraceae bacterium
ATGGGCAAGACGGCTTGCATGCTATTGCCTGTGTGGTAGCTGCGCACAAATCGAACGATCAACATGGGAAACCGAGCCGGCTTGACGACCTCGCTGATTACACGACGAGAGTGTTTCCATGGGCATAATGTAATGGGCAACATGGATTTCTTGATTTGAATGTAGTGGGAAGGCTGCCTTCCCTTAAGACTATTCTGGTTCGGCTCAAGACTGGTTGAGAGATGTCTGGCCATCGCGGTTAGAACGACTTGATGGCTTTATTCCGTTGACCACGTATACGGGCGCACGTTTATGGTGAATGACAGTTGAAGATTTAGGCGGCCATATCCATGAAGCGTGCCAGTCGACTAGCGATCTTGACTTGCGTTTTGCGGGACCACATTTGCCTGTATCAGTGACCACAACCTTTCCGTCGAGTTGCCGGCTGTTAGATGAGGGTTGCTCATAAAGAAGTGTTGTCGTCGCTCGTTAAGCGTCGAGATTAATTCGTTACTTACGAGTAACCCATTGAGCGCGTCGAACAACTCAGACTCTGTTCTGGCATTAAGGCCTACGCCGAATGTGTCGAGGGGGAGTGGGAGCTTTCGCTGTTCAAGGTTTGCCACGACAAGTTTCTTGTTTTCCATGGCCGCCTCAATGCCGACGTTTGAAAAGATCGTGACAACAATCTCAGCTTGTTGGATTAAGACGCGAATATCGAAATCCCTGACAACATGTACGGTGTTGCGAGGTGTGTCCTTCACATGGGTTGAGAACACGTGGACGGTTGTGTCCGAGTCGCGAGGATGTAGTTTGACGACGACGTTGATGGGACTCGACTCAACTGACACCGTCGCGAGAAGTTTCAGAAGGTGAAGATACTGCTGTGCGAATCCGGGTTGAGTGACCAGCAATACCATGGGTCGGTCTGGTAACGACAGAGTTAAGCTAGGATTGCTCGCGGTTGTAGGGGGCGTCGACTCTTCCAATTGTATGGGCGCACGATCAAACAGGGGCGTCCCTATGGTACGAACAGCTTCAGCTTTTACGTCGAAATGTTTGACGAATAACTCCGATGACCACTGGTCGATAGCGGTGACGATGTCGCCATGCGGCGCAGCGTAATAGTATTTTGTGGCAAGTACTTCTCGGGTAGATTCAGGAGACGACAGATACGCGTGTTGTACATCGATCGAGCGGCGGCCCCGTAGCCGGGTGGCATTTTCCGCAGCGATCAACCGCGACCCGCCGGATGCGCCAGGCACAACCACCGTGATGGCCTCTTTGGCCCCGGCAATCAACGAGCTCACCAGTCGGTGAATCCCGACAAGAATCCAGAGGCGGGTCCTGGAAAACCTAAGAATTTCATTGTACGCATGTGCCACGAGACCAAACCCGTCTGCCGTTAGCGCGTCAGAATGACGGCACAGTTCCCAGAGTCGCGCTGTCAGTAACGCTGCTCCTTCCTTGGCGATCGGTGGTCTTCGCAGGTTGGCGGAACAGAGTGAAAGTGCCGACTCGGTTTGTGTCGCCGATACCGAGGCGATATATTCCGACAACTTTTCTTGTGTCGTTTCACTGTCGAGTGAAACGCCCACGGTATCAAGTTCGGGCGGCGCAGACCTGAATACTGGTTCCAGTGTTCTTGCAACCGTTGTCGACGCCCAGCGCACAACAAAGATGCAACGATTGGCTGTCGTAGCAGGGTGTGCCGGCATCTCTACGGCAGTGTATGTGTCAGCAAGCAGACCGGCGACTCGCGTAATGTCAGCGGATGAGAGTTGAGGAGACTTCGGTGGATCAAGCGGCCATGCGTTATTTGCGTCAATCTGATCGAGCGCATCGTGGATTTGTGTTCGAGCCACTCGAGAACGTCCACATACCAGGAAAGACACTTGTTTTGGTCGCGAGGTCCAATCACGACAGCTTCGCAAATGCGTGAGAAAGGTCTGTGACGCGAGCATCATCACAATGGGTGCGGTCGGGTTGTGTTTGAGTACGGTCCGAACCATCCACGCTTGCAGCGCGTGTTTCATGAGTGGTTTGCGTACGGATGCTCGCAATGCGCTACGTTGACAATCGAAAAAGGCTCGTGTTGTTGGAGAACCGTTAAACACATCCTCTAGAGCCGAGCAGAAATCTTCAGCAAAAGAGTCCACATTGTGAACAACTGTAGGAAGTTCGTCTGGATGAGCGTTGACGAGCGTATCTAACGTCGTCAATTGCACAGTGGAGCAGTCAAGATGAGGTAAAACGTTTTCGTTCCACGTGACGATCTTTCCAGACGGAAAGCGGTCGTACCATTCTTCGACCGTGGCTACGTTTACGGCTGGATCCAGAATGACGAGCGGAGGTGTGTCATAACCGTCAAGAGGGTGACCGTTTAGTTGTCGAGGTTTCAGTGTGGACGAGAAGTTGGCAAGAGAGTCACGCAGTGATGGTGGAGCCTTCTGTTGGATGGTGGCGAGGAGATCCTGCGCAGCCAATGGCTGACCAAGTGCGGGGAGCATGCCAGCCACAAAGATCTGTATGTTTACAGATGTCTCGACATCGCGATGTTGAATGGTGTCGATTAGCTGCAAAAGTCTTGACTGATCAGCTTGGTGATGTTCGACAATTGCATCCGCGACGTCGAATAATGCTTCGGCTGAGCGACATGACTTTAATTGTTCGATAGCTTTGTCTATCTGCGCTTCATCTAAGAGTGCGACAACAACTTTTACGAAGGTGTCATTGCCCGGATTCAACAGCGCGCTACCGAGGCGTCGTAATTGTTGTGCAAGGTAGTCGCGTGTTGTGGTTGGAGTCATTGTCTGTTCAGTGTGAACGTACTACACAGGATGCTCGCGCTGGCTAAGGCGATGTAAGTGGTGGGTGAGCGAAGAACGTTTCGGACGAGTCATGGCGTGGGTTTACTCTGATCACTGACGTTCAAGTTCGCCAACCATGACGCCGAGCT
>CAZDQD010000088.1:0-12275 GCA_964507425.1 uncultured Vicinamibacteraceae bacterium
CCTCTTGGCCGGGGATGCCCAGTGGCGTCCTGGTGGGCGGCAGTTTTACAGCGTCCATGCGCCGAGTGGGTTCGCCTACGTCCTGATGCACGAAGGCGGGGAGTTCACGCACTATCAGGCGGGGACAGAGATTTGGATCTATGACATCAATGCACAGCGCCGTGTCGAACGACTAGAACTGGCGGCACCGGCCAGTAATCTGTTCGTCACGCAAAGCGATGATCCGAAACTGATTGTTGCGGACGACGACGGCAAAATTCATGTGTACGATGCCGTCAAACTCACGGTCGATCGGACGATTGACGATCCGGGTCCGCTTGGATTTATCCAAGGATTCTAGGCAATGGTTGATCCGTTTCTCCTGCAGTTTGTCTCGCTCAGCTTCACGGTGCTATTTCTCCGTGCAGCGGTGCACAAACTGACGGGACTTGAGGAATTCCAGGCGGTCGTGAGCGATTACAAGCTGGTACCAGCGGGACTGGTTCCATTGACCGCGCGCCTGTTTCCGATGTTCGAGGTGTCGCTCGCGATTGGGTGGCTGTTTGGCACGCAGATAGGGCTCGTGGCCTATGGCAGTGCAGGTCTCTTGACTGCCTACGGGGCGGCCATGGGAATTAATCTTGTGCGCGGGCGTGTGCACATTGGATGTGGATGTGGGTTTGGTGGGGCGCTGCAGCATGATCAGCAACTGTCGGTTGGACTGGTGGTCCGAAATATTGGGTTGGCGCTGATCGCGTTGGTCGCTACGGTGCCGGGGCCGCAACGAGCGCTTGGTGTTGGGGAATACGTGATGCTTGTGGCCGCCGTGGGTGTGAGCACGTTGTTGTATGCAACTGTGAGTCAGTTGTTTCAGAATCGTGCGGCCATTAACAGCTGGCGCAAGGCACTGGAGGTCGTCGGTGACTGACCCTCTGCTGATCTCTAACCTCGTACTCTGGCTGTTGGTCATTGTATTGACGGTGGTGGTGCTCGCGTTGGCGAGGCAGGTGGGAATTCTGCATGAGCGGGTGGCGCCGGCCGGGGCATTGCAACCGACCGAGGGCCCGAAGGTGGGGGAAGTGACGGAGGCGATGGAGCTACAGGACCTCGGTGGCCATGCGGTGACTGTCGGTGGTCCTGAAGTAAATGGACTCGCGACACTTGTTTTGTTTATTTCACCGACATGCCCGGTCTGCCGGTCACTGGTTCCGACGGCGAAGTCGTTAGCACACAGTGAAAGCAAACGGCTACGGTTGGTTTTTGCGAGTGACGGCGATAAGCCGGAACAGCATGTGGCCTATGCGACAGACCTAGACCTTGGCGCCTATCCCTACACGTTGTCACAGACGTTGGGTATGAGTTACCACGTTAGTAAACTTCCGTTTGCCTTGCTGATTGACGCCGACGGTACGCTGCAGAGTAAGGGACTGGTCAATAGTCGAGAACATCTCGAAAGTTTGGTTGAAGCGATGGATATGGGCATTGCCACGGTACAGGATTATGTGCAGATGGTTACTGTCGAGAGCGACGAAGAATTTAATGCGTCGGTGAAGGAACAGGCCTCATGAATAGAACACATGGCATTACAAATGGGTACTACTGGCTTGATGAGACCGCTCGAGCAAGTTTTCGGCTACTGGCACGACGTGTATCGCGGCGTAGCTTCCTCGGGCGACTCGGCTCGATGTTAGTCGGTGCCGCCGCGTTGCCGTTGTTGCCGGTCGCGCGGGCCTTTGCACAGGAAGCACCGGCCGAGCTAGGAGAACCGAAGACGTGTGAGAACAGGCGCTACAGTGCGCTCGGCGGCACCCTCTGCGCCTGTTGCGGCGGGACGCACAAAACGTGTCCGCCTGGTGCCGAGGCATCGCCGATTACGTGGGTGGGAACCTGTCGTAACGGGGCGGATGAACGGGACTACCTGATTTCCTATAACGATTGTTGTGGCAAGGCGGTCTGCTCGCGCTGTGGGTGTAATCGCACGGAACGAGACAAACCTTCGTATTTCCCGAGCAACAGCAACAATATTCTCTGGTGTTTCGGTACACAGGCTCGGACCTATCATTGCACGGTCGCCGTCGTACTCGGGGAAGCGCCTGAGGCCAATTAATGCCGGTGGTAGTGACGCTGGTAGTGCTGTTGTTCACGGCTGCCGTTCAAACCTCGGATGATGCGCAAGCACGGTATTTGTTGCATTGCCGCGGCTGTCATCTCGCGGACGGGACGGGCGTGCCGCCGGATGTCCCAACGTTGGTTGATGAAATCGGTCGCCTTGTCGCGACGCCGGTTGGGCGAGAATACGTCGTCCGCGTGCCGGGTGTGTCTCAGGCGGGGTTGGATGATGCTGGTCTCGCCGTTGTGTTGAATTGGATCCTTGAAACGTTTAATGCTGAGACATTACCCGCAAACTTTCAGCCCTACTCGGCGAGTGAAATTTCCGAGGCGAGGGGGAAAGTCTTGGCAGATCCACTTAAATATCGTCGCATGCTACGGCTCGACGGTTCGCAAGTTCCACGCTAGCGATCTAGCAGAGCTTCATAGCGTCGGTCAGTAAGTGTTTTTAGGAATGCGACCAATGCATGCGCCTGCCGCGAACTAATGGGTTGTCCGGTACGTAACAGTTCGTAGTCGATGGTGTCCGGAACTTCTGCGGGTCTCCAGGGTATGGACGTTTCGGGATTGATCTGACTGTCCGGATTCCCGAGCGTGTACTTGTTGTAAAAAAGGACCGTTGTGAGAAGGTCGTTGAAGACTCCATTGTGCATATAGGGACTGGTTACGGCAACGTTACGCAAACTGGGAACGCGGAATTGGCCGGCGACGGTGGGGTCGTCAATCGCTGGGTTTTGCAAAAGTCCGGTATCGGTATACGTCGACGGCAAACCGTTCTGTGCTCGGACTGCACTGTTTTGTGGAATGCCGATGTTGTGATACCGGTGGTTGGTAAACGTTTCTTCGGCGGTGAATTCCTTGGTGTCTAAGAGGTGGCAACGGTGGCAATTGGTGAGCTGTGAGAAAAAGAACACGCGTCCCAACTCTTCTTCCTGAGTCAGCGCATATTCATCTTTGAGGTACCGGTCGTATTTCGAGTCGAATGGGGAAAAACGCGCGGACTGTTCAAACGCGGCAATACTCTCGATGATGGCCTGAAAGGCAGCATCGGGATCGTCAAACACATGGTTGCCGTAAATGCTTTCTAGTGATGCGACATGTGACGGCGTTTCACGGACGCGTGCCACAACGGTGGCAATGTCGGGTAACGCCATTTCGATGGGGTTCGTAAAGGGTTCGGCTAACTGGTCGAGGAGTGTCGTCGCGCGCCCGTCTCGAAAAAATCCCCCGAGAGGATGGTCATCCTCATCTCGCTGAAAGCTTGGAACAAGTGACGCATATGTGAGCGACGGTGCATTTCGGTCGCCGAGCGAGACGCCATCGTCGCCAAGAGAGACGGCGCCCACGACGCCGTCGTTCCGCCCTTCGGAGAAGGCCACGTTTGGGTCGTGACAGTTAGAACAAGATTGGTTGCGGTTAAGGGAGAGATTGGTGTCGGTAAAGAGGGCTTCTCCCAACGCTTCCCGTTCGTCGGCCTCGGATACGGTAGGGCCGCCAACGACCAGAAGCCCGCTCAGGAGGCCAATCGTTTTCGTGAAAATCCGTTGCCGTGATGAGTGCATAGAACGACGGGAGCGCCTCAGCTTCAATTGGGGAGCGCAAACGTTACCAGCATGTTACTACCATTTGGCGCTTCCAACTCTGGTGTGTAGGTGGCGAGATTATTATTCACGCCGCCCACAGGCACCGTTAGAAATTGCCGATCGCCGACAGCGTAGGTCACGGGATAGCCAGTGATCTGACTTCCGAGAATGGTTTCCCAGAGAACCGTTCCCGTCTCGGCGTCAAAGGCACGCAGGCGCCGATTCAGGTCGCCAAAGAAGACGACATTGCCGGCTGTTGCGAGTGTAGATCCCATGTTGGGTGCCCGCTGACTGTAACGCCACGCCTCTCGTCCAGTTGAGATGTCCAGCGCTCGCACCTCGGTGAGGTGTCCGTCTTCTTCAAGTCCCGGTTCGGGAATCGTAAATCGTGGACTCGCACCAGAAATGGTTCGATCGTTGGTGGTCTGATCCAGGCATGATCGGTTGATCGGGATGTAGAGCAGGCCCGTCACAGGACTGTAGGACCAGGACCACCAGCCTTTGACGTTATGGCCGCAGATGACAAATCGTTGTCCAACTTCTCGAGCCACTAAGTCCATATTGATGTAGACAGATCCGGTTTCTACATCAATATCGGAAATGATAAAGTTTTCAGTTTCGGTATAGGGCAATGGTGTTGCCCAGAGAAATTCACCGGTTTCACGGTCGTTCACGAAGAGTCCGCCCGGCTCTCCGAGGACGACGACGACCTTACGTTCTTCAGCGGTGCCAGTCAGTGTGGGGTTAATCCAGCGTACGGCGTCAGGGTCGGGATTCACCACTGTATCAATCAGTGTGCGTTCCTGCACGAAATCCTGGTCCCAATCATCGCAGGGCAGATGTTGGTAATACCAGTCGATTTCCCCAGTATCGGCGTTCATGGCGAGGGTTGAGTTTGAGTACAACTCGCACGGCGTGCTGTCGCCGACATCCCATGTTCCTCGCCGGACGAGGCGTGGATAGGGAAGAGGGACGGCGATGCCCCAGAAGACGCGGTTTAGCTCAGGGTCGTAGCTTCCTGGGAGTCCCCATGGCGATACGTGGACACGCTGCGAGGTAGGCAACGCGCCCCACGTTTCTCCACCGGGGTCGTCGGCGCCGGCCGCGGTGTAGGTCCGCCAGAGTTCTTGCCCGTCGGTCGGGTCATGGGCGGCGATAAAACAGCGCGCATCGAGACTGCTGGGACTACAGGTTCTGCCGGTGACCACTTGCCCTTTGATGATCATGGCACCGGAGGAATGTGTGATGCCATCGCGGTAGTCGGCCATCTGGGATTCCCATTGCACCTCACCCGTTTGTGCGTTGAGCGCGAGGAGATAGGCATCGGCCGTCAAATGGAAGATGGAGTCACCATAAATAGCCAGGTGACGCGTTCGGCCACCAAGCTGTACGTATTCTCGTAAGTCAGTGGGTAGTTCTCGCTCATAGTTCCAGATTAAGTCACCGGTCGTGGCATCGAGAGCTTGGATATGGTCGGCATTCGGGTGGGCGATATACATTATGCCGTTATAGACAAGTGGACGAATTTCTTGAGGTCCTTCGTCCATGGCTCGCATCCAGGCCAACTGGAGTTCCCCGACATTGTTGCGATTGATCTGATTGAGTGGGCTAAAACTCTGAAAGTCATAGGTGCGATGCACCATTAACCAATCGGCTGGATCCGGGTTAATCAACATCTCATCAGTAACTGGCACAAAATCTTGAGCTCGGGGAAGATCGGATAACCAGAGGAGGCAGAGTGCTGGTGCCAAGAAACTGAACGGTGGCAAGAGTTTTCGCATGGGAGTTGGTCCTCTTTGCTGGAGCGACTATTTAGCGTTCGTCATTCGGGAGGCCCTCGATTCCTGGTTCGAGTTGGGCGCCCAGCGTGTTCTGGAGCATCGAGAGTTGCGTGTAGTTGCCTACGATGAGTACTACTTCGCGTAACTGACTCTCGGTGTACCGGTCAGCGAGTTTGTTCCATGTTGGCTCGGAGATGAACCGGGTGGTGTACAGTTCATCCGCGGCGCTGAGGAGCGTCGCATCGAAGGCGTTCCACCCCGCGGCCTCGGCACCCCGCGTGATTCGACTGATTTCTTGTTGAGTGAGACCCGCGTCTTGGCCGATGAGGTTATGCCTACCCCAGATGTAGTCGCCTCGGTTTAACCATGCGGTGCGTAGAATAAGTACCTCGCGATCACGAGTCGGGATGGTGGCGTTACGCACGAAATGTCCTGTGTATGCCCAGTAGCGTTGGCATGTTTCAATACTGTCAGGACAGAGCTGTCTCATCTCGCTCGCACCGCCCGGGTCATCCGGCAGGCCAATCCGTGGACCGTCGAGATGGTCGAATGCCTTTACGCGTTCCTGTGCGTGTGCGAGGGAGGGTGCTAGCACCACGAGACCAACTACGATAGCGGACGCAATGGAAAATTGTTTCATCCGAGACCTCCCATATCTTTGACTCAGGATGAGGCCGCATCCCGTGACTGTCAAGTGAACATTTTCAACCTCCCAGCCTCTATGTTTTACGCGAACTTAATAAGTCTTGTGGGGTGGCGTGATGAGGGTTGTAGAATCAAGCGAACTGCTGTAGCAATGGGAGGAAGCCTTGATTAGACAACTCGCGGGTGCGTCAGAAGTTATTTACGCGATTACGCGTATGGTAGTCGGTTTATTATTTTCACTGCATGGCGTAGAAAAGATGTTTGGGGTGCTGTCACGAGACGAACCCGTCGCGTTGCTGTCATTGCTCGGCGCCGCTGGCGTTATTGAGTTAGTTGCCGGGGGCTTGATTTGCGTCGGACTCTGGACATCATGGGCGGCCTTTGTCTCGAGTGGTCAGATGGCATTTGCCTACTTTATTGCTCACCAGCCGCGGGGGGGGTGGCCACTCGAAAATGATGGAGAACGTTCAGTGCTGTACTGTTTTATTTTCCTCTATTTTGCGGCTCACGGGTCAGGACTCATCAGCCTCGACCGAACCATCGCTGGACGAACCGATGAATAAGTTGATGTCTGCGGCGGCTTAGTTCGCTTTGAAAATTGTCCAGAGCCTCCTGCACATTGAACTATTTGCAGTAACATCAACTTATGTATGGAGATGACAAGATGATCCGACGGCTGTTCATAGCAACTGTTGCGGTGATGTCGATGACGATACTCGGCATTGAGGGACAAGAACCGACACCGATCAAGCCTGCCCACGAGAATCTTGAGCCAGGTACTCAGACCGATGACCTCGGAGTAACACTCGGCATACCAGCGAGCCATCCAGCACGTCGATACCCTGCTTCAGAGGAGTTTCCGACTGGGCCTGAGATTGGCGAGCGATTGCCTGAATTCTCACTGCTGAATCAAGAAGGTCGCCTTGTCGACTATCATGCAGATCGTGGCGATTCCAAGTCAATTGTCGTGTTTTATCGCTCAGCGGTCTGGTGACCGTACTGTCGAACGCAGCTGGTCGAGCTGCAAAATAACCTGGCGTTGTTTGAGGCGGAAAATATTCGTGTTTATGGTGTGAGCTACGACAGTGAGGAGCAACTTCGGACGTTCGCGGACGGGCATGACGTGACTTACGACCTTCTTGCGGATCCAGATTCTGTAGTGATTCGGAAGTTCGGCATCCTCAACACCCTGATCACCCCAGACGACCCAGAGCAAGGTGGTGGGCGAAGTTATTATGGTCTTCCGTTTCCAGGCGTCTACGTGACCGATGAGACTGGCGTAGTCACTGAAAAATTTTTTCATCGTTATTACGGGACTCGTGATTCTGCGGGTGCGATTCGAGACTCGGCGCTCGGAGAGATTCTTGCCCGTCACGAAGCCCCGACAGCTGAACTCAACGCTGAACAGGTTAAACTCTCGGCGTTTCTCTCTGATAGCTCACTGAAATTTGAGACCCAATCAACTATTTACGTGCGTTTCGAGCTCGACGACGGGCTACACGTATATGGCCGACCCCTTCCAGATGGCTACATTGCCTCTGAAGTTACGGTGCCGGATACGCCGGGTCTTCGTGTAGGTGACCCGCAGTATCCCACGACGCATCCTCGAGTGTTTCCTGAACTCGGCGTAACGCTCAATGTTTACGAAGGTGTTGTCGACGTTGCGATTCCTGTTACGCCCAATGCGGAGGTGTACCACGGATCGAATGTGGACAGACCAGAGATGGTTAACTTGCCGGTGTCGGTCCTGTTTCAGGTTTGCAGCGAAACGGTCTGCTACGTGCCACGAACGGAGGAGTTGTCACTTGAGATCCCGTTCGAGCCACTGCTGAGACGGGATTCTCGATAGCGTATGAACGTGGATAACCCGTGTGGGCCGATGTTTCCAGCTCAGCCGTGTCAGCGAGGCACGTAGGGTTGTCCGACTAGAAGGTTCGGATCTGCGTTTGGCTTTGGAATCAGCTTCTGGATTCGGCCGTTCTGGTTGTCCGCCGCGTACAAATTGCCCTCTGAGTCCACGCCGATTGAATGCATCTCACGAATCCAATGTGGGGATGATTCATCAGGCGCGGTCCAGGTGTAGACGGGGTTTCCATCAAGATCAAATTGTCGCAGTCTCGGAGGGCCGACATCTGAGACAAACACGCGGTTGTCGCTCACGAGGATGTCGAGCGCGAGAGCACCTGTTGGAATCTCACCCATGTAGGAGTAATCCAAGTCGCTGAAAATTTGAACACGTCGATTGTCTCGGTCGGCCACCAAGATTCTTCCGCCTGGTGCCATGGCGATGCTGTGCACGACTTGAAACTCACCAGGGCCATCTCCTGGTTTTCCGAATTCCGTCAGGTAGTTCCAGTTGGCATCGAGTACCATGACGCGCGAGTTGTCGTAGCCATCCGCAATGAGAACCCGTCCGTCTGGTAAAAACCCGACATCCTGTGGTAGCCCGAAATGTGTTTCGTCTGTGCCGCTGACGTTTCGTTCGCCAAAGGTTTTTAAGAGTTCTTTGCCATCGTTAGACAATACGAAAATCTGGTGTGCTGTCTCATGTACGATCCAGATGCGACGCTCGGGATCGTATGGGCTGACGCGAATGCGATGCGGCCCGGGGCCGTCGGAGCCCTCGAAGAGATGGTCCCAGTGGTCCCATACTTCAACGAGGTTTCCGTTGCGGTCGAGTACGTAGATGCAATTTTGCCAGGTACGGCCACGCCCACTGAGCACGTTCCATAGTGGTCCAGCCCAACCATTAAATTCTGGTGGAACTGGGTCGGGAAGACGGGTCTCGCCCCGTTGCAGCACAATGATCCGATCCGGAGACTCTGCGTAAACGCCTGAATTTCCACCGAAGGCGAAACCTTCATCTGCGAATGGCGTTGCCCAGCTTTCGACGATGTCATAAGGGATCGGTCCAGTGGGTCCGATGTCCTGTGAAGAGATCGGAGTTGTCAAGAAGGCGACCATGACGACGAATGAGAACGCATAGATGGTTTGACGCATCGGTTTTACTCCGTAAAGAAAGACCCGGTTAACTAGGAATTTGAATGCCTTGCGGAGATTACACCAAACGAGGGCGGTTCGCTAAGCCTCGTTCGCCTTTGTCAACCCATGAAACGTTGGGCCAAGAAGATGCATGTATCAGAGTCCGTTGAACGGGGCGTCCCGACGCGGTAGGCTAGGAGTCTCATGACCGGGCGTTGTTCACGTTTCACCGTGGTAGCGGTGCTTTTAACGGTGACCGTTGCGTTTGGCCAGATTCAGGAGCTGGCTATCGACGATCTTCGTGCGAAGGCGGACCAAGGCGATGCCGAAGCCGAATATAGTCTTGGACTGCGTTACGCTGACGGACAAGGTGTACCGCAGGATTATGCGCAAGCGCGGCCATTGTTTGAGCGTGCGGCTATCCAAGGCTACGCACCAGCCGAGTACCAACTCGGGCTGTTGTACGCTGGTGGGTTGGGCGGTGCACAGGACTACGGCCTTGCACGGGAGTGGTATAGCCGTGCAGCCAGGCAGGCCTATACGCCAGCGGAATACAACCTTGGAGTGCTACACGAGGAGGGCTTAGGCGGGTCGCAGAATCTGGTGGACGCCTTGCGTTTGTATCGGTTGGCGGCGGAAGAAGGTTTGGCGAACGCGCAAAATAAACTTGCGGCGTTATATGACTTTGGTCGTGGTGTCGCACAGGATTACAGTGAGGCCGCCGCTTTGTATAGCCTAGCGGCTGTTCAAGGACATGTCGAAGCGCAGTTTAATTTGGGTACCATGTATGCCAATGGTCAGGGCGTCGCCAGGAATTATGTGCAGGCGCACATGTGGTTTGATTTGGCCGCATCTCAAGCAACGGGTGAGAGTCATGATTTAGCCGTTAGGCGTCGGGATGCGGTAGCGGCACGCTTGACCGCTGACGAAATTGCGGAAGCTCAGCGTCTTACTGCGGAATTTACACCGCGGTAAGTGTTCACCGGGGTGAACACTCTGGTTAAATATATTTGATATATCTATAAGAGTTAGTGGTTTTTCAGAACAAGATTTAGGGTAATCGGAAGACGAACAGCATATTTCCACGAGGCGGCTGGCGTATTTCTGGCGTGAGTCCCCTGAAGTTAATCCCGCCACCCGACGCAATAGCGATGTACTGCACCCCTTCGTGCATGTAGGACACGGGAAAGCCACCGGCACTAGAATTGAGAATCTGCTCCCACAGAATCTCACCATTGTCGGCATTAAACGCACGGAAGCGACGAGCGTCGTCACTGACAAAAACGAGTCCACCGCCAGTAGTTAATACGGAGCCACCGATTCCGGCGCGCTGGCGATAGACCCAGCGTCGTTCTCCTGTGGTTAGATCGATTGCCGTAAATTGGCCAATCTGGTCTTCAAAACCAGGGGCCGCTGTTTGGGCACCTCGAGCGGATCCATGGTGGAATCCCGATCGGTCACGGAATTCATTTAACGTGAAATCCATGCAGACGTTGTTGGTGGGGGCGAATAGCGTATTTGTGCCGGGGTCGTAGCCAGTGGCCTGCCAATTGATCCCACCGGTGTAACTTGGACAGACAAAAATAGTTTCCCCGACCTGCGGGAACTTCAGGGCAGGATTGAGGATAGCTCGTCTGCTTTCTGCGTCAATGTCTTCGATAACGTTCTGTACGTTCGTTGGTTGTCCCCACAGAAATGCACCGGTGGCGGCATCAAGGGCCCAGACAATCCCGGTCTTCCCGGGGATACCGGTGACGATTTTTCGCCGATTGCCTGGTGTGATAGCGTTATTTTTCCATTCAACGTCACCAGGCGAGACCTCGGTCTCTACGACTAATCGTGCAAAGGGGTGGTCGAGGTCCCACTCGTCGTTGGCAATGTGTTGAAAATACCAGACGATCTCGCCGGTATCGGCATTGAGTGCGAGCGTGGAATTCGTGTAGAGGACGTCGCCATCGCCCGTGCCGCGTTGGACGGACCCCCACGGAATCGGCACCCCGACGCCGGTGTACAGCAGATTGAGTTCAGGGTCGTAGCTTGGTGAATTCCACGCCGAACCCCCACGTCGGTCTTCGTCGGGGACGTCTCCCCAGCTGTCATAGCCGTATTCGCCTCTTCCGGGAATGGTATAGGTACGCCATTCTTCAGCGCCTGTTTGCACGTTGTGGGCAGATATCCAACATCGTGTGTTGAGGTAGTAGCAGCCCGACATGCCCGCGACAACACGATTCTTAATAATCATCGGGCCGCCGGAGTAATGTTGTCCTATCGTCCAGTCGCCAACAGCGACATCCCATACGATTTCACCGGTTCGGGCATTAAGTGCGACCAGGTGGGCATCATGTGTGGCGATAAAGAGTTTGTCCTCGTAGAGCACGCCGTTTCTGTTTACACACGCGAGTGGCGCAGCATGTTCGACTTCGTCCCGTCGGTATTGCCAGATACGCGAGCCGTCCCTTAGATCGAGTGCCTCAACAAAATCGCACGCTTGGACAAGAAACATCATTCCGTCATGCACAAGCGGTGTGGTTTCCTGCCGACCTTCGGCCATGGTCCAGGCCCATGCCAAGCGGAGCGAGCCGACATTTGAGGCGTCGATCTGGTCGAGAGGGCTGTGGCCCCAGTGACCATATGTTCTGCGCCACATCGGCCAGTCTTCGGCTGGCGGTTCTATCAGCATGTCCTCGGTGACTGCGGAGTAATTGTCCGGCACCGATTGCCCGTATACGCTTGCCGCAAGGGACAGAAAACAAGTAAAAAACAAGCCAGCAAGTAGTCTTGATGTTCTTTGCATGTGTTCGCGTCCTTATGTCTCGTATTTGGTTGCGGCTGGTGTTATTGGTCGAGGATACACTGAACACATAGTCTGGTGCGGCGTTCGTTTTGAAGACCGTGTTTGTCGCATAACCATTGAACAGTCAGGAACGTCGTGGCAGGGCAGGAGTCTTCGGGGAGCGTGACGCAGTGTGTTGCCGGGAAAACTTTATTGGCGGGTAAGGAGGCGCTATGCTGAGTCGACGTTATGGCCGTACGTGGTTTGAAGGTAGAGCGTCGAGCGCCCGATGAAACGCGAACCAGATCTGATTTTTGGTTTTCGTGCCATGAAGACAATTACGAACTTCACAACATTATGGCTGAATCTAAGATGGAAGAGAACGCAGAAACAGAACCACAATGAATCGTTTGTGCAGGGAGA
>CAZDQD010000089.1:0-8319 GCA_964507425.1 uncultured Vicinamibacteraceae bacterium
CGCGCGTCCCTTGTCCGTTCCTGTACTCCGGTTCCACTGACATCTGCAACGAGGCCGCTTGTCTTACCGAAAGCGAAACGCCATACCTTGTGGTGTAATCGCCAAGCTCATTCGACTCGTAATTTACAGAGCCCGACCATTGTGTCTCGGCGCCAGCTCGGTTCTCAAGGTTCCAATTTACGCTCCAACCCCGTGGAACGCCCATCGAGGGCCCCCCACGAGTCCGTTGTGGATCTTGTCCCCGAGAAAACCGTGTGACATTGAAACTCGTTCGCCAAAAATTCAAGAAGGTGGCTTCGTTTCGACTCCGAATGCCGTGGCGAGACCCCAGGTCGGCATCAAAATACGTGTAAGTATTCAAACCAATGGAGACCGAGTAGGCACGTAGAAACCTCCCAGGTATAGTTTCCCGGTAGGTTAGTGTCGGGCCACCCTCAATGTCCCCAGCAAAGTTCAACATGCCAAAATCCATCGGTTCAAAGGCGGGACTCTCGATCATTGTTCGGTACCCCCAAAGCCAATGCCGGCCCGCAATCTTGTTCACACTTGCCGTGATCTGAGCACCATCCATCGACCGACGGGTTCCGTCAAACCGGATGTTGTCCTGGTCGACCCGATGGAACAGATGGCCATTCCGACGTTGATAGCCGGCTATTGCTTCAGGCTCTCCATCAACATGTGTAAGACCTGCATTCGCGCGCACCTCATACGATCGGTCTGCAAACCTGATAGTGGTATCCCCACCCACCGTAACAGCGTTCCGACTTAGCAACATCGCAAGTGGGTCCGATTGCTCGAGGTCGCGATGCACCGTCGTCATATGAGCCCCCACGGTAGACCCCTGGTCACCGAACTCCTGAATAATTCGGGCAAGGCCCCACACAGTCTTTGGAGTTACCCCAATCTCTGTCTCTCGCCCCGCATTAGATATCCGCGCCGTTTCATCGTCTGTGATCGCAGCGAGAAAACCAACCGATGTTCCCGAAGACAATCGGCCGGTCAGTTTTGCCGCCCCTAGAATCGTTGTCGTATCCGGATAGTCGACATAGTCGCCAGAGGCTGGCCCCATCGGACGCGCCCCAATCCGACGCGAGTAGTAGTAGTTTGACGTCCCAGCCCGAAGCACATTGCTACCCTCAACAAAAAATGGTCGCCTCTCTCGAAAAAACGTTTCAAACACCGTTAGATTGACGTCGGCTGGGTCCGCATCAATTTGACCAAAATCAGGATTCACCGCGACGTCCAACGTCAAGTTCGACCCAATGCCATATTTAACATCCGCACCCGTTCGGCCCACCATCGTGGTGCCGTCATCGAAGGGATTACCGGAATTACGTTCACTCGACACACGAGATGACCCTGCCACATAAGGCACAACCTCGAGCCGCAACGGCGGAACGATGTCATCAATGCCGACTAAATCTCCAAACCGAGACGCCCAGCCACTCTGCGTACTCTCAACGAGAGCCCAATACACCTCTTCTTCCGTAGACGGTATGTACCGCCTGATATTCAATCCCCAAATATTTTGATCACGGGTGTTAAAACGAAGCTGCGAAAACGGAATCCACAGCTCTGCCGTCCAGCCTACTTCGGTAATAACGGTCCGAGCCTGCCAAACCGGTTCAAAATCAGTCTGAATCCGATCCTCGCTATCGTTGGGATGAAAATGATCCAGACGAACACCTGCAGCCGTTACCCCAAAGCTGTACGCCGTCCGCCGATCCAAATATGTATCCAATTCAATCTCAAGAGCCTCTGCCTGTCCGGCATCGTCTCGACGACTGAGTGGTGCCTGAACAGGACCCGATGAATACATCCGCGCACCAACATAGAGCGCGCTATCGTCAAAAACGAACCGAACCTCCATGCGATCACTTGCCGGCGCACCCTCAACCGGTTGCAGCTGAGTAAACTCTGTGACCGGTGGAGCGTCCCGCCAAACAGATTCCGTCAGACTGCCATCCACACGAACCACGCCCGTATCAACACGAACCGCCCGTGCCTGTTGGCGCCCCTGCGACTGACCCTGCGCATAGGTCAGAGGTGTACCGAGCGAGCAGAGCACGCCAACCGCAGCGAGACAAATTTGTTTGCGAATGGAAGCACACATAGAACGACGAATAGCCGATTGTACCCGTACAATTACCGCTGTTATGCCTGAGTCCCCATTACCTGCTTGGTTACGCGCCGCTGCACAACCGCGCTGGTCTCATCGCGACCCTGTCGCAAACGACAACCCTTTCCCAACTAGTGACCCGCACCATGACCGGTGGCAACGAGCCACCGACTTGGCTATTGATGAACTTCGCCGTCATGACGAACGGCTAAATGAGGTGAACTCAACAATCATCAACGTGGCCTCCTACCGTTCACAGATGATTGAATTGGCTGCGACGCGTTTCGACACGTGGGCATGTCGCGGACTCGCAACCATCGACAAACAGAGATACTTTGAAGGCTACGCGTCATGGCTCCAGAATTACGTCAACAGCTGGCTAGACTACGCAGCTGACACATGCCGACATGTCGACGTTCATGACGACCTTCGGGCAAGGCTGACCAAACGTGCAATGTACTGGACCGCAGAGGCGAAAGCCCTAGTTAATCAAGACCCCGACGCACGAGTAGAGGCTGAACATTCGGTTCAGCGCCCCTAAAATCCCTAAAGAGGTCCATCGCCGCCCTACTACCTCCTCTCGACAACAGAGTGCTACGAAAATGGTCGCCATTCTCACGTCGAAGCCCACCGTTTTCTTTGAACCACTCAACTGAATCCGCATCAAGGACTTCAGCCCAAATGTAGGAGTAATATCCAGCAGAGTATCCGCTGCTCCAAATGTGCGAGAAATAGGTACTTCGATATCTGGGAGGAACCATCTGAAGTGCAACACCCGCCTGCTCAAGAGCTGCATTTTCAAACGTCTCCACATCATTCGGAGCCGGAACCTCGTCAACCGTAAGTTGATGCCAAGCTTGGTCGAGGAGCGAAGCAGCAAGATATTCTGTCGTGGCAAAGCCTTGATTGAACATACTTGCGGATAACACTCGATCAAGTAACGCCTCAGGCATCGGCGATCCCGTCTGATAATGCACTGCGTAGTTCTTCAAGACTTCAGGCCACGTCGCCCACATCTCATTCACTTGCGACGGATATTCAACGAAGTCACGAGGAACCGCCGTCCCCGAAAAATACGGATACTCGACATCAGAAAAGAACCCATGCAACGCGTGCCCAAACTCGTGAAACATCGTTTCAACCTCATCAAAGGTGAGTAACGTCGGTTCGTCATTCGCTGGCTTCGTGATATTTAAATGATTTGCAATCACCGGTTGAGTACCCATTAGACGCGACTGAGAAACATACGCGTTCATCCACGCTCCACCGCGTTTAGACGGGCGCGCGTAGAAATCCCCCAAAAACAGACCAAGTGCAGTCCCATCTGAATCAAACACCTCCCAAACTCTCACGTCGGGATGGTACGCAGGTAAATTTGGCCGCTCCTCAAACGTCAAGCCATACAATTGATTGGCGGCAAAAAAGACTCCTTTTTCAATTACATTTTCAATTTCAAAATATGGTCTTAACTCTGACGCATCGAAGTTAAATCTTTCTGCCCGAACCTTTTCCGTATAGAACGACCAATCCCAAGCTTCTAACTCAAAGTTAGCCTGGTCAGCCTGTGCCATCGCCTGTAAGTCATCGGCCTCACGATTCGCATTGGCAACGGCCGGTGGCACTAAACTCGTAAGTCGGTCATTGACGGCGTCGACCGTTTGAGCAGTCTGCTCTTCCAATACATAGGCCGCGTGGTTCGGAAACCCTAGCATCGCCGCCCGCTCAGCTCTGAGTCGGGCAATACTCGTGATAATTTCTCTATTGTCATACTCGCCTCCTTGACTGCCCCTCGCAAGCGAATCAACCATCACTCGCTCACGCAGTGCACGATTTTCAAGCGATGACAACACCGGTTGCCCACTCGTGTTTAACAACGAAACAAGATATTTTCCGTCGAGATCTCGTGCCGTGGCCGCATCCGCAGCAGCGGCTACCGCACCGTCCGCAAGGCCAGACAATTCTTCGCGAGAATCAACGACTACGGCAGACGCATTGACCTCCGCAAGCACATTCTGGCCAAACGCCGCCTGGAGCGTCGCGAGCTCTGCATTGATTTCTTGCATCCTCGTTTTGTCAGTATCGCTAAGCATCGCGCCAGCCCGAACAAAATCGATGTAATGCTGTTCAATCAATCGACGCACTTCCGTCCCTGGCGACATCTCCTCACGCTGTTCGTGCAAGGTTCTGACACGAGCAAACAACGCATCATTGAGCAATATCTGGTCCGAGTGGGCAGCCAGCTTTGGTGCGATCTCGCTTCTAATCTCGTCCAATGCCTCATTGGTATCAGCAGTCGCCAGATTGAAAAATGTTGACGCCACACGGTTAAGTAGCACACCAGACCGTTCGAGCGGCACCAGCGTATTTTCAACCGTCGGCGCCGAACTGTCAGTCGCGATCTCATCTATTTCGGAAAGATGTTCCACCATGCCTCGCTCAAAGGCAGGCAAAAAATGTGCTTCTTCGATCTTGTCAAACGGGGGCAGCTGGTACGGAAGCGTGCTCTCGGTGAAAAATGGGTTTTCTTCGCTCATCGTCGACATTTCCTCCGTCACATTGTCTCCACCACAGGAAGAACATGCTGCGCCAAGAGCCACTGACAACACTAGACGTGTGCAAAACTCTTTATTCATACGCCCCCTCATAACGAAACTCATACATGTCTGCAGGGACGATATCAGTTTTATTGCCAACTCGCGTCGCCGACGCTGTTCGACATACCATAGCGGTCTCATGATCCAAGACGATCTCAGTATCCTCACGTTACGAGCTGCCCAGACAGAACTCGCCATCGCGCCGCACGTTGGCGGTTCGATTATCCGTTATCTAACCAGACGCGAGGGACAGACGTACCACTGGATGCGTTCTACACCAACTAACGCCATCGAAAATCGTAACCCTGGCGCCATGTCGAGTTTTCCGCTTGTACCGTTTTCAAATCGAATACGAAACGCTACGTTCCGCTTTCGAGGGCGCACTATTCAGCTTGACCAAAATTTCAGGCCTGAACCTCACGCTATTCACGGCCATGGGTGGCGTGCTCCGTGGACGGTGACTAACCAGACCGAAACGACCTTGTCAATCGAGTACGAACACCTTGCCGATGACTGGCCTTGGTCGTATCGAGCGGAACAGCACTTTACATTATTACCTGACCGCCTCACCGTACGTTTTACGGTAACCAATAATGCCCCCGACACAATGCCTGTAGGTTTCGGTCTCCATCCATACTTTGTCAGGACGCCTAACGCGACCGTCAGAGCGAATGTTGCTCAGATGTGGCAAGCAGATCGAAACTCCATGCCAAGTACACAAGTTGAACCACCACCTCAGCTACTACTAAGTGGTGCTGGGCTTAACCCAGACGACACACCACTCGACAATAATTTCACTGGGTTTGGTGGAAACGCAATCGTTGCATGGCCGGAATGGAACGCGGGACTTCGGATTACGACCGATCCAATCTACCGCTGCCTTGTCGTCTACACCCCGACGGGACAAGACTTCTTCTGCGTTGAACCGGCGACAAACTGTATCGACGGCTTCAACCTCGCAGCAGACGGTCAGTCAGACACGGGAATCATAGAACTCGGGCCGAACGACACAGCCGGCGGCGACGTCACATTCGAACCAGTTGCCCTTGCAAGGTAGCAGTGCGGCGATAGTTCAAACAACTCCATCTGCCTTCGCACTATCGATTTCAGACTCACTCATCTCCAACACAGTCGACAGTATTTCGTCCGTGTGCTCGCCGAGTAGTGGTGAGCGGGCAACTTCAACTGGTGAGTCAGACAACTTGATCGGGTTGCCAATCGTCAAATAGGCCCCCCTCGTGGGATGGTCCACTTCTACGACGGTTCCAGTCGCCCTCAAAGAAGTTTCCTCCGACAGCTCTTTCATGGAAAGCACTGGACCGCATGGAACATTAAGAGGATTCAAAGTGGCCATAGCCTCAAACTTGGTTTTAGTCTTCGTCCATTCTTCAATCTGCGAAAACATCTCATCTAGTTTTGGTAACCGAGCTTCTGGTGTATTCCATTCCGGATCATCCAGCCAATCTTCATGTCCTATCGCCTTCGCCAATCCATCAAATGCGGCTGCTTGCGTGATGATGTAGAGGTACGCGTCTGGATCGTCTTCCCATCCCTTACACTTCACGATCCAGCCTGGTTGCCCCCCACCTGAGGCATTGCCAGACCGCGGGGCTGCGGCGCCAAACGTGCCGTTCGGGTACTGCGGGTACTCTTTGAGCGGTCCGTGCGTTAAGCGCTGCTGGTCTCGCATCTTCACCCGACAGAGATTCAACACACCATCTTGCATGGCGCACACGACACGCTGGCCTCGACCCGACTTCTCGCGTTGAAACAACGCGGTAACAATCCCGAGCGCCAGATGAAGCCCCGTGCCAGAATCGCCGATCTGTGCCCCTGTCACAGTTGGTGGTCCATCATCAAAGCCAGTTGTACTTGCTGCGCCCCCTGTGCACTGAGCAACATTCTCATAGACCTTACAATCCTCGTAAGGTCCCGGTCCAAAACCCTTAACCGATGCGTAGACCAGCCGCGGGTTAATCTCTTGGATACGTTCCCATGGGAATCCCATCCGGTCTAGCGCACCAGGCGCAAAATTTTCCACCAAAACGTCACAGGCAGTGATCAGCTTCGTAAAAATCTCTTTCCCCGAGTCCAATTTTGTATTGAGCGTGAGACTACGCTTGTTTGAATTAAGCATCGTGAAATACAGACTGTCGACGTCAGGTATGTCCCGTAATTGCCCCCTGGTCGCATCGCCAACACCTGGACGTTCGACCTTAATAACATCGGCGCCAAACCACGCAAGTAATTGCGTGCATGTAGGACCAGACTGCACATGGGTCATATCTAGTATCCGAACACCGTCCAACGCTTTCATCACTCTCTCCTCTTACCGCGGTTGACCTTTAATACGAACTTGTTCATCCTGAATTGTCTTATTCAACAAGCTAACACACGCGTATAGTGCCCGTAATGTAGGCACCTCAACTTTTGTAATCTCCGCTAACTCCACTACAACGCCGAGCATGCCATCAATTTCAAGTGGCTTCCCGGCTTCAACATCCTGAAGCATCGATGTCTTGTGCTTTCCGACACCCTCCGCCCCACTAATCCGACGCTCCATAGGAACGCGAAAACCCGCACCTAATCGTTCGCCAATAGCCTGAGCTTCCGTCATCATCGTTGCCGCTAGCTCACGTGTCAGCGGAAACTGACAGATGTCGACGAGCGTGGCATGCGTCACGGCACTGATCGGGTTAAACGTCAAGTTACCCCACAGCTTTAACCATATTTCTGAACGAATGTCGGTCAACACACGCGCTTTGAAACCGGCTTCTTCAAATAAACTGGAAATATTTCCCACGCGGGAAGACTCGCTCCCGTCAAGCTCGCCTAGCGGAAATCGGTTTCCCTCAATGTGCCGAATAACACCCGGTTCAGCAATCGTGGCAGCAGGATACGCAATACACCCCACTACGCGGTCCGGGGCAATACGATCGAACAGTACGCCATTCGGATCAACTGTCCTGACAACGCGGTCGGCATAAGGACCGCCAAGTTTTTGAAAATACCACCACGGAATACCATTTTGTAACGTGACCATTACGGTCTCCGGGCCAAATAATGCCTGCAGGTCGTCAACTACCGCCTCGATTTGGTGCGCCTTAAGTGCGAGCAACACAAGGTCCTGTGGCTCGAGATCACGAATGGCATCCGTTGCCACTAGATTCGTCGCAACAACTTCCCGCTCGGCCTCAACTAGTTTCAAACCCTTCTCACGGATCGCTCTCAGATGGGGACCACGCGCAATCACCGATACATCATGTCCGCACGCAGCAATACGCACAGCCATGTAGCCGCCGATGGCCCCAGCACCAACCACACAGACCTTCATCTATACGACCTCATAATTCAAAACGAATCACACAGGCTCACCGCTACAGGACAGTACACTTGTAGCCACAACGGCGACCAGACATGGTAGGACAAACAAGCGTGTACGAAGTTCGGAAACGCGTCACTCGGAACCGGCTTCAGCTTCTCGCTCCTCCGCACGGTGACCCGCTAGGATGCCGTCCATCCCAATATTCCCTTCATGACAAGCGTATTCATAGACGGCATCAGTTGTTCCCATCAATGGGATCATGACTTTCCATGGTTTCGTAT
>CAZDQD010000090.1:0-4678 GCA_964507425.1 uncultured Vicinamibacteraceae bacterium
TGGGTACATCATCCGTCAGCGGTCGGCGCAATGACGCCGACCATCGTAACGGTGACGCGAGCAAATACCTTCGCAAAGAAAATCATTAGATGCTGGCGACCCCGTGTCGCCCCCTTGCTTAGGATTGTACAGTGTTGAACATAACTTCAGTCAAATTTATAGTTCTTACTACTTAATAACAAAAACAAATAGATAGTCGCAAGAATCCAGCAGGTGTAATAGAACCCTTTGCTACCATGGGAAGGCACACGAGGCTATGAGCGCCCGTAGCTCAGTTGGATAGAGCATCGGTCTTCTAAACCGAGGGTCGCAGGTTCAAATCCTGCCGGGCGCGCCATTTAATTGGAAGGGACACCCATGCGTTTTGGCACACTCGTCGTCGCTTGTTTGTTGGTCATTGGGAGCCTGTCTTGCGTGCGGGAGTCGCAAGCCCCCGAGCCGAGCGTCGAGACGGACGCCGAGAATCCCTCCGTGTACCTAGCCGAATTGGCCGCGGCCGGCCTGGGAACTTATTCCCGCGAGGATCCTCTTGCCGAAAAGTTTTCAATGGAACGCGCTATGTCATTTATGGATGGAGTTGCCGTGAATTGGGGCAACCGGTACGAATGCGTCACGTGCCACACAAATGGCTTCTACCTCACGTCACCGGCAGCACTTTTCAAGGATAGGCCAGACTTTCAGAAGGTACAGGAACAAGCACGAGAATATGCCCGATCGTGGCCATCGATGGAAAGCGTGCACGCGAACGATTCGTATTTGGAGGACACCTACGCCGTGGCAACCGCAGCCTTCCTATCGATCAGCGAGCTGGAAACCAGTGGAGAGCTCAGCGAGCTGACGACCGAGATTCTTGACCGGGCCTGGAGACTGCAAGAACCCGACGGCCATTGGGCAAACTGGATTGTATGCAACTGGCCGCCTTTCGAAAGCGACTATCACTTCGGTGTGACGCTCATGGCAATTGTTGGAGGTATGGCCCCAGAGAGCTACATGCAAACGAAGGTTGCTCACGACGGCATGCTTCGACTCCGCACCTATCTTGCGAAGAACGAGCCTGCACATGTCCACAACCGAGGCATGATGCTATGGGCTGCTCGACACGTTGACGGACTGATCACCATCGAACAACAACGGACATGGGTGCAGGAACTTCGAGATCTACAGCGCGACGATGGGGGCTGGGCGTCTGGAACACTCGGGAATTGGCGGCAACGAGATGGCACAGAGACCAACCCATGGGTCCACATCGAAAGCGACGGCTACGGCACCGGCTTCGTGACCTTTATATTGATGCAAGCGGGCGTTCCAGCATCAGACCCCGCAGTTCAAAATGGTATCGCTTGGCTTCGTGCCAACCAACGAGCACGAGGCTATTGGTGGACCCAATCACTCCGTAATAACCCCGAGTCCGCCAACTTCCTGACCCACACTGGCACGACATTCGCGCTCAAAGCACTTGCAGCCGCGGACACCGCGCAGCCGCGAGACTAACGTCCATTAAACCGCGCGCGTCGTTTCAATTGAAGAATAAACTCGTCACAATATGTGTGCTGTGGCGACGCCCGGTGGGTAACGGTAGAGCCGCTGCCGAAGCATTCGTCACTTCGGCAACAACTCTCCCACATGATTTTCTTACCTTACAAGTTCCACTTGTTCTTCAGCATAGTCCTGG
Source organism: uncultured Vicinamibacteraceae bacterium (assembly GCA_964507425.1). Taxonomy (GTDB): domain Bacteria; phylum Acidobacteriota; class Vicinamibacteria; order Vicinamibacterales; family UBA8438; genus DTWD01. The sequence goes on from CAZDQD010000090.1 coordinate 1,673, forward strand.
CCTCATTGTCATCAGCAACCGGCCGAATATCGACATCCAAGACACCATTCCAATTCATAGCCCACGCTTGAACAGCCGAGAGGTCATCACTTTCACAAATCGCGACGCCACCACCAGCAACAAGGTCATGCCAACGGCCAATGATCGTCACACCAGCATGATCGGACTGGTCGTCGGCCTCGCTCATTTGAGCAAAATGCTTATAGGTGTCATGCCTGGTGTCTGTTGAACTTGACCAATGGATCATAAACTTCATATCGATACTCCTTAACGTATGATGAAACTTTGAAGGATGTGCTATTCCGATCGACTCGCGTGTATCCCGTGCCGACCTCATCCTCAAAGTGGCAGAGAAAAATAAGCATTAGAGCTTATCGAAAACATTCAGCGAATGAAAAACCGTTTGTGTTGGCCGGAAACGATACCTACTGTGCATTATGCGGCGAGTGCGCCGCGCTATTCCCGTGCCCTGCCCCGCCACCGGCGCTGAAAGACCACGCTGACCGCGAATCGAATTTCTCTCGACAAATCACGTTTAATTCGCTTAATAATATTCTGCTTAATCAAATTCATTTTATCTGGGGAGAATCCACATGGCAGAACCAATCGGTGAATTCAACATGAAAAACACAGGGATCAGTTTCGACTTGTTGAGTGACGACAGAATTCAACAGACGGCTGATTTTGAAGGAACGGCATCCGGCTTTGGCGCAGTCTTAGGAACGCTGATTTTACGGCAGGATCTCAGTGAAACAAGTAACACAAGTGGACCGCTTTCATTTGTAGGAAAGGCCCTGCTGGATGACAACTCATTGCTTGGTGGCATCGGTCAAGGAACCTGGGAACAGATTGGCCAAGAAGCACGGTTCAAGGTCGTCATGACCGTAAAAGTGTCCGATGGAAGCCAACATCGCAGTGAGGGCATCGTTGATCACGTTGCTCGCACATTTAACGGCAAGATGTACGACGTGTGACACTGATGTAGCGTTCTTTGTTGAATATAAAACAGGCGGCTCAGTTCCACAGATTGAGCCGCCCACTCAAATCGAAACCGAATACTCGCCTGCCAAGTTTCTCTGGAATCCGGCTGTGTCGGACTGCTACAACGCGATTCTGACTGGCTCTTTCTTATTTTTCTCAACCGTCCATTCGCGAGCCCGGTTCCTCCGGCGCGATCGCCCGGACCGCCTTCTCTTGTCCGCGGCCATGGCGAGAGATATCATGGCGTAGCCGTTCGGCGCAGTTATCGTGCTTCCTCTGGTCCGAATCGGCAGCTATTCTCCACAAATCGAGGTGACGCGATGACAGCACGCAATTCCTTAACGGCACACGCCGTCGTGTTCTTACTTCTGCTTGTTCCGCAGACGCTAGTCGCTCAAGGGCTGGTTCGCGTCACACCGGAAGAGGTGGGAATGTCGTCCGAACGGCTCGACCGTCTAAGTCTGGCGCTCGAAAGTTACGTCGACGAGGGCCGGCTCGCCGGCGTGGTCACTATCGTCGTCCGGCAGGGCAAGATCGCCTACCGTGAGGGGCTCGGCTACCGCGATATAGAGGCTCAAGCGCCGATGCCATCCGACGGAATTTTCAGGATCGCGTCACAAACGAAAGCGCTTGCCAGTGTTGGCGTCATGCTGCTCCAGGAAGAGGGCAAGCTCCTCATCACCGACCCCATTGGTAAGTATCTCCCAGCGTTCGCCGAGACGACTGTTGCCGAACCGAACGGTCAGGGTGGCTACAACGTGGTACCGGCACGACGTCCGATCACCATTCGTGACCTGCTGACGCATACCGCTGGTATCAGTTATGGCATGGGTCTACTGGATAACCGTGGGCCTGCTGCTGACGCATGGGAAGAGGCAGGAATCACTGGCTGGTACTTCGCCAACCGCAATGAGCCGGTGCTTGACACGATGGCGCGTCTCGCAGAGCTGCCCATGGATGCGCATCCTGGTGAACGCTGGGTCTATGGCTACAATACCGACATCCTGGGCGCGATGATCGAGAAGATCAGTGGTCAAACGCTGGGCGAATTTCTGAAGGAACGTCTGTTCGACCCGCTCGGAATGACCGATACGCATTTCTTCCTGCCAGAGAATAAGGTGGGTCGGCTCGCCACCGTGTATTCGTCTGTCGGGGATGGCAATAGCTTCGAGCGCGCCCCGGACCCGGGCCACATGGAGGGCCAAGGCCATTACGTGAATGGACCGCGCACGGCATTCTCCGGCGGCGCGGGGGCGCTGTCGACCGCAACCGACTACGCCACGTTCTTGCAGATGATGCTCAACGGCGGCGAACTGAACGGTACACGTATCCTGTCACGAACATCGGTTGAATCGATGATCAGCGACCACATGGACGGCATCGACTTCCGTCCCGGTCAAAGCTTTGGACTGGGCTTCTCTCTCACGCATGACCCGGCTGCCACCGGGCTACCCGGCTCGGTCGGGGAGTTCGCCTGGGCCGGCGCCTATCACTCCACCTACTGGGTCGACCCCAAGGAAGAGTTGATCGTCGTCTACCTCACACAGATCATTCCAGCGATCAACCTGGACGATCAACGGAAGGTCCGGACGATGGTCTATCAAGCGATCGTCGATTGACGTCTCGGAGCAGGGACGCCATTCACGAACACTCCGGCAACCGATTTGAACATGGCACCTTAATTTAAGTGCCGGTAGTCGAAACGCTCAACTGAACCTGCGACCCACGTTACTGCTTGAAATTCACCCAGAGAAAATCGAGCGGCGTGTCTCCCGTGTTGCCCGACTCGTGTCTCTCACTAAGGTCAACAGCCCGCTGCCAACCTACATCGCCAAAGTCGACCGTAAAGGTTGTCTCTTCATCGCCGTAACGGATACTCGTCTCGCCGTCGTTCAACATGATGAACAGCTGGTCCCCAGTGTGTGAATGAATACCCTCCCACTCACCGGGCGGTATGACAGCTCTCTGCACAAGCACGCGGTCGTTCTCGAAGACAACCTCGGTTGGAATATTGGGGTAGTACTG
>CAZDQD010000091.1:0-3311 GCA_964507425.1 uncultured Vicinamibacteraceae bacterium
TGACGACGACTGATGATAAGTGCCTCCTTATCGGGCATTGCATCAATCGCAGGGGTTAGACCAGATGGCCCAGGTCCGAGTCGCACTGTGTGGCGGAGTCGACAACGAAGACCGTGCAATTCATCTAATTCCCAACGCCAACGGGCTGCAGCGCTCTCCTCGTTATCTCCGACAGCCCAACCCAACAATTCATTTTCTACGAACTCGGTAATCGTAGATGTCGTTTGCCATTCTCCAATCATTGGATGCTTATTAGTACCAACGAATTGAGCTCCGATAGCAGCAACATCAGACGGCTCTACCCAAACTGCGCCCTGAAATTCTTCGGAAAATTTAGCTCCGATACTTATGTCAGTTATCAAAGACCAAACCCGTGCCGGGGGAGCATCAACATCGACTTCGACAGTAACTCCTGGACCTTCGTTGATGGCTCGATCAGAGTCGTCATCACGATGCTCCCAAGTGTGACCCCAGTTATCGAAGTAGGTGACTTCTTCAGCCAGGCGTCTTGATATCGATGCAAAGTCACCGCCCCTACTGAAAGCGACAGTCAGCAAAGCGATAGGCGTTACTCCCTCTGGAATTCCAAGAACCTCGCGAATTTCTTCATCGTTGTTCAAAATTGCAGTCGTCCAAGCGGTAGCTAACCCTCGAGCTCGAGCAGCTAGACAAAAGCTCCAAGCTGACTGAACCACCGAATCGAACAACCCGGGTTTCTTACTATCGTCATGGACCCCCCATATGCACGGAACAACCAGCGCCGGGACCCTTTCAAGATTTTCCGCCAAATGAGCAGCTGAACGCATCACACTTGCATTTCGATGGTCAGTACCAGCCAGCTTGTCTCTGGCAGAAACCATCCACTTGCCTGCACTTTCCCAATACAACTCCGACAAGCGCTTCTTTTGCTCTGGATCACGAACAATCAACCACCTACGGCTTGATTGATTACCACCACCGGGACCTTGTTCAGCTACATCAATGCACTCAAGAAGAAGTTCGTTGGGAACAGAGCGATCGAGATCAAGACGGAGCCTTACCGATCTAGTTGTCGAAAGAACACCGTCAATCGACGCTAAATCAACATTCTCTACGTCGTATCGAGCTGGGATGTGGTCATTTGATCTGGAAGAATTCATGACCACAGTCAAGCGCACTGTCAGCTTCTTCGCTCAAACCAGTTAAAGGAAGATCAGAAGCAGCGGGTGTCTAGGTCCTAACGTGTCAAATATGAGTTCACGTCAACCCTTTTTGAACGCCCGCCTCCAAGGTTTCGGTGCGACGATTTTTGCCGAGATGTCTGCCTTAGCCATGAAGACCAATGCAGTGAACTTAGGGCAAGGGTTTCCTGACAAAGACGGACCTCCCGAAGTGATTGAAGCTGCAACATCTGCCATACGGAACGGTTTGGGCAACCAATACCCACCAGGCATTGGGGTTCCGGAGCTACGCCACGCCGTCAGCGACCATCAGCGACGCTTCTACGGACTTTCATACGACCCCGACTCAGAAATCCTTGTTACGGCGGGAGCCTCCGAAGCATTGGCTGCTGCCGTACTCGCTTTGTGCGAAACCGGAGACGAAGTAGTTACATTTGAGCCGTGGTACGACATATATGGTGCAAATATCGCCATGGCTGCGGCCACCAAAAAGGTAGTCACTCTTCGCCCACCCCACTACGCGTTCGAAGAATCAGAATTCCTCGCCGCACTATCGCCGAAGACCCGGCTCATTTTGTTGAACTCCCCACACAATCCAACCGGCAAAGTGTTCTCTCGCGAAGAACTTGAGTTCATAGCGAAAGTCGCAGTAGAACGCGACCTGCTCGTTGTCACTGATGAGGTCTATGAACACCTGGTTTTCGAAGGAGAGCACATCCCTATTGCTTCATTTCCTGGAATGCGCGAAAGGACCGTCACCATCTCATCAGGGGGGAAGACATTCGCGTTTACCGGTTGGAAAATCGGTTGGGTGTGTTCAACTCCAGAGTTGACTAGCGCTGTGCGGATAGCGAAACAGTTCTTGACCTACGTCAGTGGTGGACCGTTCCAATACGCGATAGCAGTTGGCTTGGCTCTCGGGGACGACTATTACGAGAATCTGTTATCCGACATGAGGGAAAAGCGAGACTTCCTGTCAGCGGGTTTGCGGTCAGCGGGACTCGAAATATTTGAACCCCAAGGCACCTACTTTGTTACTGCGGACGCCAGGTCGGTCGGATATGAAGACGGCCTCGAATTGTGTTGGCAACTTCCCGAAAAAGTTGGTGTCGTTGCCGTACCCAATGTCGTCTTTTACGACAACCAACACGAAGGGCAGCACCTGATTCGGTTTACCTTCTGCAAAAGCCTAGACACCCTGAGCGAAGCGGTGGACAGACTGCAGGGACTGACATGAGCCTCCGCGTAGCAGCACTTCAACATGACATCGTTTGGGAGGATCCTGACTCAAACTTCCAGAGACTGACGTCGCAGGTCGAAAGTGCGGTAGCCGCAGGTGGACAACTCGTAGTCCTCAGCGAGATGTTCTCAACTGGATTCACCATGAATTCAGCAAAATGCGCTGAAGCACTCGACGGCGCAAGCCACGAATTTCTGTTGACGCAAGCTGCCAAGCATCAGATTTGGATTACCGGGTCGGTACCGATGCGATGGGAAGACGGAATCGCCTACAACACACTCAACGTGGTGGCACCGAACGGCGACACCCACCGCTACAAAAAGATCCATCCGTTCAGCTTTTCTGCAGAACCTGAAAACTATGGGGCGGGAACCGAATTCCTTCAACTTGAGATCGGAGGAACACGAATCACCTTCTTCATCTGTTACGACCTCAGATTTGCCGACGAATTTTGGCAAACGGCGCAATCCACTGATTTATTTGTCATCCCGGCAAACTGGCCTGCGGGTCGCAGAACCCATTGGCAGACACTCCTCAGAGCGCGTGCCATCGAGAATCAGGCCTACGTATTTGGCGTTAACCGTGTGGGCGATGGAGACGGGCTCAGCTATGCAGGAGATAGCGCACTCCTAGACCCGTGGGGTGAAACGATCGTGTCAGGCATGTCCGATGAGACTCTTTTGATCGCTGACGTAGACGCCGAAGTCGTGAAAGAAACCAGAACCACTTTCCCGGTGTTTCAAGATCGACGGACCTGAAAGAAGAAGACCATTACCACTAGTCATTTACCGACCGGCCTTGGAGGCAACAATGAGTTTCGTTGAAATGCGGACATATCAATTGAAAACCGGAACGGCGAATACCTACGCCGCTCTCTACCTTGAGGAAGGCTTCGCGATACAAAAGAGTCA
>CAZDQD010000092.1:0-4663 GCA_964507425.1 uncultured Vicinamibacteraceae bacterium
CAGCCGTTACAACAACGATGTCTGAGCCTGCCGTATCCGCATAGTCATTTGTTCCCAACACCCGTGAGTCTGAGCCCTCGACCGGACAAGCCTCAAGCATGTCTAAAGCTTTTCCTTGAGGAACCCCATCCAAGATGTCCAAAATAACAACGTCAGCCAGCTCCTTGTCAGCGATACCGCGAGCCGCCGTCGCTCCTACGTTGCCAGAGCCGATTACAGAAACTTTTCGATTCATATTTCACTTACTCCTTAAGTGGCCCAACGTACAACGTCACACCTAAACACTCAGACAGTTAAACTTCTCTTTGGACAAACTTTTAGGCCGAACTCGAATCCAGAATCTTCCTTCGTTAACTGAATTAGTTTTTTAGGGCACGTCCCCGCGAAGCAAAGTAAGAACCTCAACAGAAATTGTGGAAAACCTTGTGGAAAAATGTCTAATCACGGGAACTCAAGCCAACTCAAATGGGCGATTCTAGCGATTTGCACCATCGTGGTGCGACCAAACCCAAAGTAACCAACGTCGCCTTAAGAGGCGAAACATTATACTTTAATCAATCGCCATACACTGCGAGCTGTCTGCACTAACGAACGACCTGTTATGAGAACACCTCTTGCAAAGCCGGAGAGTTTATTCCCGACGACCTAATGCTATGAAGATCATTATTGCCGATTCTCTACCTGACTCTGCTGCAGCCCTCCTTCGAGAACAAGGATGGACTGTCGATTCACGTGCTGGCAGGCCATTTCCTGAGTTACTTGATGACATGGCCGACGCTGACGGCCTGATAGTCAGAAGCGCCACTAAGGTCACAAAGGAGCTCATGACAGCGGCCCCGCAACTGCGTATCATCGCGCGCGCAGGTACCGGCGTTGACAATGTCGACTTAAGCGCCGCTGACGAAAACGGCATTTTGGTCGTGAACGCTCCTGGTGCGAATAGCATCAGTGTTGCCGAACACGCCTGTGCACTACTTCTGGCACTCTCACGTCACATCGCAAGAGCTGATAACCAAATGAAGCGAGGCCTATGGGAAAAGAAATCCTTGCAAGGCGCTGAGCTACGCGGAAAGACACTTGGAATACTTGGTCTCGGTCGAATTGGCTGCGAGGTTGCTCGACGTGCCGCTGCTTTCGAAATGACCGTTGTTGCGTACGATCCTTTTATCTCAACTCAGCATGCAGGGGACCTAGCCGTTGAACTGCTATCACTAGATGAACTGAGAACGCGATCGGATTACATCACGTTGCACATTCCTTCGACCGCGGCTACGGTCCAACTAATTGACCGTGCCTGGCTGACACAATGTAAACCGGGGGTGCGAATAGTAAACACAGCTCGTGGCGACCTCATCGACGAAACAGCTCTACTCGAAGGACTCACCTCGAACCAGGTTGCTGGAGCTGCACTTGACGTATTTCAAGTCGAACCGCCAATCAACGAAGAACTTACCGGCCATCCAAACGTTGTCGCCACCCCGCATATAGCAGCTTCGACCAAGGAAGCCCAAGAACTCGTTGGCGTCGAAACAGCTACATGTGTTCGAGATTTCTTGAAGTCAGGCCTGGTTCGTAATGCAGTCAATTTTCCAACCGTTTCACCGGAGGAATCTAAACAGCTTCAACCCTACATGGTGCTAGCGGAAAGACTGGGAAGCCTACTCGGCCAACTCACAGACGACAGAGTCGAAGGAGTCGGGGTCAGGTACTACGGTGAGTTATCAGAAAAAAAGCACGACATGTTAGTCGGCGCGGTCTTGGTAGGGTTGTTCAAGCAGGTTCTCTCCTCAACAGTGACACTCGTTAATGCACGATCAATAGCAGACCAACGCGGCGTGGAAGTTGTTGAATCTCAGAGCTCTCGAAGTAGAGATTTCACTAGTTTAATTTCTGTAAAGCTCTACACTAACGCTGGCGAGCGTTGGGCGGAAGGCGCGGTCTTCGCCCCGAATGAACCACGCCTGGTGCTATTGGACGGCGTACCGATCGAATCACCCCTTCACGGAACACTGATCATTGTTAAGAACAGCGATCAACCTGGTGTAATCGGTGAGGTTGGAACAGTTCTTGGAAAACACGACGTCAACATTGCCACTTTTGCTCTAGGGCGTGGCCCGTCTGGTGCAGTTGGCGTCGTGAACGTCGAGTCCAATGACGAATCGGGGGAACTAAAAGACCAAGTATTAGAGGAACTGCGACACATACCAGCGGTATCGGATACTCGGACCGTTCGTTTCTAAGTAGCGCCACGCCTATGGTCGCCCGGTGGGTATGGTAGTATTCGCCGTGCACCCTGTAGAGCCTCAGGGCACCACAACCGTATCCTCTCACGCCACTGCCGTCATAGTTATCCCTGCTCGCTACGATTCCAGCCGGCTACCCGGTAAACCTTTGGCTCAAATTTCTGGTCGCCCAATGATTGAGCACGTGTATCGGCGTGCCGCTTCGGCCTCCGGAGCTGCCAAAGTTCTCGTAGCCACCGACGACAAACGTATTCAGGATGCTGTCGTAGCCTTTGGCGGCAAAGCGCAACTAACTAAATCGTCTCATCGCAATGGCATGGAACGGTTAGCCGAGGTAGCCGAAGGATTATCTTGCGACCTCGTTATCAACGTGCAAGGCGACGAACCTCTTCTCGACCCATCTACCATCGAGATTGCGCTGAAACCATTTAGCCATGATTCCAGTTTATGCATGTCTTCCTTGCGAACACCACTTACACGGACAAGCCAGATAAACGACCGCAACATCGTCAAAGTCGTAGTCGATCAAAACGACTTTGCCTTGTATTTCTCTCGCTCGGCTATCCCCGGGTTACATGACCGGCACGACTCTAAATACACCTCCACACTCTACAAACACGTGGGGTTGTATGTATACCGCCGGGACTTCTTGATGCGCCTAGCGGGAATGCATCCAACTCCTCTAGAGGAATCTGAGCAACTAGAACAGTTACGAGCGTTAGAGTACGGTTACCGGATAAAAGTTCTTAAAACTACACATAACCCAATCGGTGTTGATACACCCGAAGATCTCGAAAACGTGAGACAGATCATGATTGCCGGAGCATCTCAATGAATCATCCAGACTCTGATAGGGACATCCCAGTGAAATATATCTTTGTAACAGGCGGTGTCGTCTCTTCGCTTGGGAAGGGATTGGCTGCTGCATCCATTGGATGCCTACTCGAAGGTCACGGATACCGTGTCACCCTTCAAAAATTAGACCCCTACGTCAATGTAGATCCAGGAACAATGAGCCCGTATCAACACGGCGAGGTTTATGTAACTGAAGATGGGGCAGAAACAGACCTAGACCTAGGCCACTATGAACGGTTTACCAACACGGTAACAAGCCGCAATCACAACTGGACGACCGGCAAGATTTACTCATCAGTCATTCAGAAAGAGCGTCGCGGCGACTATCTTGGTCGAACGGTCCAGGTTATCCCACACATCACAAACGAGATCAAGAAAGGTATAGAGTCAGTTTCGGATGTCGACATTGTCCTTGTCGAGATTGGCGGCACGGTTGGAGACATCGAAAGTCAACCGTATCTGGAAGCTATTCGCCAATTTCGTCGCGATGTAGGACGAGAAACCACCCTGTACGTGCATCTTACGCTCGTTCCTTTTATCGGTGCAGCTGGCGAGCTAAAGACCAAGCCAACCCAACATAGCGTGCGGGACCTACGTTCCATCGGCATCCAACCAGACATCTTGCTTTGCCGAACGGATCGTATCCTGCCAAGAGAGATTCGACAGAAAATCGCACTGTTCTGCGACGTCGATGAAGAAGCGGTTATTACTGCTAAAGATGTCGAAAGTATCTATGAAGTGCCTCTTGTTCTTCGAACCGAGGGGTTAGATGCCATCGTGCTCAAAAACCTCAATCTTCCAGCAGACACCACGTGCAACATTAAAGAATGGGAAGCTTTAGCCCATCGAATTAAACACTCTAAGGACGACGTCACTGTACACGTTGTCGGCAAGTACGTAGGGTATGAGGATTCGTATAAAAGTCTGAACGAAGCGTTATACCACGGCGGCTTCAATCACGAGGTCAACGTTCATATTGAATGGGTTGAGGCCGAGGCATTGGAGGTAAGTGGTGGAGAACGCCTACTTGACGATGCTGACGGAATCCTTGTGCCTGGTGGATTTGGCGACCGCGGCAGCCGGGGAATGATGGAAGCTGCGCGGATAGCACGAGAAAGGAAAATTCCATATTTCGGCATCTGTTACGGCTTCCAGTGGGCTGCGGTTGAATTTGCACGTAACGTATGCGGGCTTAAAGATGCTGATTCTACCGAGTGTTCTGAAGATGCACCCCACAAGATAATTTACAAGTTGAGAGACTTGCTTGGTGTTGATGATTTAGGTGGCACAATGCGACTTGGAAGTTACCCATGCCAACTCGAACCCGATTCTCGTGCTCACAACATCTACGGGAACACGTTGATAAATGAACGCCATCGTCACCGGTACGAATTTAACCGAGATTACGAAAAGGCCCTTTTTGAGAAAGGTCTTCGTGTGTCTGGACGTTCTCCCGACGGAAAATTCGTAGAGGCCATAGAATTGCCGAAGCATCCGTGGTTTGTTGCTGTCCAGTTTCATCCTGAATTTCAATCTAAACCACTACACCCTCACCCTTTATTCGC
>CAZDQD010000093.1:0-6353 GCA_964507425.1 uncultured Vicinamibacteraceae bacterium
GAATCTCGAGTGACTCGTTTCCACCACCACCCCCTCCACCACCTGGACCGACCGACGGAATCCACACAATACCAGGAAAATTCTGTGGCGCTGACTCAACAACCTGGACCACAGGTTCCGGCGACAAACTGACCAAAACCCCAAATAGTCCAAACACAATCACATGCGACACGAAGGATGCGGCAGCAGACGCCCCATCGATTCTTTGCTCTCCGGCATGAAGGAAGGCAACTTCTCTAGGAGCCAAATCACTCGGCAAAATAGATCTGGATTCACCGATACTGACCGACGCGTCGTCAATTAAGGCTTTCGGTGGCTTTAGAGAAAGCGGACGCCGCTGCTGAGGGTCAGCTGTATGCCGGCCGCGCCGCTCCGGTGGCGTGTACGAAGTGTGCGAGGCCGAAAACGGGATATGCCCCAGGCCGAGCCCGTTTCCCAAAATAGTACCTCCCTCCGTCTCAAATCTACCGAACGCCCGCCCTCACACTCAGACGTAAACCCAACACCAGTATGACATTCTGTACGCACGAGAACTCGCAACTCGTCATATTTTTTAAGTTAGAGGGCAAGAACCCTAAACTTTATTGAAGTGAGAACCATTGCGCCCCAAACTAATATTTCTTAGCCCGCAAAAGACGGGCTCCTACTGAAGAATGGCCGACGACAGCTTCCAAGTCCTAGACGCGTCCCCTCCAGGCACCAATGGCGGCGTTCCCACCTCCATAGGAATGAAACAAGGCCAAGGCATCGGCCGCACGGGGTTCACTTTCTACAGCCACAAGAACCCCTCCACGCGATGCGAGCGTTTCGAAAATAAATCCGTCATGCGCCTGAAAGCCAGCTCTTCGCATCGTCGCCGCAACACCTGACTCCGCCAACCCGTTGTCATCACCCTGCAAAGTATCCACAAGCCGACCATGCGCGTAGGATTCGCCAAGCCCAGAAACTGTTACAAGAGCCTGCGCTCCTCCGACACCGAAGGTTCGTTCGATTATGTCCGTTATGTCAGCACTTTTACGCGCCACAATAGACAATACTTCCGCTTCAAACCCCTTATCTGTCAACGCGTCCAAGCACCGAGTTGCCCATTGTGCGTCCTGAAATACCGCGACTGTAAAGCACGGCCTCTCTACTTGCTCTACCATCTCACTCCCTTTGTCTCCAAGCGCCAGACTGACGCCGTCAAATTTTAGTTTCCAAAGAAGGAAAATCGCAACAATGCACTACAAAACTAGACAACAAATCGCTCTTTCCCGACACGACGTGTAATGCGACTGTGATCGAGATACTCGAGTAGCGGAATCGCATATTTGCGCGTAATTTCAAAGCGAGCCTTAAACTCTGAGATCTCGATCCGCACTTCCTCTTCTCCCGCGCGCTTAAGCTCACGCACTTCAATCTTCAGTCTACTTAGTGCACCTCGCCCAAACACCAACGACCCAACACGTTCCAATGTCCCTTCTTCGATCAACATAGTCAACATTCGATCGACAGCATCTTTTGTCTCTCCGGCCTCTATCGCCCAACGTCCCACATCCGGCGGCGTCAGACCGCCATCTACAAATAGCTTCGCCAACCGCTCCTTCAACACAGCCTCTGCGCCACTAAGTTCAATACGATGTGCTGTCAGCGCAATATGCCGGCCAGCCTGCAATTCTCCGGAATCAACGAGCACCTCTAACACATAACCAAACAACTCATCGCCGGCAATGCGACTCACTCGCTCTCGCGCCTCTTCACGCGGTATCCCTGCCTTCAATGGTTTCTCTTTATGATAGACAGTCACAATTCTCCGCAATGTATCAACAACTGGTTCGACCATGTTTGAAGAAATCACTTTCTCTCCGACACGAACAATCGCATTGCCTCTCTCTAATTGTTCAACGTTGGCAATCGTCTGCTCTTTTGAGAGCCCGATCCGGGGAACCAAATCCGCAATCCTCAGTCCAATGCCAGCTGTCTCCTCGATCATGGCCTCCATCGCATCAGTATCACTAGCTTGTAGCCGTCTAAGCCGCACACACCCCGTCTTTGAACGAAGTCGAGTCTTTGACATTCTGGGGTCAAGTACGACACCACCCGCTATAGTTACAGGCGGTGAGTACGTCCGCAGCACGAACTTGTCACCGCGTGCGACTGCAACCAATCTTTCCAGGTGAAGACGGATAAACACCGACACGCCCGGCTCGAGCATCGCAGGAAAGACTGGTTCCTGAGCACCGTCGTATTCTTGTATACATTCTGCCCCAAGTGAAACACGGGCCATCACCTCGGTCGTCCCCTGGTGAAATCGAACCCGCGAACCATGTTTCAGGGCCTTTGCGCCTGCGAGCATCTTAACCGTCCCATCAATCTTCGCCGATGTCACAAGGCCGTGTGGGCTAGTTAACGTGTCCCCCCTGCGTAGCTCTCCAACCTCAACACCTGCTAAATTGATAGCCACGCGCTGCCCTGCAGTCGAACTCGTTTCATTTAGGCCATGCACCTGAATGTTTCTCACTTTCACTTTGCGCGCACTTGGCATAAGCGAAAGCTCCGTGTTTTGCGTAATACGGCCAGAAACCTGGGTTCCGGTTATGACTGTCCCGAAACCCTTCAAGGTAAACGCCCTATCAATCGGCACTCGTGCGACACCATCGTCGTTACGTGCAGATATCGTGTCCGCGAGGTTACTTAACTCGTCTCGCAGGCTACTCAGTCCTTTTCCAGACCTCGACGACACGGGCACAACCATTGCTTCTTCAAGAAAAGTCCCTTGCAGTAATTCCCGAGTTTCCAGACGTACAAGTTCGAGAGTATCTTTATCAACAAGGTCTACCTTGGTTAGAGCGACAATACCCGTCTGAACATCGAGCAGCCGACAAATATCGAGATGTTCTCTTGTTTGCGGCATGACGGATTCATCGGCTGCAATCACCAGTAACACGCCATCGATACCACTAACTCCAGCAAGCATGTTCCGCACAAACCGCTCATGGCCCGGAACATCAACAAATGAAAACTCTGTACTTTCGTAGCTGTAACGAGCAAACCCGAGATCAATCGTAATGCCTCGTGCTTTTTCTTCTTTAAGCCGGGCTGGATCTACACCCGTCAAGGCTTTAACTAGAGAACTCTTCCCGTGGTCGATATGGCCAGCAGTTCCAATGACAATGTGCTTCACGAGCCCATCACCTAAATCAACAATCGTCACTTAACGTCTACGTCTTCGTTTCCTATTCGGAACACGAACACTATTTTTTTTGCTCCGTCCGCGTCGAATCGAGCCATTGCTTACTTCTTTCGAGCGGACTGCTTCAAGAATCTCCGTTATCCCCAACTCGAGTTGGCGATGAGCCGGATCGACGCGCACTAGTTGCACATGGACCAGATCACCCAGTCTGTAACGTTTTCCAGAATTTTCGCCCTGCAACAAATACTGTGGCTCAACAAAGCGATAGTAATCATCCGCCATGCTCGAAATATGGACGAGTCCCTCGACGAACTGTTCCACAAGTTCTACGAATAACCCAAATGCGGTTACGCCCGTTACGTAGCCTGAGAACTCATCTCCCACTTTGTTTGCCATAAAGCGAACTTTCTTCCACTGGACAAGTTCTCGCTCCGCATCCTCAGCCCGGCGTTCCTTTTCAGACGTGTGACGTGCAAGAGTCTGTAACCGTTCCCTCCACAAATCAACGGTTTCCCGTGACAGCAAACCCTTGTGTCGAGCACGGAGTGCACGGTGCACGAGTAGGTCAGGATAACGACGAATAGGCGACGTAAAGTGCGTATATGCCTGTGCCGCAAGCCCAAAATGCCCTTGATTTGTTGATTCGTATCTCGCCTGCTGCATCGTCCTCAGCATCAATGCGGCAATCGGTCTCTCTTCTGGTTCTCCTTTGACACGATTAAGTAATTTTTGAAAATGGACAGGTTCGATCGAGGCCGTTGGTGCGGTCAAACTGTACCCGATAGAAGAAATAAAACTATCGAATTCCTCAACTTTTAATGGGTCTGGTGCCTCGTGGATACGAAATAAAGCTGGCACTTTGTGATGACTGAGGTCACTAGCGACCGTCTCATTGGCCACCAACATAAATTCTTCAATAATGCGGTGTGCCGTTGTCCGTGTATCGGCGACTATCGCTTCTATTCGCCCATATTTATCAACTTGGAATCTTGCGCTTGGTAGCTCAAAATCAATAGATCCTCTTAATGTTCGCCGCTTTCTGAGCACATCGAAAAGAGAATTCATCCGCTCGAAAAGCGGCACCAATGTTTCATGCGATTTTCGAGTCTTCACATCACCGTCGAGAATGGCATCTACCTCCGTATAAGTCATTCGCGCATCACTATGAATTACGGCATCATGAATCTCGTATCTGACAACCTCACCATCTGCCGCAATCTCCATCAAGCAAGACTGAACCAAACGGTCAACGTTCGGTTTCAAACTGCAAAGACCAGTCGACAATTGTGAAGGAAACATGTGGACCGCACGATCAGGGAAATAAACGGAGGTTGAACGCTCGTAAGCAGCTTTGTCCAGCAGGCTGCCCTCCGACACATAATGCGACACATCGGCAATGTGAACACCTAGCCAAAAGTTGCCGTTTGGTAACTCTTCAAGGGTGATCGCATCATCAAAATCCCTCGCAGATTCGCCATCGATTGTCACCGTTGTGCACGCAGAAAAATCCGTTCGACCTCGCCGATCTCGAGGTCGAACGATTTCTCCTAGCCGTTTTGCCTCTTGAACCACATCCTCTTGGTGTTTATCAGGTATTCCATATTTCCGAAGAATTAGCTTGGTATCGACACCTGGCTCATCAACTTGACCAATTACGTCAACCACGCTCCCAACTGGATGTCTCGTTGCCGTTGGATAACGTGTAATCTCGACCTCGACCATGTCACCCGACACAGCTGTAGCACTTTCGCCTGGCGCAATCTGTAGGTCCATTACCAAGCGACGATCAAATGGCACGACATAACCCATTCCCACGTCGTCTAACTCAAACCGCCCCACCATGCGCTTCGCAGCACGCTCGAGAATTCGAACAATTCGGCCTTCTGCCCGTGTGGGGTCGCGCCGGCGCTCAATTCTTGCAACCACTCGATCTCCGTGCATCGCTTGATTGAGATTAGAACCAGCTATAAATAGATCAGTTTTAAGATCAGGGCCCTCATTATCGGGCGTAACAAAACCAAACCCACGAGGATTTACATGGACACATCCGGTAATTAAATGCATCCGATCAGGTAAACCGTAGCGATTGCCGCGAATTTTGATTAGCGCGCCCCGCTCGACAAGTACGGAAAGCCGACGTCTGAGGGTCGCTCGTTGTTCTCTTGGCAAACGAAGTCGAGACAACAATTCACGCACAGTCGCAGGGTGGTCGATATGTTCCCGTATCTCGCGAAGCAATTCGTCTGCGGAAATCATTGGTACCCGGATTTAGAAAGTAACCGATAGTTCACGAAATCAATGCGACCTGTAAATCGCCAACGTTGGTACTCGTTGGTCCAATGCAGATCAAATCACCTAAAGCAGAAAAGAAGGAATACGAATCATTCGAGCCCAAATAGTATTCCGGGCTTTCTAAACCAGCATTCGATGCTCTTAACGGAGTATTCGTGTCCACAATTGCGCCAGCTGCATCTGTGGGACCATCAATGCCGTCGGTCCCGACGCTCGCAATGACGGCTTCCTGGAAACGTCTAGTAAGTGTAAAGGCAGACGCTAGTGCGAACTCTTGATTGCGGCCTCCACGTCCTCGACCGACGACTTCAACAGTGGTCTCACCCGAAGATAAAACACAAACCGGTCTTTCAATCTCATGCGTCAACCTGGCGATAGTTTTTACATAAAGTTCACCCGCAACTCGAGCCTCGCCCACCAGCGGTTCTTCCATCACAAGGACCTCGAAGCCACGTCGCCGTGCCTCACGAGCCGCACCATCAATCGCATTCTTACGACTGCCAATGACCTGAAACACCGATCGAGACAAGCGGGCATCGCCGATATCAGCAGTTTCCTCTAGTTCACCGTCTACGCCACGTCGAAGCACAGACATCACCGACGAAGAAATGACAGATTTGCTCTGAACAGAACGACACAAATCTAAAGCATCTTGAAACGATGTTGGATCGGGAGTAGTTGGCCCCGAACCGATTACAGCCGGATCATTCTCGACGGGCCCGACAACGTCAGAAATGGCTAGTGTTATCACGCGACCATCAGCTGCAATACCTAAACGTCCTCCCTTTATCGCCGACAAATGTTTACGAACACAGTTCAAGCCATCAATCGCAATTCCGCTCTCAAGCAATGAAACGGTTGTCGCAGCTTTTTCCTCCAACGTAAGGCC
>CAZDQD010000094.1:0-46168 GCA_964507425.1 uncultured Vicinamibacteraceae bacterium
AAAGACAATCAAGCCTACGTATACGCAAATTGGTCAGAGTCTGCACCAACGGCATGTAAAGATTTGCCCAAAGTCCGCCAACCGACGGACTCCGTTCCCAGTCAACAAGAAACGGCATGGCAACATCCTGACTTTCGTCCACCACTCGTGACGTTTTTTTCCGTCCGCAACGCCTATGACTTCGGTGCCAATGGCGCCGCCACAGTTGCTGCGTCCGGTCTCGACATCTACAGCAAATCCAGTGGCGTACCGGGATGGTCAGACTCACTGCTACTCGCCAGCCTGACGAGAGGTGGCGTCTATCGCGTTGCTCTCAACGCGACGCATGATCAGATTATTGGAACGCCGACACTCATTTTCAAATCCACAAACCGGTACCGTGATATCGCCATTCGACCGGATGGGAAGGCCTTCTACCTTGTCACCGACAACGTAGGACCAACGCGAGACGATAACGGAGTGTCAACGCGCGAACTGGCTAACCCAGGCTCCATCCTTGAATTCGCCTACGGCTCCTAGTCACAAACCATTTAGCAACAGCCCTCGGCAGTTTTTTCGTCGCCGCCACACTGACCGGCACGTACGATGGGCAGTCCGGCTCAGTGGCCGTAGAGGTAACTTCCTGGTAATGATGGTCCGATAGCTGAAAGACTGCTGGCGCGCCGTAAAACCACGCGCGCGCGTCAGTAATCGGCCGCGTCCAATGACACGCGTATGACCTCGTCGTCGTTACGCAACACAATATGTCGATTGGCAAACGCGGGATGCGACCAGACCACACGGCGGTCACTATCGCCATGCCGAAACCGCCCCGGCGTGCCGGCACGCGACCCACCGTAGCCCGCATCCGACGTCGGGTCTAACAAATGGGTGCGGTCCAACTCCACATAGCCCTCCGGACTGAATTGGACGATGATGAGGTCCCCCATCTCGTTGTAGACAAAGTGCCGGTCACCATGCTGAATGAAGTAGGCAGAGCCCCAGCGATTCCGTGTCGTTAAACCTTCCGCTTCCCACACGCGCTCACCTGTTTCGGCCAGTAACCCGCGGACCTGGCCGTGACTGCCAATGCCGTAAATGTACTCCCCGTCAATGAGCGGGGTCGTCATGACCGAGTGAAGACCCGTTGATTCGGCAACCTCGATACCGCCTTCAAGCACTCGGTTATTTTCCCCGCGCCAGATCGCTTCCGCGGTCGGCCGGTCCCGGTCGAGGCGCATCATCAACGACCCGCTATAAAACCCCGACACAAACAGATACGGCCCGCTCTTAACGGCATCGGCCACCGTCATGTTCGCACGGCCTGAAAATTCCTCTTCCCAATAGACCGCCCCCGTCTCCGGGTTCAGCGACGACAGCCCACGCGGGTGCCAGACAATCAGTTGCCGTGCGCCGCCTTCTTCAATAATCATGGGTTGGTTGTAGCCCATCTCCGTTTGCGTCTCTAACGCGCGCCAGACTTCATCACCGGTACGGGCATCAAACGCCATTACGAGGGCATCGGGTTCGCCCCCTACCAAAAAGATGACACGGTCTCCATCCACCAATGGCGCACTGGAGGTGCCCCACACCGGAATACTCGTGTCATATTCGGCCACCGTATCGATGTCCCAAATGACTGCTCCCGTTTCCGCATCGAGACAGAGAATCCGTCCCGTGGCACCAGTCACGTAGACACGCCCATCATGGACGGTCGGCGTAGCACGCGGCCCGGTGGCGTAGGTAAACATCAACATGCGGTAGGTCGTTGTCCATTCGTGCGACCACAGCACCTCGCCCGTCACTTCGTCCAACGCGAGCAGCCGTTCCGTCCCATCCATGGTGCGTGGTTCCGTTTCCACATAATCCAGGATGTACACACGCCCATCTGCCACGGCCGGGCCCGCATAGCCGCCACTGATCGGCACACGCCATTTCACAGTCAGCCCAGCAGTAGGAAAGCTGTCAACGATGCGGTCCTCAGTCCACACACCGAGACGATCCGCACCGCGCCATTGGGGCCAATCCTCCGCACGGACACCCGTCAATCCAACCGTCACACCAATCATCGATACGACGACCAGCATCGCTTTGCACCGATGAGCCGTCCCTCCGCAACCTGGTCCGCTTCGCATCTTAGTCATTGCTGTGCATTATGCACTGTCTCCCGTCTGCAGAGGCGGAAAAGGTGACTGTTATAATCCGCTCGTGTCGCCGCGCAACGACCACCGCGTACGTTCAGACGCGCCGCTGCGGAGCGATGCATTAGCCCGGCTGTTTGAATCCGTCCGCGAAGGTATCTATGTGGGCACCATTGACGCGGACGGGAGCGGGCACACCGTCGCCGCCAATCCCTATCTGAAGTTGATGTTCGGCTACGAACCGGATGTCGACGAAACGACCATCCACCCCTTTGACCCCGGGCGATTCGTCGACCCGGACTCACGCAAACCGTTTATCGATGAACTTGGTCGCAACGGGGCCGTCACCGATTATCTGTTACGCCTCCGACGCAAGGACGAGTCAGCCATGTGGGTCGAGGTAACCGCGCATCTTGACGACGCCGAATCGGATGGCACGCGCCGCATTGATGCCCTTCTGCGCGACGTCAGTGAACGCCGGAAACTGGAAGACCAGGGGCGTGATATGTACCACCAGTTGCTTCAGGCCGAGAAACTGGCATCGCTTGGACAAACTGTGTCTGGCGTCGCCCATGAATTGAACAATCCACTGGCCACGATCTTGACCTGGTCCGAACGCCTTGCCGGTCGGCAACTGGATTCCGTCACCAAACGCGGCATTGAAACCATCTTGGGAGAGTCCGAACGGGCTGCAAAAATTGTGCGTAATCTCCTGACCTTCTCGAGAAAACGCCACACAACCCGATCCATGCTTGATGTGAACCAAGTCGTCCGTGAAACACTTGCGCTCCGGAGCTACGACCAACGCGTGTCCAATGTCACGGCGGTAGATGGCTTGTCGGCCGGTCTGCCTCAAGTGTTTGCAGACCCGCATCACATTAAACAAGTACTACTCAACCTGATCATTAACGCCGAACAATCAATGCTGACCACCAATGGCCGCGGTACGTTGATCCTGCGTTCCTGGCATGACCCACAGCAAGACATCGTGGTGCTCGAAATCAAGGACGATGGTCCTGGCGTTCCGGAAGACGTCCAGTCCAAGATTTTTGACCCCTTCTTTACAACCAAATCTGTCGGGAAGGGAACCGGGTTGGGACTCACCGTGGCACACGCGCTGGTGCAAGACCATGGTGGCAAGATTCGCCTCGAATCAGAACCCGGACACGGTGCGTCCTTCTTCATCGACTTCCCCACGGGAGACGGCCTACTCCAACCGCCGACAGTGTCACCGGCACCATCAGTCACGCCCACCGTCGGAGCCGGCGCGCCCGTACTCGTCGTGGATGATGAACCGGCCCTCGCGGAAGCGGTCGCCGACGCCTTGACGGATGCCGGCTTCCGTGTTGACAGAGCCTCGGATGGACAGGACGCGCTCGAGCGCGTCCAACAACAAGCCTACGACCTCATTGTCTGCGACCTCAAAATGCCGCGCGTCGACGGCCCCACGTTCTACCGCACTTTGGTAAAAACCATGCCCTCTCTTAAACACCGCGTCATTTTTATGACCGGTGATGTAGCCGGGACCGACGCCGAACCCTTTCTCGAAGAGAGCGGCTGTCGCTGGTTGGCAAAACCATTTCGGCTGGGCGATCTTCTCAGCGTGGCACGTGAAATCGTGGGTTAGCTCGCCGCGCGCTTCAGCGCCACTGTCGACCGACCGGCTTTCACGGCGCGCCGCGGAGGCGTTTCCACATACGACACGACTGTCCCACCACGCACTGCGGTACTCGCACCCGTCGTCGGCGTACGGGGCACATCTGCATGTGCCGCTGACGCACCAGCCACCGGTTGCGACGACGACAGTGCACGAAATGCCGCACTGAGTTGCTCTGCCGCCATGTCCGGGCCCAACAGCTTGCGCAAGCGTTGAATGGCTCTGGCATGCAGCTGTGACACACGAGATTCGTTGACGCCAATCTCGCTACCAATCTGCTTCATCGTGGCCTCACGGTAGTAATACAGACCAATGACTTTCTGCTCCCGAACAGGAAGCTCACCAATCGCAGCACGCACACGGCCACACACTTCATTTTGCTGACACGCCTCATCTGGCGCCACGGGTTCTGATGGGACCAACACGGCCGGCAGATTCGCGGTATCTACGGAATCGCTCGTCGCCAGTGGCGAGGTCGACTCAATGGTCTTGATCCGCACAATCGTGCGGCCAAGTTGTTCTTCATCGGACCCCATATGCTTGGCGAGCTCAGCCAACGAGGGTTCTTGCCCGTTCTCGTCCCGAAGTTTCTCCCGCGCAGCCTCGAGCTCTCGCCGTACCCGCCGAATACCACGGGGCCACGCATTCCTGCGTAAGGCATCAATCATTGCGCCCCGAACGCGTCGCTCCGCAAAGGTTTCAAACTTGATGCCGCGTTTTTCATCAAAACGCTCGGACGCGTCGATCATGCCGATCATGCCATCCTGCACGAGATCACTCAGGTCAATCGAATACGGCATGGACGCGGCTAAGCGCCGTGCCAGGGCTTCGACAAAAGGCAGGCTCGACTCAATTCGTTCTTGCTCAACAGTTGAACGGGACTTTTTTCGCATAGGCAACACATATTGCAAACTTGATGCCAAAAATTATCGAACATAAAGCGAAAACAAAATAAAGTCCTTGTAACCCTGATAAACCGTTCTATCAACTATGTTTAAAGGTTTTTATCGAGCGAAAAAAGAGCAGACTCAGGCGCATTCCCCGGAAGATCGTCGTCAAAATTTTGACATTAGAGCGCAAATATAGCCATTATATTGACGATATTGCCCATGCTGACGCACGGTTTCAACGCCCGGAACGGTATGTGCAGTTACTTCGATTCCGCCGAAAGCGTGACGTGACTGCTAATACTTCGTGCGGTCGCGATGGCATCGACGGCACTCGACACAATGTGTCGTGCGCGGTTGGCACTATCGACGCCACCCAGTTTATCTTCCAGCAACTCCGCGTTGGCCAGAATAATCCCGAGCTGGTTGTTCAGCTGATGGAACAACCGAGGGAGATCCGCCGCGCCAGGCTCGGTAAACCCGTCAGCGGTTCCACGCATCACCGGAAATGGAATGTCATTGGGCATGCCGACACCCAATCAAAGGTCTTGTGTCGCAGCCGAAACCTGCTGCCATTCCTGGCGGTTCGACTGGCCGTCTGGCTCACGCCACAAGGAGTCGACAAAAATTCGCACCGACCCACCGGCAGTCCGCACGTACTCAACCTTTCCGCTGGAAATCCAGTTATAGATGGTCCGACGGCTGACTCCCACCACATCACAGGCTTTCATAATCGAAATTGTTTTTCTGTCGACAATCATTTGCGTCGCTCGCTCTTTAACCTACAGGAAACACGAAAGCGGCCTGAGTGAAGATACGAATGCAGCCCCTACCCGGCCCTGACAAGTGGTATCGGCACGGTCTATCAGAACCTGTAGGCCGAAATATCCACATGGGGCGACGCGCGGCCCCAATCAGCGCGCCGGCGCTTGCTGCCGAACCACGCACAACGAGCACGTGATATGACGCCACATCTGTTACTGGTCGAAGACGAGGCCCCACTCCGCGAAGCCACGGCAGAGCGGCTAAGGGAGCACGGCTACCAAGTGGTCGAGGCCGACAGCGGGGAGGTGGCCCAGCAACACCTGACAGATTTCGCCTTTGACGTTGTCGTCACCGACCTCCGCTTACCCGGCATCGATGGCACGGCCGTCGTCCAAGCCGCACGCGAGCACTACCCGGAAATCGTCACCGTCGTCGTTACTGGCTATGGCACCGTGGAAGATGCAGTTGCCGCTATTAAGCAGGGCGCCAACGAATTCATCACGAAACCGTTTCAGTTCGACCACCTCCTGCACATCCTGTCGACAACGCTTGAGCAGCAACGGCTGAAGTCAGAAAACGCGTATCTCCGGGAACAACTACAACAGCGGTACAGTTTTAAAGGAATCGTTGGGCGCAGTCAGGCTATGCAGAACCTGTTCCAATTGCTTGAGACGGTTTCGCACGCACAGAGCACGATCTTGATCTCTGGCGAAACAGGCACAGGAAAGGAACTTGTGGCGCGGGCCATCCATCACGGCAGCCCGCGCCATCAAAATAAATTCGTCGCACTCAATTGTGCCGCCATACCGGAAACGTTGCTCGAGGCGGAATTGTTCGGCCACGTACGGGGCGCCTATACCGGGGCGGTCGCGAATCGTCCGGGGCGGTTTGAACAGGCAGACCACGGCACGCTCTTCCTCGACGAAGTCGGCACGATGAGTCCGAACTTGCAGGTGAAACTCTTACGCGCGTTGCAGGAACGTGAATTTCAACGCCTCGGTGATACCAAGGTCATCACCGTCGACGTCAGGATCATCGCAGCCACCAACGCGGACCTTGCACAACTGGTCGACGAAGGAACCTTTCGCGAAGACCTGTACTACCGTCTTAATGTCATTCCGCTGCAACTGCCTCCGCTGAGAGACCGTCGCGAAGACATCCCATTGCTTGTACAAACGTTCCTCGAGCAGATCGGCGAGGCGCAGACGCCGGCACGGTCGAACGTGGCCATCTCCCAGGCAGCGATGCGGCGGTTAATGGCCTTTGAGTGGCCCGGGAACATCCGCCAGCTCGAAAACGTGATCGAACGCGCACTGACACTCACGCCGGGCCAGTCGCAAGTGGACGTTGGAGATTTACCGCCAGAAATTCAAAAACACAACCTAAACCCGGTGCGGCCAGACGTCGCGCTGCCCGAACACGGACTCGACCTCAGCGACCACCTAAGCACCATCGAACGCGAACTCATTCGATTGGCACTGGAGCAGACGCAGGGAAACAAACAAAAAGCCGCCAGTCTGTTAAACATCAAACGGACAACGCTCGTCGAAAAAACCAAGCGCCTCAGCATCAATCCCCAAGACTAGCCCACCCGTCGGACAACACCGTTTCGACGTGCGGCAACAATCGGACTACGCGAACGCACCAAGCGGGTCAAAGCTGCCCTTCAACACCGCGTGTGTATCCTCGTATTTGAGCCACTCTTTGATCATCGTCGCGTAGACACGCCTGAAATCAGTTGTCTTGATCAGGTTGCCGTCATCAAGCGCCGTCAAACTCGGATGCTCCCCATAGAGACCACCCTGCACTTGGTCCCCAATGATGAACATAGGCGTTGCCGTGCCATGGTCGGTCCCGAGACTACCGTTCTCTTCAACCCGCCGACCAAACTCGGTGAAAATCATCATCGACACATCTTGGGACCGGCCAATCCGTCCGAGATCATCCATGAACCCCCGAACAGCATCAGCCGAATAGGCAAGTAGTCGTGAATGCGGGTCGGCCTGGTGCACATGCGTATCAAATGAATTACCTTGATAGGACACGTAATACAGGCGGGTCGGCATATCCGCATGGATCAGGGCAGCCACACGTCGCAACTGGGCTGACAATCCACCGATCCCGTAATCAATGGGTGTCTGATACGCGGCCGACGCCTGCCGCACAAAATCTGAGCTTTCAGTCGCGTTCTGAGCCGTCGCCGCCAAAAATTCAAGAGCAGAATTCGTGCGCTCCCCGTCAGCCGTCATTGCACCGAGTGCCGACTTCTCGCTATCGGCCCCTTCACGTCTGAACGTTCGCGGATCGTTAAACACCAGCGGCGAATGATATTGACTGCGAACCGCCAGCGACTGTCGCGTACCAATGTTCACGATGCGGTTCCCCTGGGCATCATGGTCATACGCGCCATCGGCAAGCCGACCAAGCCACCCTAACGTCTCTCCACCATTCGGAACACCCGTATGCCAATACCCCATAGACGAAAAGTGAGACAGGCTTGGGTTGTCGTAACCACACCCATGCACGACCGCCATCTGACCATCTTTATACAGTCGTTCAAAGCCGACGAGCGCAGGATGGAACCCGTAACCATCTTCGATCTTCAACAGTTCGGATTCGGGAATGCCAAGATTGGGACGGACCCGGTAGTACTCGTCGTCTCCGTACGGCACAACCGTATTGAGTCCGTCGTTCCCGCCAGACAGCTCAACCACAACCATGATACGTTCCGGGCTGGTTTCCATGCTCGTGCCCTGCAGCGCCTGGGCAGCGAGCGCGGCCGACGTACGGTTCAACAGCATCGGCAGGGTCGCACCGACACCAAGGCCGTACATGCCCTTCACGAGAAAATCACGTCGTGAACATGAACACTTAAATCGAGCCATTTCTCTTTCTCCCTATTCCGTACGTTCCAACCGCCTTTGAGTACGCGACACGCTGAGTGCTCACGCGAGTTGGTATTCCGGCGTACTCAAAATCAAATATAGCAAAGCCCTAAGCGAGGCCTCCACCTGAGGAGTAACGTCGCCGATCACATCACCACCAAGTTCATCCCGTAAAAAGTCAACAAGAACCTCTCGGTCACTGGCACTCGGTGCGACGCGCAAGAAGCGACTGGTCAAATGGTCAACGGCCTCATCAACCCGACCACCGGCTCCGGCACGGGCCAGCAAGGCCCCAATGTCAAGATCTGCAACACGCCGCGGAATCGGATGTAACCGCTCAAATGCCATGACATAGCCCATATAGCCGCCATAGCGTGTGTTGTAATCCTCATCACGATCGACCAACATACTCGACTCAGCGTCGCCTTCCTGTGTCGCGGCCGTGATATTCATCCCCTGCTCAAGTCGCTTCTCCACCTGTTCGTAGATACCAGGCACAACCCGGTCTGGAGCCCAAAACCCATCCATGTCAGGAAAAAGCACACCTCGGAACAAGTTGCCTCGCTCCAGCAACGTCGCGGGCGTGACCCACGTCCTGCCACCAGCCCATCCAGCCACATTCGGTGGATTAAAGAGCGTTTGCCCTAGCCCAGCCGTCAACCGATTAAAGTCCGGAATCGTGGGAAGTTCAGTCAACCCAAGTTTCTTGTAGGTTGAGACGACAAGATGTACCGGGCTCTTAATCTTCGTCGCATACGATGCAGGACTATAAAAATCACGGGATAAGAAGATCCTACTGAGCAGTGGCTTCAATTCGTAGTTTGCATCTCGGAACGTGGCTGCCAGTGTTGATCGAACATCGGCATCAACTTCATCCCGCACAAAATATTTATACAGTTTGCCACCGACAAATTCTGCGGCCGCCGGTTGCTCCAGAATAATCTCAATGATGTCATCCCCATTGAACGGTCCTGTTTGACCAAGGAATGTCTTTTCCTCAAAGTCATGCTGCTCCGCATCGAACTCAAATTCGAGGACGTCATTCGTCCATCCAGTAAAAGCTCGCGATCCCTCTCGGATATCTTGTTCGGTGTAATTACCCACGCCAAGTGTGAATAGCTCAAGCAACTCCCGACCAAAATTCTCGTTTGGATGGCCTTTCACATTTTCGCCGTTATCCAAATAGACGAGCATGGCCGGATCTCGCAGGATACCAATCAACAGGTCAGCAAAATTACCGTTGGCATTGGAGCGGAGCATACTGTTCTGGCGAAACATCATGCGGGTATCGCGCACTTTGGTGTTTCCGGTCGCAAAATGCCCATGCCAAAACAGAGTCAGTTTCTCTTCAAGTGGGCGCCCCGTGGCCAGCATGCGCTCACCCCACCATGTTGATAGGCGCTGCGTTTCCACCGCGTTCGAACGAAGCCCATAAAAAAACTTGTTCACGACCGGTTGTAATCGGCGCGACTCACCTTCCGGTAAGACCGGGACCCCCATGGACTGGCCCGTTTCACGGGCAATGCGGACAGCGTCCGCGCGACTTTTAGGAAATGGGTCCATTCCGGAATCCCAAATAGGAGAAGGCTCAAACGTGGGCGCCGTGTCAGCCTGACGCTGATAGTGCACAATCCAATCGACTGCGGCCTGCGGGGTCATGGCCGCGAGCGCTTCAATTTCCTCTGGCGTTCCACCAAAACCTGCCCGCTCCAACAGGTGCGCGGCTTTGTCGTAGTCCCAATCAGCACTCGTAATCGGCGAAAGGTCGTTCTCCCACGATGCTGGCCCCACACCGGTCGCACCCGCACCCAATATTGGGGTATTGGTCACCGAAACCCCGACGCAAACGAATAGCGCGACCACAAATAGCGATGGTGAGAGGCCTCGCCATGTCGGAGCTAGATTTCTGGGCTTCTGGCGCTTCACAGCTAAAACCTCCGGTCAGATAAAGTGGCCTAGCTGGCCATAATAAGCTACGTGGAGCAAAGTCCCAAACGGATTTTCAGGTTCCTTACGTGGATAGCCCACGCACGTTCCCGTGTTCGACGAGAATATCACTGGCCTCAAACCGCGTGGCAGCCAAACCCTTTCTGCACAGTGCTTTGGTACTCGATTTCGCTAGAACCAGCAGACCACTCCTCAACCTAACCCCACTAACGGGCACACATCCAATTCATAGTCCAGCATCCGGTCACCCTCAAATACCCAACGCCCTGCAAATTTTCTGCGCTGAATGACTAAGGGGAGCCAGTATCGATCGTCTTCCCACATGTCGTGATAGGGCACGTCAGCCAGCGTAAACCAGAGAGGTGCGGCCTCATCAGTCTCCACCGGTGTGCCGACAAAATCCGTGGCGTGAAACACATGCACATAAGTCGAGTAGCCATCAACAAACTGAAAGGCGTGGTGTCCGAGCTTCGTTAAATTCAGGGGAGTGACCCCAAGTTCTTCCTGCACCTCTCGTACGGCGCATTGTCCAAAAGTCTCTCCCGCTTCCAAGCGGCCACCCGGACCGTTGACCTTACCCGCCCCCAGTCCACGCTTTTTTCGGATCAGGAGGATCCGATCGCCCTTAATGACAAAGACAAGTGTGGCTGGGTCAACCGCCCGCCAACTTGTCCAATCGATGTCCCGAACCCGACGTACAGCCATAACACACCATTCTAGGCTACCCCTTACAATGGCTGGTCAATGGTGTGTCAATCTTTGGGCCGTAGCCTGGACCGTCACGGTCGCACGCAACAAGTCTCGCCAGAAACCAAAACCCCCAAAGCCCCAGCCGCGTCATTATGAAACGTCCTGATCAACGAACTGTTTGTGTGTTTGCCGGCTCAAGCCTTGGCGCCCGACCGGGCTATCGCGACGCTGCGAAAACGCTCGGGCAGCGCCTGGTGACACGCGGTTTCGACGTGGTCTATGGCGGTGGGAAAATTGGTTTAATGGGCACACTCGCAGATACCGTGTTGGCCGACGGCGGTCGTGTTACCGGTGTCATCCCACGTCACCTCGTACACCAAGAAATCGTGCATCAAGACCTCACGGAACTTCACGTCGTCGAGACCATGCATGAGCGCAAAGCCCTAATGTCAGACTTGGCGGACTGTTTCATCGCCTTACCTGGAGGACTCGGCACGCTTGATGAACTCTTTGAAGTCCTCACGTGGGCACAACTCGGACTTCATGTAAAACCCTGTGGCCTGCTCAACATTGACCACTTCTTCGATCGGGTCGTCTCCGTCATTGACCATGCCGTCGACGAGCAATTTGTCGCATCCGGCTACCGCAAAAAAATGATCGTCACGTCCGAGGTCGACCGCCTGCTAGACCGATTGAGCATCGGCATTACGTGACCGCTATTCCTTCACGTTGAATACGCTCGATGGAAGGACGATGCGCGAATCAGGCAATTGCGCTCGCCGGTGGCGTGAGAAAGTGTTGCTGAATAATGTCACAGAGTTCCGTCACGGATTCCGCATGGTTGATCGACGTGCGAAGTCGAGCCCCGTCATGTTCGCCTTTGGTATACCACGACGCAAGCGCTCGAATTTTGTTTACCACCCACCGGTCTCGACTACGGGCCGGACGTATATTTTGCCGCACCTGCGGTTCCGGCCCAGGTACCTGATGACGAAATCCATCAGCTTCATTGACACCTTCACCGAGCAGCAAATTAATGTAGTCCAACAAAAACCGGCCACGGTCTGAAAGCGTGATGTCCGGAACAACTTCTCCGTCAGCCATCGCCTTTGCCTGCTCAAAAATCCATGGATTTCGGAGGGCACCACGCCCTACCAAAACACCCGAAACCTGAGTACTCCGTGTACGAGTAATCACTTGTTCCGGTGTGACGCAATCCCCACTTCCAAACACCGGGATCGAGACACTCGTGGCGACGCGATCAATTAACTCCCAATCCGAGAGACCGGAGTAGGACTGCTTGGCCGTGCGACCATGCACCGCCACTGCTGACGCACCAGAATCCTCCATCATCCGGGCCATGGTGGGCGCATTGATGGTGTGGTCGTCCCACCCAGCTCGCATTTTTACGGTTACCGGTATGGTCACGGCATCGCTCATCGCGCGCACCACCGTCGCCGCATGGGCAGGCTCACGCATCAAGCTACACCCGGCGTTATGCTTTGCAATTTTACGGACGGGGCAGCCCATATTGATATCCACGATATCCGCCCCCATGCCTTCGACAATTTGCGCGGCCTCGGCCATCTTCGCTGGCTCCCCACCGAAGATCTGAATCGAAACTGGTCGCTCCGCCTCGGTGTACTCAGCATATTCCAGCGTTCGGTCAATGCCGCGGATCAAACCTTCCGAACTGACCATTTCTGTGACGACAAGCCCACACCCCCCTCGCGACTTGACCAGTCGACGAAAGGCCGTATCGGTCATACCCGCCATTGGTGCGAGCGCGTAGGGGTGACTTAACGTTACATTGCCAATTTTCATGTCACTTGTCGCCGTAAGACGCAACGGCACGCGTGGCCTCGGCACGTGGCTCTCTATTAAGCAAACTGCCGTCTACTGGGTGCTGCTCCGACCAATACGAGTCGCGCGCTGGCCCGTAAACGAATCAAAAGCCGACTGCGCCTGTTCGTCTCTCCAGACAATGTCCGCTTCCTCGCGTAGCCCATCCAAGTAGCTCAGGTACTCCGCCACCCGCCGCTCACTAAAAACACTGTTCCCGATCTGATCGCGGACTTCGCCAAACGGACGTGGCTGAGATTCCGTAAACTCCACAAGCTCAAACATTTGGTACCCAGCTGCCGTCCGGATCGCAGGACTCAATTCCCCGACCTCCATGCCAATCAAGATCTCGGCTACCGCTTCATTTATGAATACAAGATCCAACGGACCAACCAGGCCACCGTTGGCTTTGGATGCAGCATCAGACATCGCCACCGCCACCAAACCGAAGTCTTCCCCATCAAGAATGCGCTGCCGGGCTTCTTCAATTTTTGTTTCTGCCAGACCGTCGGCAAACGCATTCACCGTGCCACCAATACCGGGTGTGACACGAACCAGAATCTCTCGCATCGTCACCGTCGGCGGGTCCGTAAACTCCGCAAGGTTCTCATCATAGTACTGGCGCGCTTCCGTTTGGGTGAGGGTGACCTTTGACATGATCTCGATTTGTTGTATCTGATTAACGAGCATCTGCCGCTCCATCCCACGGCGAAAATCTTCAATCGACATCCCATTCTGGTCTTGTAGGGCTTGGTGAAATTCTTCTTCTTCCCCGAAATTGTTCTCCACCATAATGTCGCTCACCATTTCAGCGAACTGTTCGTCGCTCATGTGGTAGCCGAGCTCCCGAGCTTTTTGCACCATCAGAAGTTCGTCGACAGCGGTCGAAATGACCTCCGGCGTGATTTCAAGTAGCAGCTGACTCAACTCTACTTCCGACGTCGGTTGGACCCCGCGACTGCGAATAGCATCAATCTGCCGACTTTCAAGATCCGTTTGCGTGACAATGTCGCCGTTCACGTTCACCAAAACTCTCTCAAGCACTAGTCCGGTGGCATCCGCCGGAGTGAGTGGCTCTTGCGCCAGAACCGGAGCAGTCCAGCTCCAGAACAGCATGAGTCCGCACATCGATCGACACAGTAACAACGCCCGTCGAGTCACCATCTGGTCATCCTCATCAATTCCTTTATGCCCACTACCGTGGCAGCTCGCCGTTCCAATAAGACCGAACCAGCCGCCCTTCCTAGGTTCTGCACACACACGGTGAAGGGAACAACTCTTTCCCGACCCGCTTTTCTATGTTACCCGAATACCCCACCAGACCCACAATGCCGAAATTCTTGCGGCCTGACATAATGGCCGTATCAGTCACCACCAGCTAGATCTTCTAAAACACGTTGTACGCGGCCTAGATACTCCAGTTCCCGGCCGATCGATGGGTCCGCAGCCGTCATTTCTGCAGCCGAAAACCCAGCAACCACTGATCCACTTGTGGCTCGGCTGGTCCACCATGAACGAGGTCGGTCTCTTCCGTCATCTTCCCGTTGCATTTCGGTACCGTGCTCACGCGTCGCACTGTGGTACGCAAATTGCTTTAAGTCAACTTTGATAACTCCAGGGGGGGTCAGCGTGACTCCGTCATTGGCCTCCACAAAAGCTAATAAATGATCTACTGCGACCGTCGCGTCGTTACCAAACTTCAGCACCAGCAATTCCGCCTCACGGTCAATGGATTCGACCCGCATTTGGTCCGCCAGAATCCTGACACGACCGTACTCAGCAAGCCGGGCCACCGAAGGATGAAGTGTGCCGTACCGGTCACCAACTTCGTCAACTGCCGCAGTCAGGGCCGATTCATCAGCAGCGGTCGCCACTTTCCGATACACAGTAAGTCGTTGATTTGTCTCATCGATATAACTTTCGTCGATCCGTAATTCAATCCCCAAATTGACGCGGGCTCGATGCACCTCTTCCACTGGTTCGCCCTGCAATTCACGGACGGTCTGCTCAAGCAGCTTCACATACATATCGAAACCTATCGCCTCGATGTGTCCACTCTGTTGAGCACCAAGCAAATTCCCAGCACCTCGAATTTCAAGATCAAGCGCGGCTACTCGAAAACCACTCCCGAGTTCACTAAATTCCCGAATTGCCGACAACCGCTGCCGCGCCACAGGTGTGAGCGCATTATCGGCTGGGATCATGAGATACGCATACGCACGACGGTCTGACCGACCAACCCGTCCTCGCAACTGATAAAGCTGCGCCAATCCGTAGCGCTCAGCGTGGTTGACGATGATGGTGTTGACATTTGGGATGTCAAGACCATTTTCGATAATCGTTGTTGCGACCAGGACATCATATTTGTGGGCCACAAAATCAATCATGACCTTTTCCAGTGCGTGCTCTGTTGTCTGCCCATGCGCAACGGCCACACGGGCCTCCGGAATGAGCCGCACGATAAGACTCGCAATGGAATGAATCGATTCCACTCGGTTATGGACCACGTAGACTTGTCCACCCCGCTCGAGTTCCGTGCGAATCGCACGTGTAATGACCTGCGGATCAAATTTCACGACGGTGGTATGTATGGCCAACCGATCGCGGGGCGGTGTCTCGATAACGGACATGTCCCGAATACCCGCGAGCGACATATTGAGTGTCCGAGGTATCGGGGTCGCCGTCATCGTAAGCACGTCCACTCGGCTCCGCATTTGCTTAATTCGCTCTTTGTGTGCCACACCAAAGCGTTGTTCTTCATCGACAACGAGCAAGCCGAGATCGCGAAATTGGACATCCTTTGACAATAACCGGTGGGTCCCGACAACGAGTTCCACCTTGCCAGCTTCCAGATCCTGAAGAGTGACCTTCTGGTCGGCCTTACTTCGAAAACGGCTCAACATTTCGATGCGGATGGGAAAGGCTGCAAATCGTTCACGAATGGTCTCGTAGTGTTGGAACGCGAGTACGGTCGTCGCGGTGAGTACCGCAACCTGTTTGCCGTCCATCACGGCTTTAAATGCCGCGCGGAGCGCGACCTCTGTTTTACCGTATCCCACGTCACCACATAACAGGCGGTCCATCGCTGTAGCGCGTTCCATGTCCTTCTTAATGTCAGCGACCGCGACGCGCTGGTCCGGTGTTAACTCGTACTGGAAGGCTTCTTCAAATTCGCGTTGCCAATGCGTATCAGGACTGAACGCGTGGCCGGCTAGAGCATGCCGTGAGGCATAAAGGGCCAGTAACTCTTCCGCCATGTCCCGCATCGACTTTTTGACGCGCGTTTTGGATTTTTCCCATGTGGTCCCGCCGAGCCGATCTAACGACGGATTCGACGCACCGGTGTACTTCTGGAGAAGATCAAGTTGCTCTACCGGGACGAACAACTTGTCCCCGGTGGCATACCGGAGCTCCACAAACTCGTGCGTCGGCTGACCGCGATTAACCGCCAAATGCTGTAATCCAACGAACGTGCCAATACCGTGCTCTACATGCACCACGTGGTCGCCAACTTTGAGATCACGGAAATCGGACAAAAACGACTGTGCAACTCCCCGCCGTTGGTGACGAATTAAATGTTCTTCACCAAACAGATCGTTTTCTGCAAAAATCTGAAATCTGGCCTCAGGTAGACGAAATCCTCTAGTGACAGACCCTGTCGTCACAAGCACGGTAGCCAACTGCGTATGATCTTCACCACCAAGCTTCATCGCAGACAGACCGCTCTCGCCAAGCAGTTCGATAATCCGATCTGCACGGGCGTCCGTCTCCGTAACACAGAGGATGGTGTCCCCTTGTTCGCTGGCCCGTTTGACGTGCGTCACCCACTCCTTTAGACGTCCCTGGTACTCACTCGATGGTTGGCACGCCACATGACGCATACCAAACGCGGGCGTTCCCCCGGCGCCAGTGGACCCAACCTCTAAACTGGTAAACGTGGGCGCGCCTGCAAACCAGGCGACAATCTCATCCTGGTTTACCTGTAACACTTCTGGTGGCGACACACTCTCACCTCGTGCCTCTGCATCTGCAAACGCCGCGAGAAGTTGATCGGTCTGGTCAGCTAACCGTTCGACAACTTGTGCTGGCTCACTGACAACGACATCTGCACCTGCACAATTGATGTAGTCACGAACCGTTGAACTCCTGTCCGTCGACGCAGGGTTATCGGACTCCACTTCAAATTGGTCGCGTAACGGGTGGATCGTTGTCCGCGTCAGAATCTCGACTGAGCGCTGTGTTGCAGGGTCGAAGCTGCGGAGTGATTCGATACTGTCGCCAGCAAACTCCACACGAATCGGCAACACGTCACCCGCGGGAAACACATCAACAACTCCACCGCGAGTACAAAATTCGCCATGCGCCTCAACCGGGTCTTTTCGGACAAACCCGGCATTTGCCAACAGATCTGCAAATGCCGTTGGCAACAACGTTGCTCCGGTATCCAAATCCACCACAGCTGTTTGGATTCTCGTCGGATCGCTCACCCGAGGCAGGAGCGCAGCGGCCGACACAACCACTAATCGGGCACGCGCCTTGGCCATCGCCACGAGCGCGCGGGCACGCGCCGACGCTACATCTAAATGTGGCGCAATCTCTCGGTACGGGTCAACTTCTGGTGACGGCAAGGGTAGAACGCAGCGGTCGACCTCTCTATTAGTAAGACTGTTACCCGCTTTAACAAAAAAACGGGCATCGCGTGTCATTCGGTCAACATCGGTATCAGACGGCACAATCAGCACCAGCGGCCTGATACTGGAGAATATCGATGCAGCAAAAGTCTGAGCAGTTTGAGTTAATCCGCTCAACGACTCGGCGCGGCCGGACACACCACGGCCCAAGCCGCCTCGAGAGGCGGCTTGTTGCACGACAGCACGAAGCGTCAGCGACGCAATGTCAGTTGGCACAAACCACGTTGACCGATAGAAACATGCGGTATGTTTCTAAACAAAGCGTACGTTATTACTAAACGTCCACCCGTGTTGAGGTCGATAAACACCCGTATCTTTCACGCTGGACTTCACACGAAACGTATAAAGCAACCGATGGTAGTCATACTGAACGCCATCGCGCGTATGCACCGCAACATCCAACTTATAGGTACCTTCAACTAAATCAAGCCTATCAATGGCAAAGATGACATCGCCAGAACCCACTAACTCAAGAGATTTGTATTCTTCAATGTCTGTGTTGGTTCCGTAACAACAAACGCCTTCCGCATTGAAAATGCTAACGCCAAAAACAAAATCTGTAACGACCCTCTCGGTGCTGACGTGCAACCTTATCGCCAATCGATCGCCTGAATGGAATACGTGCGTTTCTGCACCGTCACGTTCCAGCGTAACCGTATCGATCCGGACGGGACCTGAGCCCCACCGCCCCTGGGTCGCACGAAACATATCGTCTGGTGGTTGAGTGGTAGCAATGGGGCCATCTCCTCCGGCCGGCACTGCTTCCGGACTCGAACCACTTAGTGCTTGTTGCACCTTCTGGTCGCCCGCCGCGAGCACACGCTCTTCCGCTTTTTCAACGTCCGTCGTGTAGGAGTGAACGACGCGCCGCGGATCGCCTTCGCCGCGGAGTTTCCCCTCATCAATCCACACTGCCTCATCGCAAAACCGCTCTACCATGTTCAACCCGTGGGTCACCAGCAGTATTGTTTTTCCTCGACGTTTAAACTCAGCGAACTTGTCAAAACACTTGAGGCTACATCCTTCGTCGCCAACGGCAAGTACTACATCCACCAGTAAGACGTCCGGGTCAACATGAACGGCAACAGCAAACCCGAGGCGCATATACATACCCGACGAATATGTTTTAACGGGCGCATCGATGAATTTTTCCAGCTCGGCAAACTCCACAATTTCATCAAATCGGCGGGTGATTTCCGCTTTGCTAAGACCGAGCATTACACCATTAATGAAAACGTTTTCACGCCCAGAAATTTCAGGATGGAACCCGGCCCCCAGCTCAATAAGTGCCGAGATTCGTCCTTCCACTTCGAGACTGCCAGCCGTAGGCTTCGTGATCCCGGCAATCAACTTAAGGAGCGTGCTCTTCCCTGAACCGTTCCGACCAACAACCCCCAAGGTCGTACCTGGCCGCACGGTAAAACTCACGTCGTTTACAGCATGAAACACCTCATCCGGGTTTAGCTCCGCGGTAAGGCTGCCCTTTAATAGCGCACTTTTGAGCGTCGAAAACTGCCGGCGGTAAGCGTACCGGCGGTACAACTTCGAAACATGGCGAAGCGTAATCGCAGCCTTGTTCACACTTCCTCCGCGAACGAGTCCCGCAGTCGATCAAATAAGGCATATCCCGCTGCAAACAGGACCGCTGCCGCAACAGCAGTTGCAAGCAGCCATTTCCAATGGCCGTACGGGCCGTCATAAAACAATATTTCTTGGTACGAAATTGCCAGATGCGTGAACGGATTGACATCCATCATCAACTTACCCAGAGGCGGCAACCCAGCAAGTGCTGGGCCCCGGTCCGAAACCAAAGTCCAGGGATAGAGAATCGGGGTCGCAAAAAACCATAGCGTGAGCAAATTGGATAGGAGATCTTTAATGTCTCGAAAATGCACAGTGAGCGCCGCAAGCAGCATGCCCAGACCAAGCGTCAAAAGAAACTGCACGGCGATGACGACAGGGAACCAAACCAACTCACTTATGGTCGGCGCTCGAGACGCAAAAAGGCCAAGCGCCAAAAACAAAATCGGCAGTGCCAAGAAAAAGTGAATCATGTTTGCCACAACTGACACAACCGGTAACACCTCGGCTGGAAACAACACCTTTTTGATCAAGTTTCCATTGGTTAACAAAGAGTTGGACGATTCTGTAAGGGCGGACGAAAACCAAATCCAGGGAAGCAGACCACAAAACAAGAACAGCGCATAGTTTTCATCAACCCCCTCAAACCGCGCTGGCAACACAACCGAAAAAACAAACGTGTAGACCATCAAGAGGAGTAGTGGATTTGCGAAAGACCAAAAAAACCCAAGCACCGACCCTCGATACCGCGCCTTCAAGTCACGAACGACCAGAGTGTGGATCAAGCTACGGTAACGAAGGAGCCTCTGAAGATTAGAAAACATCACAGAATATCAACCACAATAGCGGTTATGTTGTCCGGGCCACCCTCCTCATTGGCACGGTCAATTAGTTCATCGCAAGCTGTACCCGGAACCAGATTACTAGTCAATATTGCCTCGATCTCAGAATCTGACACAACCGTGGTCAGTCCGTCTGAGCAAAGAAGCAACCGATCTCCTGCCTGCAGCGACAACTTCGACGACTCCACGGACAAGCCCTCTGTCCCAGCAATGGCTCGGGTAACAATGTTGCGGTGGGGATGATTTCTGGCATTCTCAGTAGACAACAACCCGGCGCGAACTTGGTCTTCGACCCAAGAGTGGTCAGCCGTAAGCCTCGAAAGCTCGCCCCGGTGATAAACATATGCGCGTGAATCGCCGACATGCGCCACCGCATTCCCGGTGTCGTGGATAAGCACCGCAACGGCGGTAGTCGCCATGCCCTGAAGCTTGCTATCCCGTGCGATTTCACGCGCGAGGCACTGATTCGCCTCAAGAAGTCCTGCATCCAACCGGGGTCCACTGAGAATGTCAGGGGTTGGCGACAAAGTCACCTGCGCATCGACCTGCGCTGGGTGAGTGTCTTCGATGTGGTGTTCCAGCTGTTCGAGCACGAGTCTTGACGCGACTTCACCAGCGACGTGGCCACCCATACCATCAGTTACGGCAAACAGACCCAGGTCCTCACGGACACACCACCCATCTTCATTAGATGAACGCCGAAGACCCGAATCGGTACGTGCAGACCAAACGAGTTGCATGCTCTGGTCATCCCAGACGACAGAACCAACACTTACGCCGACACGTTTTATGTGCCCTTTAGGTGTTAGTAGTGCCTGCCTTCCTAGCGACGTCGAGACGAAGTGTTGACTTCAGTAACGCTAATTGCGCCCGTTCAAAATCCGTATCAGCCACTGATGCCGACATCCGTTCGCGCGCTCGTGTTGCCGCCTCCTCCGCCCGCCCCATGTCGATCTCTTCCGCGCGTTCTGCGGTATCAGCAAGTACGCGAACCCGGTCTGGCAACACCTCCGCGAACCCATAGGCGACGGACAGATACGTTTTGTGCTCGCCTTGTCTGTACCACAGCTCACCAACTTTAAGAGTAACGAGCAATGGTGTATGCCCGGGCAACACGCCGAGATAACCCTCAGCACCTGGGATCTCAACTTCGTCGACCGTCTCGACGGCAACTGAGCGCTCGGGCGTCACGAGTTCTAGCGTAAGGTGCGACGGGATACTCATGGTTACGCCGTTGCCTTTAGTTTCTCAGCGTTCTCTAACACTTCTTCAATAGTACCGACCATCTTAAACGCTTGCTCTGGAATGTCGTCGTGTTTACCTTCGACGATTTCTTTGAAACCGCGCACCGTGTCGGCGACGGCAACATAACGACCTTCTTTTCCGGTGAACTGCTCCCCGACAAAGAATGGTTGCGACAAAAACCGCTGAATTTTACGCGCTCTGGCGACGGCAATCTTGTCGTCTTCTGACAATTCGTCAAGGCCAAGAATCGCAATGATATCCTGGAGATCTTTGTATCTCTGCAAGACCTCCTTGACGGACCTGGCGACCGCGTAGTGTTCGTCACCAATGATTTTTGGATCAAGGATCCGTGAGGTCGACGCAAGTGGGTCGACGGCGGGATACAAACCTTGCGCTGCGATACTGCGCGAAAGTTCCGTCGTCGCATCAAGGTGAGCAAATGTTGTCGCCGGTGCCGGATCAGTGTAGTCGTCCGCCGGAACATATATTGCTTGAACCGACGTTATGGACCCTGTTTTG
Organism: uncultured Vicinamibacteraceae bacterium; assembly: GCA_964507425.1. Taxonomy (GTDB): domain Bacteria; phylum Acidobacteriota; class Vicinamibacteria; order Vicinamibacterales; family UBA8438; genus DTWD01. Next base: position 21,672 of record CAZDQD010000094.1, read on the forward strand.
GTTGACGTGATTCGTTCTTGGAGCTCTCCCATCTCCGTAAGGAGTGTTGGTTGATAGCCGACCGCCGATGGCATTCGTCCAAGGAGGGCCGATACCTCTGAACCAGCCTGCGTAAATCGGAAAATATTGTCGATAAACAGGAGAACGTCTTTGTTTTCAGCATCACGGAAATATTCCGCGACCGTCAACGCGCTGAGCGCGACTCGCAGTCGCGCGCCCGGTGGCTCCGTCATCTGTCCGTAGATCAGCGCGGCGCGAGATTTTTCGGGATCATCAGGATGAACAACGCCACTCTCCTGCATCTCGAGCCAAAGGTCATTCCCCTCACGGGTTCGTTCTCCAACACCACCGAACACGGATACGCCACCGTGCTTGAGCGCAATATTGTTGATCAATTCCATGATCACAACGGTCTTACCAACACCAGCACCACCAAACAGACCGATTTTTCCACCCTGCAAATACGGTTCGAGGAGATCGATGACCTTAATCCCCGTCTCAAACATCTTGAGTTCTGTTGACTGATCTTCCAACGTGGGGGCGGCCCGGTGAATTGGCCACCGATCTTCCGCCGGTACGGGTCGGTCAGGAAAATCAACCGGTTCACCGAGCACATTGAGAACACGACCGAGAGTCTTGGGCCCGACTGGAACCGATATCGGCGCTCCGGTATCGGAGGCTTTAGTTCCTCGTTGCAGTCCGTCCGTCATGGTCATCGCCACCGCGCGGACGCGATTTTCTCCAAGATGTTGCTCTACCTCGGCAATGATTGCAGGCTGATCCCCAGCATCAATTTCGAGCGCGTTGTAAATCGAGGGCAAGTGACCACTCGCGAATTCAACGTCAACTACAGGTCCAATAACACTGACGACTTTCCCGACCTTCTCGTCTGCCATGCCTAGTGTTCCTCTCTATCTACTTCCCGCAAGCCTCGCGGCCCACCATGTTTTCTCGCCAGGGTTTTCCGCATGCCAATGCCTTGACGCATCTCGCTAATCGCGGCCTATAGCGCATCTGCCCCGGATACCACTTCGATAAGCTCGCGCGTGATCGCCGCCTGGCGCACTTTGTTCATGTGCAACGTCAATGAATCAATCATCTCCCCTGCATTCCGAGACGCCGAATCCATTGCCGTCATCCGTGCCGCGTGTTCCGCCGCCGCCGATTCAAGTAACGCACGAAAAAACTGAGTCTCGACATAACGGGGCAATAGGTCATCAAAAATTTCAGCCGGTGCTGGTTCGAAAAGGTAGTCTGCATCCGGCACCCCATCATCGTCCTCAACAGCCGTTTTGGGGATCGGCAAGAGTGACTCCACAACAACCTGCTGTTGGCTTACGCTTTTAAATTCGTTATAGACCACCGACACGCCCGAAACCGCACCGCCTGTGTATTGGTCAATCGCGACTTGAGCCATCCCCTGCGCGTGTGAGTACTTGAGGTCATTAAAGACGTTGATTTCTTCAAAACATACATTCGCGTCTCGTCGAATGAAGTAATCACGGCCTCTCCGTCCCACTAAGCCCATGACGACGTCTCCATCACGGTCTTTGATGACCGCCGCCGCTTTCCGAATCAATGTCGAGTTAAACCCTCCACATAACCCCTTATCGGCTGTCACCACAACAAGTAGCCTTGGCGCAGTGGGTGAGACCGGTCCCGCCAGCAATGGATGTGCCGTTGACTCAACCTGGAGCGCCAAATCACCCAACACGCGTTGCATCAATTGCGCAAACGGCCGGGCACTCACCATCCGCTCCTGGGCCCTCCGCAGTTTTGAGGCAGAGATCGCCTTCATGGCTTTCGTAATTTGCTCAGTCGACTTGACCGCACGTAGCCGTCTCTTGAGATCAATAAGTGATGGCATAACTCTTTAGAGGATTAGGCCGCCGCACCCGCATGGGCTGCAACAAATTGCTCAGTAAACTCTTTTACGGCCGCCTCGAGATCGGCCGCCAACTCGTCATCGAGCTTCTTTTCCTTCGATAAACGAGAGACCACGTCTGAATGCCTTGTATCCATGAACTGGTACAAATCCTGCTCATAGCTGGCGATGTCTGATTCGGCAACATCATCGAGAAAACCTTTCGTTCCAGCAAAAACAAGGATGACCTGCCGTTCAACAGCCAACGGTTGGTACTGTGGCTGCTTCAACACTTCAACGAGTCGACTCCCACGGTTTAATTGCTGCTGTGTTGTCTTGTCGACATCGCTACCAAACTGCGCAAATGCCTGGAGCTCGCGAAAATCCGCAAGGTCAAGACGGAGCGTGCCAGCAACTTGTCGCATTGCTTTCACTTGTGCATTGCCGCCAACTCGAGAAACCGAATTCCCGACATTAATTGCGGGGCGAATCCCCTGGTGAAACAAATCCGATTCAAGAAAGATTTGGCCGTCAGTGATAGAGATGACGTTCGTCGGAATATAAGCCGAGAGATCGCCCGCCTGCGTTTCGATAACCGGCAACGCCGTCAACGACCCACCACCCTGTTCATCATTCAATTTCGCCGCGCGTTCTAGTAAGCGCGAGTGGAGGTAAAACACGTCCCCAGGAAACGCCTCACGACCTGGTGGACGCCGAAGGAGGAGCGAAATTTCACGGTAGGCCTGCGCATGCTTCGACAGATCGTCATAGACACAAACCGCATGACGACCCGTGTCGCGAAAATGCTCTCCTATCGTGCACGCAGAATAGGGACTAATGTACAAAAACGGTGCAGGGTCAGATGCGGCAGCCGCAACAACAATTGTGTATTCCATCGCACCCTCGTTTTCAAGGGTCCGCACTACTTGCGCAATCGTCGATTGTTTCTGGCCAATCGCATTATAGATACAGACAACGTCAAGCCCTTTTTGGTTAATGATCGCGTCCAGCGCCACAGCCGTTTTTCCCGTTTGCCGGTCACCAATTATTAGTTCGCGCTGGCCTCTTCCAATCGGAACCATAGTGTCAATTGCCTTAAGCCCCGTCTGAAAAGGTTCCTTCACCGGTTGCCGATCAACCACACCCGGTGCAATTCTTTCTATCGCAGATTGCTTGTCGGCAGCGATTGGCCCCTTTCCGTCGATCGGTTGGCCTAATGCGTTAACAACACGACCAAGCATCGCGTCACCAACCGGCACCGACATGACCCGCCCGGTCCGCTTCACCGTATCGCCTTCCTTGATTCGGGTCGATTCGCCCAATAGCACCGAGCCGACACCATCCTCTTCAAGGTTGAGTGCAATACCAAAAATGCCATGTGGGAACTCAAGCATCTCGGTTGCCATCGCGCCTTCGATGCCATGCAAGCGAGCAATGCCGTCTCCCACCGACACCACCGTGCCAATCTCCGCGACATCAACATCCAGGGAATAATCGCCAAGTTGATCTTTGATAATCTTCGAAATTTCGTCTGCTTTTATTGTCATGGTCTCTTACGTGCTCGTTTGGAAACGTTGTCTAAGTCGATCAAGATGATTCGCTAAACTTCCGTCAAAAACAGTGCTCCCTATCTGCGTAATCATCCCGCCTAGCAGATCTTCGTCTACGGAGGTTTCAATCACGACCTGCCTGCCTGTTGCCGAAGCAAGTGTGGACGTGATCGTTTGTACGTGTTCGGGAGCTAGCGCCTCAGCGGTTGTAATCCGCGCCCGGACGACGCCAAGGTGGTCCATCAGTAGCACTTCGTACGTTTCAATCAAGTCAGGTAGCAAGCTAAGGCGGTCCCTCTCTGCAAGCATCAAGACCAAACGCTTCACCACCGCGCTAATCTCGGCCGACCTATCGAGTATGGCCGAGACAACCGACCTTTTTCGACCCACTGAAATGGCCGGGTTTAACAGCGCCGCCTCCAGAGTTGCATGCCCACTAAGCATTTGCTGAAACGCCGCGATCTCACGAGCGGTCCGCTCCGGCTCCCCGGCTTCAACACTCACATCAAAAAGCGCCCGCGCGTACCGGACCGCCACTGCACGATTCGTCATCGAAATTCGGTTACCAGCCACCCGGCCACCCTAATCGGCCGAAGGCCTAGAAATCTGCCTAGTGTGGGAAAATCAAATCAGGTGAAACAGCGCATTTTAGCATTCTGCTTGAACAGCGGACAAGACCTGTCGACAAACACCCGCCGCACAAATATCGCTTAGCCTCTCGTCATATGTTCAAAAAGCCGTTGGAGCTCTGTCTCAGACGAGAAGTTAATTTCAATCCGTCCACTCTTTCCACGTCTAACAATTCGGACTTTTGTACCAAGTGCCAGGCGCAGACGATCCTCTGCAGCCCGAGTGTGCACATCTGCCGGTGTTTCCCCACCAGTTCGTTCCGCTTTCGGCGACGCGATCCGCTTGACCAACGTTTCTGTTTCCCGAACGGACAAATCCTGTACCTTGATTTCCCGACACACGTGTCGCTGCGCACGGGCATCGGTCAATCCAGCAAGCGCTCGTGCATGTCCCATCGTCAATAGTCCCGCACCGACATCCGCACGTACCTCGCCCGGGAGATTCAGTAAGCGCTGATAATTAGCTACTGTCGCCCTGTCTTTCCCGACAGACTGTGCAATTTCAATCTGCGTTAGCCCATATTCATCTGCCAGGCGCCTGTACGCGGTGGCTTCTTCGATGGGATTCAGATTTTCCCGTTGGATATTTTCAATCAACGCCAGCTCCAGGCGTTTCGTCTGGGCTACTTCCCGCACGACGACTGGAACGCGAAGCAGGCCAGCACGTTGCGCTGCTCTCCACCGGCGTTCGCCCGCAACAATCTCATAGCCAGCCTCATCGCCCATTTTTTTAGTTACAACGATCGGCTGTATTACTCCATGGGAGCGAATGGACTGAGCGAGCTCTTCAAGCTTCGCATCATCAACAACCGTGCGTGGTTGGTCGCGGTTAGGCTGCAGGAGGTCTAGGTCTACCTCTTGCTCGGCGGGTCCACTTCCTTTTGCCAGCGCGACGCCTTCAGGAACGGTTGGCACATCCGGAATCAGCGCGCTTAACCCTCGACCTAAGGCCTTTCGTTTCTCAGCCATCATGCCGCTCCCCTTCAAGTTCCGCAGTTTGCATCCGCTGGAGGAATTCACGGGCTAGCGCAAGATAGGCTTCAGCCCCTTTTGATTTCACATCGTAGAGAATTGCGGGTAAGCCGTGACTCGGCGCTTCTCCGAGTCTGATATTCCGCGGAATCATCGTCTGAAACACTTTGTCGCCATAAAATTCTCGTACCTCCTGGGCCACTTGTTGGCCGAGGTTCGTACGACGGTCCGCCATGGTCAACAACACCCCCGCTATGTCGAGTGTCGGGTTCAGATTGACCTGAATACGTTGCATCGTTGCCGTGAGTTCCGCGAGTCCTTCGAGCGCAAAATATTCACACGTCAGTGGTATCAGTGTGGCCTCCGCGGCAACGAGCGCATTGACCGTTAGAAGTCCCAGCGATGGTGGGGTATCGATGAGAATGTAGTCAAAGCGGTCATACACCTGTCGAAGCAACGGGCGTAGCCGGCGTTCCCGGTAGTCCAACGACACCAGCTCGACTTCGGCGCCAGTAAGGTTTCGGTCCGCTGGTAACAGATACAGCCCAGTAACATCGGTTTCGACAATGTATTGAACCGCCTCGGCGTTATCTGTGGTCAACGCTTCGTAAACCGTGCCAGCCGGTGAGAAATCCCCCTTTTTTCCAATACCACTCGTCAAATTTGCCTGGGGGTCCATATCAACCATCAAAACATTTTGATCCGCAAGGGCTAAAGAGGCACCTAGGTTTATCGTCGTTGTGGTTTTTCCTACACCGCCCTTTTGGTTTGTGATGGCAAAAATACGTTTCTTCATTAGGTCTTTATACCTAAATATATTATGTCTTATAGGGTAAGCTCTGTTAGCGGTAATGGTACCACTATGTGGTGGTGCTGCGCAAGAATGTTCCACGTGGAACATCACTATTTTTATCTATCCGATTACGGATGCCACTATGCGATCGCGGCCTGGTTCGGAGCAATGGATTTTGCGGTCTGTTGCGTTCAGTCTGTCTACAAGCTTTGGCGGTTCGATTCCACCTGGCTACTTGCAAGGACTGCGATTAACCAGGGAATGGCTTTCACTGCATCAGGTCGCTGGCTCCGTTGCCGTTCCATCAGCCTTAACACTCTTTGAGCAACTCTTAAAATACATTCAAAGTCCACGCCAATAAAACGCTCATCTCTCGTAATATCCACTTATTTTCGCTATGTATTCGCTAGCCTATATTCAACTTTCGCATTACTACCAGCTCGCTGCGCTGCGACTCCACCAATGGGTAAGTAGCCTCCCATACCAACGGTGGCTGCACACCGTCCAAATCGTTCCCAGAGCTGCTGCTCCGAAACAACGCAACGATTCCCCCAGGAACGAGCAATGCTTGGAGACTCCTGAGGACCCCTGCATCGACCCGCACCGCGCGCACAGTAATCACCTCTTGTGATTCATGCAGCTGTGTTCGGGTGAGCAGTTCTTCATAGCGGGTTTCTTCCACTAAGGCCCGGTCAATTTTGAGTCGGCGGATCGCCTCCCGCAGGAACGCCGTTTTTCGTGTTTTTGACTCCACCAACCGAATCTGAAGGCCCGGTCGAAACAAACCCAAGGGAATCGCTGGCGACCCGCCGCCCGAGCCGATATCCGTCAACCTCCCTACGTCTGGCAAATAACGCGCCGCTACCAGCGGTTCCACGATCAACCGGTCCAAGCCACTCTCATCGTCATGCAGGGCCGTCAGGTTCATCCGTCGATTCCACCGTTCCAGCAACTCAACATACGACGCGAGACGTGCGGCCACATCGTCGTCCACGCGCACGCCAACCCTGTCAACGCGACGACTAATCCGGTCTTTCAGTATTCGCATTTGGTTTTACGAAGAGCCACGACCTAGCCGCTTATCTTGATAGCCGGCCGGCAATTAATGCTACAGCCGCTGGCGTAACACCAGCAATTCGTGACGCCTGTCCAAGTGTTTCCGGTCTGGTTTGATTGAGTCGCTCGACAACTTCCAGTGACAAACCAGGCACACCTGTGTAGACAAAACTCTCTGGTATGAAGAGATGCTCAAGTTTTTGTGATTGCTTTATTTTTGCATTCTGGCGCTTAAGATAGCCTGAGTATTTAAACTCCGACTCGACACTCCACAAGTCGAACGCGTGACAGCCGCTCCCACTCTCGAGGCGCAACTCACCTTGTTCCAGCAATGCCTCAACTGAAATATCCGGTCTACTTAATGCCTGTGATGCGCGTACACGTTTGCCCTCACCAACATTCACTGTTGTCTCTTGCACGGCACTCACATTTCGCCTGAAGCGCGCCTGCCGTTCAGCAAAACGTTGCCATCTTCGATCACCGACCAAACCAATATCTCGTCCCTTCTTGGTCAATCGTAGATCTGCATTATCGATCCTTAACAACAACCGATACTCCGCCCGCGACGTAAACATCCGATACGGTTCTAGACACCCGGTTGTCGTTAGATCGTCCGCTAAGACGCCAATGTACGCATCGCTGCGTTCCAAGACAAAAGGCGCCTCTTTCCTCACTTGCTGTGCAGCATTAATGCCAGCGATCAATCCCTGAGCCGCAGCCTCTTCATAACCCGATGTTCCGTTAATCTGGCCGGCCATAAAAAGACCACGGATAGCTTTGGATTCATACGTTCGACGAAGTTCCGTCGGCTGCACAAAATCGTATTCGACCGCATATCCCGGTCGCATCACAACCGCGTCCTGCAAACCTGGTAAGGCATGCACCAAATCTTCTTGTATCGACGAAGGTAGACTCATTGAGAAACCATTGACGTAGATTTCATTTACGCCGACACCTTCCGGTTCGAGCAAAATCTGGTGACGTTCGCGGTCAGGGAAGCGCATAACTTTATCTTCTAGAGATGGGCAATAGCGTGGTCCTATCCCCTCTATCTGACCGTTGTACAGTGGCGAGCATTGAATGTTCTCGCGAACAAGATCATGTACTTGTTGGTTCGTGTACAACGAGTGACAGACTATTTGAGGCCTGTCTAACTTTTCCGTCAAAAAGGAAAAGGGGACGGGGGAGTCATCGCCAAGAGATTGTTCAAAACGCGAAAAGTCGATACTCCGGCGGTCGAGTCTCGGCGGAGTCCCAGTTTTGAGTCGCCCCCATCGAAAACCGAGGGCTTTTAGTGATTCGGCCAAATGATGGGACGGTGGTTCACCGACGCGTCCCGCAGCTTTTTGCTCAGAACCGACATGCGTCAGACCATTCAAGAAGGTCCCCGTTGTCACGATCACCGTCGTCGCCCGAAGTTCTTGGCCGCCAGTGTTACCAAAATCGTCTTCCAGTTCTACGCCAACGACGGAATCACCCTTTACCAAAAGTCTTCCAACGCGCCCTAGCACCCATTCAATGTTGGGCTGCTGACGCATTAATTCCGCCACACGTGCGGCATAGACGCGCTTGTCCGCCTGAGCTCTTGGCGACCATACTGCTGGGCCGCGACTACGATTTAATAGTTTGAATTGCAGACCTGTCGTATCGATGGCAAGTCCCATGAGCCCACCGAGGGCATCGATTTCCCGGACAAGGTGTCCCTTGGCCGTACCCCCGATCGCCGGGTTACACGGCATGTGCGCAACGGTGTCCGCTGACAACGTACAAATACCAACGCGACACCCCATTGTCGCCGCGGACCAGGCGGCCTCAACGCCTGCATGGCCCGCCCCAATCACGATCACATCAAACACAGAGGACGCAGTCATTTTCCAATACAAAACGACTCAAAAATACGTCGGAGCACTGCATCATCAGGTCGCACACCGGATATTTCTTCCAACGTTCTCCTGGCGTCAGCAAGCTCCGCCAATAACAGCTCCTCGGTAACGCCCGTGCGCGCATTCTCCAATGCTTGCTCCAAAGTGTTATCTGCTTGTCGCAGTAGGTCGATATGTCGAAGATTTGTTACTGCTGGCACATCACGGTGTGAATCATTTCCTTCGACCAGACAAGAAATTTTTTCCCGGACTACCGCCACATCTTTGTTGTCAAGTAGACACACCGAAGTGGCGTCATCACTGGTGGCAATCGCTGGCTCGTCGGCAGGTACCCACGCGGTCGGTAGATCTTGCTTGCTGATGATAATGAGCCGACGACCGCTTTGAGTCTCGACAAGCAAACTTCGATCATCAGGTTCAAGCGGCTTTGAGCCATCAAGAACCAAGACAATGGCAGTCGCTGCACCAACAGCGCCACGGGTTCGGTAAACCCCCTCGGCTTCGACACGATCGGACGTTTCTCTAACTCCGGCCGTATCCACGAGCGTTACCGGGATGCCCGATAGATCGATAGTTTCAGTCAATAGGTCACGTGTGGTACCGGGAACATCTGTCACAATCGCGCGCTGAGCTCCGCACAGTTGGTTAAACAACGTCGACTTTCCGACGTTGGGCTTGCCGACAATCACCGCCTGGCTACCTTCGCGTATAAGTCTCCCGCGACCCGCGCTGTCCAGTAACTTTTTCAGGCGTCTAACAATTTCCTCGAGATCTGAGATCGCCGTTTCTTGGTTGACGAAGTGGTAGCCCTCGTCTGGAAAATCAAGGGAGGCCTCAAGCCGAACAATTAGATCGAAAACAGACCCGTCGATCTCGCCAATCGCATCCGTCATAGTTCCATCTAATTGATCGAATGCTGCACGGGCTTGTAATGGCGTAACGGATGCGACCAGGTCAGCCACCGCCTCTGCTTGCACTAAATCTATTCGTCCGTTGAGGTATGCGCGAAAGGTGAATTCCCCAGGTTCGGCAAGGCGAGCACCAGCAGAAATTGTCGCAGCGACAATTTGCCTGAGAAGCACCGGACTCCCGTGGCCGCTTAACTCGACGACGTCCTCTCCGGTATACGACTTTGGCCGAGGAAAGAATGTTGCAACAACCTGGTCAAGCGGCCTCCCCTCTGGACAGTCTTTCACCTGCGTCAATGTTGCATGTCGGGGTTGTAGATCTTGCTCAAGAGACAACACGGCGTTCGCGACGACCTTAGCCATCGGACCACTTAGCCGGACCACTCCGATTCCACCCTGGCCGGGTGGCGTGGAAATCGCGACGATCGTGTCGTCAGGATCGAACATCTCCCGAGTGAGGTGGCATGTCGAACAACGGTGGAACGGATGAGCTAACCCGTAGGCGAAATAACAACGCTTTTCATGAAAGCATCGCCTATGCTTTCTGACGACACATCTGCTATTTCTGCCACGGTGAGGTGCACGATTCGACGAGCATAGGGGTTCAGTGGTCCCACCTCTTGCGGCTCGCCCGTTTCATGTGCTCTTTCCGCTAACACTCTCGCCGTTTGCCGTAATTCCTCGTCCTCGCCCTTCCTATAGCTGTTGCAGTCAACAACTATGTGGCCGCTTGGGTGCTCACGCCGAAAACCAGCATTCACAATATGCTGGAGCGCATCTAGACCTTCGGCCTTATCTTGCAACAATACGTCCCCATCATCACCGTCAATGTTTATACGCGTGCCATCCTCAAGTGCCTCGACCGCAACTGTGAGGTCTAGCCCCATTAGGTCTATAACCTCAGTCAAGAATTTCACCATGCGGGAATTCAGATCATCTGTCACGATTGTTCCCTTTCATTCGCACCCTTACCTTTGTTGCGTTGCTTAACGCGACGCTCCGCCGCCGGTCGAAGCGTTCTAGTTTGTGTGGGACCAATAACCTTGTTCGTCAACAAGGTTTGTACGATACCCAACACATTGCTAGTCATCCAAAAAAGAACAAGGCCGCTCGGAGCCCAGAGAATCATTCCAGTAAACATGATAGGCATCAACATCATGATCTTTTGCTGCATCGGGTCGGCCTGAGACGGCGTCATCTTTTGTTGCACGACCATGGATGCCCCCATCAATATGGGCGTGATGTAGAGTGGGTCCTCCAACGTCAAATCCGTTATCCATCCAACGAACGGTTCACCTCGAATTTCCACTGCCACCGACAACAAGCTATAAAAGGCAAAAAGGACCGGCATGGTGAGCAACATCGGAAAACAACCACTCGCCGGGTTGACGCCCCGATCCCGATAGAGGGCCATTACCTCCTTATTCATTTTCTGCTTGTCGGGGTCTGTAGCTTTGAGATGCGAATACCGTTCCTGAATTGCCTTCATTTCAGGCTGTAACTCTTGCATCTTCCGCATAGACACAACGCTCTTATGCCGAAGGGGAAATATCAGGACATTGATTAAGAAAGTCAGAATAATAATTGACCAGCCCCAATTCCCAACGTAATCCTGGATTCCTGTAAGGGTGCGATGCAAGGGAACGACGAGCCAACCCAACCAACCAAAGTCAATTGCTTGAATCAAGTTTTGGTCGACCCGTTCAAGCAAGTCGAAATTCTTCGGACCCAAGAAAAACGGTACGTCCTCGATTCTTCCATCTGCCCAACGAAACTCAAATTCCACCAGATCCCGCGCCACACCGTCTGTTTCAACAGGCGGAAGCGGAACCGACCGATAGGCAACGGCGACGTTTTGCCGGTCAACTAACGCTGCCGCTAAAAAATAATGATTGTCGACACCGGCAGCTTGAATTTGGCCATCATATTCAGGACGAGCAGTAACATCAGACGCTTCCAGCCGTGTTACATCTTCCTCTCCCAACGTGGCGCCATCCTGAATTCGACCAAACAAAAATCCTCGCGGACCGGCTCGATACGCAATACCAGAACTCCCAGATTCACCTCCACCGAGCGCAGGCCCCCATTGCAGCGCAGGTCCCAACGGCTGCCCATCAATCTCAGCCTCGACGGTAAGACGCATCAAATACTCATGTTCTGCCGGCGCAAATGAAAATGCCTTTTTAAGACGTAAACCAGTTGTGTCCTCATATTCAAACGTCAGCGTGTCACCAGCTTCACCGACCGTGATTGACGGTGCACTTACCGCAAAGAGTGCATCACTAGCCTTTGCACTCAATAGTGGGTCATCAAAAGCTAAAGTGAACGGTCTTGCCTCTTCCGGGGGTAAATCCTGGGGTACGAGCTCAATCGCGACATCACTTTGCTGCTCAGTGTGCTGCTTTAGCTGCCAATTGATTAACACAGCGCCACGATTAGAGAAGACGGCTCGTATCGCCGGGGTCTCAACGACCACAGGTTCCTCGCTATCGGCACCAACCAGAACTTCAAAACCATCCTCGGGAGGCTCTTCCGCCCCAGTCGGGGACCGATCTAACGCCGCCCCAGGCGCGGATGTAAGGGGCGTCGGTGGGGGGACAGCCGTAGCAGCAGTTGTCGATTCGGCATCAGGACGGGCTATGCGTTCCTCGGGAGCCGTGTCAGGACCTGGAACTTCAGTCGGCGGAGGAGGAGGAACGAAGACACTCTGGTACCCAAAAAGCACCAAAAATGACAAGAAAAATGCGAGAAGTACCCTACGTTCCATGGGTATCTGTCGAGGCTACAACGCTAGATCGTCGGCCTGATGTCGGGACTTGGTCAAGTCCGCCCCGAAAAAATGGTTGGCATCTGAAAATACGACTCGCGGAAAGCCAAATACCGCGGACCGCACCATGCCTTTCGAGTGCCTCTATCGCATATTGGGAACAAGAGGGTACAAATCGACAAGATCCCGTAAATAGCTGTGAAATAGTGACTTGGTACACTCTCACAACCAGAACTAGTATGCGAACCAACTCGTCTAACCCTCGTCTTTGATCGCTACATTTTATAGCGATAACTGTGATTCTGCCTCTCGAGTGCTACCTGGTAATCTTTCTCGAGCCACTTGTACGGCTTCTCAGAGAAACCAGGACGTAGCAGAGCGACAACATCAAATCCTACGCTACCTCTATTCAAGCGAAACAGCTCCCGCATGAGCCGTTTTGCCCGGTTTCTCTGGACTGCCCCCCCATGCTTGCGAGTCGCGACAACTCCCAAACGGGTCATACCTAGACCGTTTGGCAAGCTAAACAACGTCAGATACCGCCCCTTGGTTTTGACACCCTGCCGCTGGACCTTAAGAAATTCAGGACGCCGCCGAAGCCTTCCCAGGCGATTCAGACCCTGATACACGGTTCTATAAGTTGTTTATGCTCAGTTATTTAAGAAACAGAAAGACGTTTTCGTCCCTTCGCACGTCGGCGCGCTATCACTCTACGGCCCGTTTTTGTGCTCATCCGAGTTCGAAAGCCATGTGTGCGTTTCCGGCGTCGGTTATTCGGTTGGAACGTGCGCTTCATGGAAGTCCCTCAAGCTTGATAAATTAAACGCTCATGGTAGCCAAGGCTTCTCGCAACTGTCAACGAGAGGGGTAGATTGTAGTGCAGATTTCTCCACAGAAACACAACAATTTAGCTGTTTTTTAAGTAATTTCTTGGTTTCTTTATTCGGGATTGATTGTGACTAATCCTGTGTGCTACAGTCGCCGCCCTGCGAGTTTTTGGTGTTTGAAGCCCAACTCAAGGTTTTCCACAACTGTGGAAGAAACTGTGGAAATCTTGGGAGCTTTTGGTATTTAAGGCGTTTAAAATCAATAATTTGCAGTTGTTTCTGTTTTTTGTTTTGGTTGTTGTAGGTACGACATTTCCTCTACTTTGTGGATTAAAGAGAAAAGAATCGCTGCGCATATGTCCGGTAACGTCTGGAATCAGGTTCTATCGAGAATAGAGACGAAGGTTAACCGTCATAGTTTTTATACTTGGTTTCGGCCAACCACGCTTCTAGAGGATAGCGGCGAACAAATTACCATCCGTGTGCCCAATGGGCTTTTTCGAGATTGGCTGACCAAGCACTACGCGGGCGTCATTAAGGAAGCGGTAACCGAAGTTGAGCGCGAAGGAATGCAGGTTGCGTTCGTTATTGACGGCGAAACCGGAACTGTTGTTGAGAAAAAAGAGGTTAAAACCCCAGGAACCGAAACACCAACAACCGGCCCTCCACCTCGCGGCCTTAGCCCCCGGTACACATTCAGCTCCTTTGTTGTTGGTTCGTCAAATCAGTTTGCGCATGCTGCGTCTGTTGCCGTTGCCGAAGCGCCGTCCCGTTCGTACAATCCTCTCTACCTGTACGGTGGGGTTGGTCTCGGAAAAACCCATTTAATGCATGCGATTGGTCAGTATCTGTTAGACCAATCGCCCAGCCTAAAACTTACATACATTTCATCTGAACGCTTCATGAACGAGATGATTAACGCTGTTCGCTATGACCGGGTGCTTGAATTTAGAGAGCGGTACCGAACAATGGATGTGCTCCTAGTGGATGACGTCCAGTTTTTAGCCGGGAAAGAGGGGACTCAAACTGAGTTTTTTCACACGTTTAATTCACTCTATGACGCGCAAAAACAGATCATTATTAGCAGTGACTGCCCACCGCATGAAATTCCCGCACTGGAAGAGCGTCTTCGTTCTCGCTTTGAATGGGGGCTAATTGCTGACATCCAACCGCCAGACCTCGAAACAAAAGTTGCCATCCTTAAGAAAAAAGCCGAAGCCGAGGCTGTTCCTCTAGACGACGATGTAGCGCTATACATTGCAGGACGTATTAAATCGAATATCCGTGAGCTTGAAGGGTCTCTTATTCGTTTAATTGCCTATGCCTCATTAACCGGAACTAAGATTTCGCTCCCATTGGCCCAGGACGTGCTTCGAAACACTCTTGAGCGAGATGATCGTCCCGTCTCAATTGATATGATCCAGAAGTTTGTTGCCAACTACTATCAACTCCGTGTTTCTGATTTAAAGTCGCGTAACAGTTCGAAAGCAGTTGCGCTACCGCGCCAGATAGCAATGTTCTTATGTAAGACGCTCACCAACGCGTCACTACCGCAAATTGGTAAATCTTTTGGCGGAAAACATCATTCAACCGTCATCCACTCGATTCGAAAAATTGAAACGCGCTGTAAAAACGATCAGGATTTCCACACACTCGTTAATAGCTTCCTTGAAACATTTCATTAGTAGATTTCGTTCCCCCAATAAAGTTTTCCACAGTCTGGTTGTGTGGTCTGATACCACAGATTGTGGATATTTTTTTTTCAACAGGAAACGGTTTAAATAGGCCGAAGTATCAACACATAAAAGAAAAGCTAAATTGTTGAAATAAAAGGATTTAAAATAGACCCTACCTATTTCAACAAGATTCTTTTCTTGTTATAATTGTTATTAGTATTTCACGATCATAGTACTGGTTGTGGCAAACCGGTCTTGACTCCCCGATAGAGGTCCTAAACAACATGGAATTGACCGTCCGGAAGAGCGATCTCCTTAAAGAACTACAACTTTTCCAGGGAATTATTGAGCGGAAAAATACCATTCCTATATTAGCGAATGTCCTAATAGATGCAACGGAAGATGGAACCGTTGGTTTGACTGCGACAGATTTAGAGGTTGGTTTTAAAAGTCAATGTGACGCAACCGTGAAAAAGAAGGGTTCGTTAACACTACCGGCAAAAAAACTGTATGAAATTATTAGAGCTCTACCAGAAACAGATGTGAAACTTGCGCTTAACGCGAAGGGCTCGGTCAAAATAAGCGCTGATCAATTTAACTCTCGACTACAAACCCTACCAGTAGAAGATTTTCCATCTGTACCTAGCTCTGGTTCTTCCACGCGCGTAACTCTACCTCGCGAGGAAATGAGGTTAATGGTTGCAAATACAATTTTTGCGATCACGGGTGAGGACACACGCTATTTCCTAAACGGAGCACTGTTTGTTTTAAAAGCGGATGAGATGAATCTAATTGCGACTGATGGCCATCGGCTTGCCCTCGCGACAACAAAACGCACAGGGGATGAAAAGGAAGAGATTAAAGCTATCTTACCGAAGAAATTACTAACGGAACTATCAAAGCTGCTTTCGGATGGCGAAGATGAAATCCAATATGAGTGTGGTGAAAACCACCTCTTTTTCTACGTCGACAAACGTGAGATATGTTCGCGACTGATTGAGGGACAATTTCCTGCATACGAAAAGGTTATTCCAACAGGAAATAATAAAAGCATTGAATTTGATCGTGATCGTCTCACGAGCGCCATTAAAAGAGTCGCGCTTCTTTCAAACGAGCGTTCGCGCGCAGTGAAATTCCAACTTTCTGAAAACGCCGTTACCGTAACGTCAAACAGCCCTGAAGTAGGTGAGGCTGATGAAACCATTGATGTTGACTATAAAGGTGAGGCTTTAGAAATTTGTTTTAACTCCCAATACATTCTTGAGTTCTTGGCTGTGGTTGACACGGATAGCGTGGCACTCCAATTGAAAGATGAAATGAGTCAGGCTGTGATGCAGCCGGTAGGCGCCAAGAATGACTATACGTATGTGATTATGCCGATGCGGGTGTAATTTTTGCCGGGGTGGCCACGATTTTAGGCTGCTGGTAGAGAGTGCGGATGTCACAAATCGAACACGATAAAACAGAACCAGACAACAAAACGGACCTAGCGACGGTCGGAGTTCCTAGTATTAATTCTGGATCAGATCACACAAACCCACAGTCGTCAGATTACGGCGCCGATCAAATTAAAGTTCTTGAGGGGCTCGAAGCTGTACGTAAGCGTCCCGCAATGTACATCGGATCCACTGGTGCTCCTGGCTTGCATCACCTGGTGTATGAAGTTGTGGATAACTCGATCGATGAGGCGCTGGCAGGATACTGCGACTCGATTACGGTGGTGGTACATATTGATAACTCAATCACGATTACTGACAACGGTAGGGGGATCCCGGTTGACGAGCACGCGAGCGGGAAGTCGGCCGCAGAAGTTGTTCTAACGGTTTTACATGCGGGCGGAAAGTTCGGTGATGGGGCATACAAGGTGTCCGGCGGCCTGCATGGAGTTGGTATATCGGTGGTTAATGCGCTGTCCGAATCGCTTGATCTTGAAATATGGAGAGATGGTCAGGTGTACCGGCAGAGTTATGAGCGAGGGCAACCAACGAGCGGCCTTGAAGTAATTGGCACAACAAAAAGGCGCGGCACAAAGGTTACTTTTCAGGCCGACGAGGAAGTCTTCGAGTCCGTTGACTATAGCTTTGACACGCTTGCCCATCGACTCCGTGAGCTTGCCTTTCTTAACGCGGGTGTTGCTATTTCACTTGAGGATGAACGCAATGGCAAGAGCCACGAATTTAAGTATGAGGGCGGCATCCGGGAGTTTGTACGGTTCGTCAACGAAAGAAAAAATACCGTTAACGAGACGCCGATCTATATGCAGGGGGCAAAAGAGGGTATTGAAGCGGAGATTGCGCTTCAATGGAACGACGGATACGGTGAGACGGTTTACTCCTTCGCAAATAACATTAATACCCAAGAGGGAGGCACACACCTTTCAGGTTTTCGCTCTGCTCTCACACGAACCATTAACGCGTACGCAAACAAAAACAATCTTGCGAAAGATTTAAAGGAGAGCATTGGTGGCGATGACATTCGAGAAGGACTAGTCGCTGTTGTAAGTGTAAAAATTCCTCAGCCGCAGTTCGAGGGCCAAACAAAAACCAAACTTGGGAATACTGAAGTAAAAGGGATCGTCGAGACCATTATCAACGACACTCTTGCAGCCTACTGCGAAGAAAATCCAGCGGTTGCCAAGCGCGTTGTTAACAAGGCGATTGATGCCGCACGAGCCAGAGAGGCGGCTCGAACAGCTCGCGACCTTGTAAGGCGAAAAGGGGCACTCGATAAAAGTTCGCTTCCCGGTAAGCTTTCCGATTGCCAGGAGCGCGATCCTGAACAGAGTGAGATCTACATTGTGGAGGGAGAGTCTGCAGGCGGGTCGGCTAAACAGGGACGCGATCGACGATTCCAGGCGATTCTTCCAATCAAGGGGAAGATTCTAAACGTCGAGAAAGCTCGTCCCGACAAAATGTTAAGTAGTGATGAAATCAAGACGATGATCGCGGCGCTTGGTTGTGGATTTGGGCAGGAAGTTACCGATGATGACGGAGAGCCAGAAGATTCTGGAGGGTTTGACCTTAACAAGCTCAGGTATCACCGTATTGTGATCATGACGGACGCCGATGTTGATGGGTCGCACATCCGAACGTTACTGCTCACATTTTTCTATCGCCAGATGCCTCGCCTGATTGAAAAAGGACACATCTATATTGCCCAACCGCCGCTGTACCGTGCAAAACGTGGACGTTCTGAACATTACATTAAGGACGATCGGGAGTTAGAGACCTACTTGATTCGTCGCGCGAGTGAGTCACGAGTGCTGCGAGTCCCAGGAGTTGGGTTTGAAGTTAGCAAAGACGCACTTGAAGAAACACTACACCGAGTCATCACGTTTCAACGGTTGCTGGACGTCGTAGAACGACGTGGGCCAAGTGCCGAGCTGCTAATGAGCCTGCTCAGCAGTGGTGTCCAGGATCGCATGTTCTTTTCGGATCGCTCTAGACTTGAAGACTTCGCAAAAACGTTGGAGACCCCACTGAGAGCGGTATCGGTGGTCGTGGATGAGGAACATAACGCGCACGCTCTTGAGGTGGAAGATCGCACGAACGGATTTCCGCAACGACACGTTGTCGGTGTTGATTTTGTCGAATCCGCCGAATACCGAACACTACTTCGGCAGCATACTGACATTGCCGTGCTTGATGGGCCGATGGCGGTTTCACGAGTCGAGGTCAATGGTGCAAGTGGGCAAGAGTCGGTTGAGGAACCGTCCGAGACAGGCGAAGATATCGACTCCGCGGAAAGTGCGGATGACAAGAAAGGGAATTCTGGTGATGGCGATGAGGTAGCCATTGGTTCCTTAGCAGAGTTGGTGGACCATTTCATCGAAGCCGGTAAACGTGGAGTAGCGATTAACAGATATAAAGGACTCGGAGAGATGAACCCGGACCAGCTGTGGAAAACCACCATGGATCCCGAGGGTCGCACGCTTCTAGAAGTTCGTGCCGAGGATGATGCTGAGGCGGACAGAATGTTTAACACACTCATGGGAGATAACGTCGCCTCGCGAAGAGAGTTCATCGAGGACAATGCACACGACGTAGAAAATCTTGATGTGTAGCATTTGGGTTTTGCTTCTTAAACCGAACGATGTACACCCGCCGAAGTTTATATACGTAGACAACCATGGCAGAACTTGAACAAAAGAATGTTCCCGTAACCATCGAAGACGAATTGCGTCGGTCCTATATGGACTATGCCATGAGCGTCATTATTGGCCGGGCACTTCCCGATGTACGTGATGGCCTCAAACCCGCGCATCGGCGGGTGCTTTACGGTATGCGTACGATGGGGTTGGCCTCGAACCGGGCGTATCGTAAGTGCGCGAAGATAGTTGGCGAGGTAATGGGAAATTTTCATCCCCACGGAGATGCCTCTATCTATGACACCTTAGTCCGTCTCGCGCAGGATTTCAGTGTGCGTTACCCCTTGATTAACGGTCAGGGCAATTTTGGGTCGGTTGATGGCGATCCTCCAGCGGCAATGCGGTATACCGAAGCGAAGTTGCAGGCCTTATCAGATGATTTCATGAAAGATCTTGATAAGGAAACGGTTGACTTCGTTCCGAATTACGACGAGACCACGGAAGAACCCACTGTATTACCGGCGCCGTTTCCGAATCTTTTAGTAAACGGTTCGGCCGGTATTGCCGTCGGGATGGCCACGAACATTCCACCCCATAACTTACGGGAAGTGATTGACGGTACCGTTTGGGTAGCAGAACACGAAGGGGCTACACGTGAAGAGAAGGAGACGGAACTACGCGCACGTGTAGCGGGCCCCGATTTTCCGACTGGCGGATTTATCGTCGGCAGGGCAGGAATTGAGCAAGCCTTTCGAACCGGAAGAGGGTCCATCACGATCCGTGCACGGACCAATATTGAGGACACAACGAAGAAGGGTGGCAAGACCACGATTGTTGTGACCGAGATTCCCTATCAGGTCAATAAGGCGCGTTTACTGGAAAAGACAGCTGAATTGGTCCGCGACAAGGTAATTGATGGAATCACGGATCTTCGTGACGAGTCTGACCGCGATGGTATGCGTATTGCCATTGAATTGCGGCGCGGAGAGGTTCCGGAGGTCGTTCTTAATAACCTGTACAAAAGAACGTCTTTGCAAACATCGTTTGGCATTAACACCTTGGCCATAGTTGATGGTCGCCCGCGAGAACTTCCCTTACTTGATATCGTCGAATATTTCATTGAATTTCGTCGTGAGGTCGTTCGGCGGAGGACGGAATTTGAGCTTCGGAAGGCAGAGGCGAGGGCGCACATTCTTGAGGGCCTTAAGATTGCGCTTGACCACCTAGATGCGATCATCAAACTGATCAAGGGTGCACAGAATCCACCCGAAGCACGTTCCGGCCTTATAGCGCAATTTTCCCTCACGAAGGTCCAGGCGCAGGCCATCCTGGACATGCAACTGCAAAGATTGACGGGGCTTGAACGACAAAAAATTCTTGATGAGCTTGAGCAGTTGGTGGCAACCATTGCCAGGCTGCGTTCCATCCTTGAGACTCCGACACTCCTGATGGGGATCGTTGTTCAGGAGTTGCGCGATACCCAGGAAAAGTATGCCGATCCCAGGCGCACAGAAATTATTGAGGCTGAAGGAGATTTCCGCGTTGAAGACCTGATCGTTGATGAAGATGTGGCGATCACTGTGAGTAACACTGGGTACATTAAGCGCACCGCCGTTACGCAATACCGAAACCAGAGGCGTGGGGGTAAGGGGCGTATAGGTATGACAACTCGAGGCGAGGATTACCTCACACACCTTTTTGTTGCGTCGACGCATGCGTATGTCTTGATCTTTTCTGATCGGGGCCGTGTCTATTGGCTTAAGGTCCACGCAATACCGGAGGTCGGCCCTTCGGGTAAGGGCAAATCCATTGCGAACCTGGTGTCGATGGCGCCGGAGGAGAAAATTGCGGCACTTGAAACCGTTCGAGAATTTCCCGGTGAAGATGGGGAGCGTTTTGTGGTGATGGGAACGCGCCGAGGGGTTGTAAAAAAGGTTGACCTCCGTGCTTTTCGTAATCCCCGGGCTGGAGGAATTATTGCAATGGGGGTAGGACCTGATGATGCTGTCGTGGGAGCAGAATTGACGGATGGCGCAGGTCAAATCTTTATTGGAACCCGTGAAGGAAGGGCTATACGTTTTCCAGAAACGGGTGTGCGGCCTACGGGACGGACGGCTCGTGGCGTTCGCGGTATCTCACTTCGTTCGGGTGACCAGGTCGTAGCGATGACTGTCGTTCGGGCGGGCGGGACGTTACTGAGCGTAACGGAGAATGGCTTTGGAAAACGCACCCCAATCGAAGAATATCGCGTGACATCTCGTGGAGGAGTTGGCATTATCAACATACAGGCGAGCCAGCGAAACGGCCATGTGGCCGGCGTGGCGTATGTTGCCAATGATGAAGATGAAGTGATGTTGATCACGCAGCAGGGTAAGGTGCTGCGGACGCTGGCGGGGGATATTCGCCCCATTGGGCGTGCAACGCAGGGTGTGCGCTTGATTGAGATTGATGACGACGAAGACATCGTTGTTTCGATGGCACGACTTGTCGAACGGAACGGTGCAAACGCACCCGAACGTGTTGTTGAGGACCGAACAGAGTAAGGTGCAATTTCGGAGGTAGAGCCGTAAGCAAATATTCGTAATTTACATGCGCGCGTTGCTGTAAAACGTAAGGCAATCGGAAGACTCGCTCGTACGCGAAAGGGGCAGAAACATGATCAAGTTGTCTCGGTCGGCGGTTAGGCAAACACTCGTCTTCGGAATCACGCTACTGCTTGGTGGCGGGTTACTTACAGCTTGTGGAGGGGGTGGAGAGGAACAGGATATCGTTCAAGCCTTCTTTCAAGCATCACGCTTCAACGATCGGACCACGCTCGGTAACATGACGATGGTTTACTTCGATCCGGCTGAAGATGGCATCGCATCAAGAGTGAGCGTGGCCAACGTTTCAGAAGAACGGCGACGATCGTTGCGTATACGTGAATTACAGTCCCAGCTTGAAGGCCTTCAGGCTGAGGAGCAGGGTTTCTTTGATGAGAAGAAGCTCTATCAAGACGAAAACGCGGACGCGATTCTTCGGGTAATGGCAGCTGAGCAGGATGAGGAAGATGTTGCCCGTGGGGACGAAGAGGTTCAGGAAGCCTGGACCGAATTTGTCGATCGAGAGCAGGCACAAGCGGCGGCAGTGTCGGAAGCGTTACTTGCGGTGCGTGCGGAAAGTCAGCTTGCCAGTGCAAGCGTCTACGACCCATCGAATCCCGTAAGCCCTGGTGATTTCGAGGGTGAACAGATGTCAAAGGACGTGACTGTGACCGCTACGGTGACGAAAGACGGAAACAGCTCAGAAGAAACGATGGTTCTCACCATAGAAAAGGTGGAGTTGCAGGGACCAGAGGGCTTGATTGAAGGCCGTTGGATTATTACGGCTATTGAGTAAGTAGCGTCTTTTGGTGTTGTTGATGCGACGTGAATGAATCGCTCTCCGACTAAGCGTGTCGTGGTTGGCATGTTCGCTGTAGTCTTGGTTCAGAGGATGGAACAGGGCTCGTGTAGGGCAGATGATCATCCTTGCGGGGATGCCTAGCGATTTGTGTGTCACGGGACGATAGCCCCGCCTAAAGCTAGTCAGCTGATACGCCAAGTTGGAGTCGGACTGACGGTCCGATAGAATTTCCCTTGGATATGACCGAGGGACGTTTAATAAACCCTAGAAGTGTAGCCACGTTTGCGATGCTATTCGTCTTCTGGGTGGTTTTCTCCAACCATTTCGACAGCCTACATCTCAGTCTCGGTTTTGTTTGTTGTGCCCTCGTTGCCGTGCTGTCTTACGATTTGTTATTTCCTAACGCGGAGTCCCTGTTTGGGCTTAGACAAATGTGGCGATTTTGTCTCTATATTCCGTGGCTCTTACGTGAAATTGTCGCGGCCAATGTTCATGTCGTTTATCTTGTGTTTCGACCAGCGCAAATTCGCCCTCAGGTGGTTCGATTTCGGACGAAATTAAAGAGAGATATGGCGCGCGCGGCGCTTGGCAATTCCATTACGCTGACACCTGGAACAATCACATTGGACATTCAAGATGGAGAGTTTCGCGTACATGCCTTAAGTGAAAAAGCTGCACAATCAGTGCTGACAGGTGATATGGAAAGTAGGGTCCAACAGGTGTTTCTTGGCGCTAGTGACGAGAAGGGAACCTAGAGCGATAAGGTTTGCGTCATGTCCTACACATTCTTTTTGGTTACTTCGCTGACGATTTTGTTTGCCGTTCTAATTTCTCTCTACCGAGTTGTAGCGGGGCCGCACATCATTGACCGTATTATCGGCGTGAACGTTATTGGCACAAAAACGATAGCCGTGATTGTGTTGACTGGTTACCTCTTCGACCGCGTAGAGTTTTTCATCGACATTGCTTTTGTCTATGCGCTGATCAATTTCATCGGAACGTTGGCTTTTTCGCGATACTTCGAACAGAAAGGCGTCGAAAATCCATGACAAGCGCAGTGACGGTACTTGCTGCGTTCTTGATTTGTGCTGGTATCTTTTTTCTATTTATGGGGGCTGTTGGATTAATCCGGTTTCCGGATTTCTACACAAGGATGCATGCCGCCGGCAAGTGTGACACGCTGGGGAGTTTGCTTTTATTGGTGGGTTTGGCAATCTATCAAGGGTTCGATTTCTCTAGCGTGAAACTACTTGTTATTGCCGTCTTTATTTTCTTCACTAGTCCTACCGCAGCCCACGCAATTGCCAGAGCTGCATACATCAATCGGTTACCGTTGTGGACAAGAGGAGAACGTGAATGATTTGGCAGCTCGACATCGTTCTATTAGGTCTTACCGTTGTGTGTGCGATTGCCGCCGTTAGCGTTAGAGACTTGCTGGCATCGGTTGTTTTGCTTGGAGCCTTCAGCTTATTCATGTGTCTCTTGTGGATTGAAATGGGTGCAGTCGACGTAGCGTTCACAGAAGCAGCCGTGGGCGCTGGGGTAACGACTGTGTTCTTCGTCGTTACTGTCTTTAAAACAGCCAGGGTGAGTAAAGATTGAATTATCTGCATCTAGTCGTTACTGGTTTGACGGGTCTCTTGTTGTTTCTCGGGTCACTTGACATGCCGAACACAGGTGACCCGCAGTCGGCACCGGCCGTGCATGTATCCCCGCGGTACATTGAGGACAGCCTTGAGGAAACCGCGGTGCCGAATATGGTCACCGCAGTTCTTGCAGATTATCGAAGTTTTGACACCCTGGGGGAAACAGCTGTCGTTTTTACTGGAGCAATGGCTGTTCTTCTCATCCTGCGCAGCCATCGGGAGGAACAGTAACCGTTGAAGGAAGTAGCGCCAAGCATCATTGTCAAGGTTGTGTGTCGGCGACTTGTGCCATTCGTCCAAATTTTTGGACTCTACGTAATCATGCATGGGCACAGTAGTCCCGGCGGTGGATTTCAGGGAGGTGTAATCCTTGCGTCAAGCGTCAGGCTGCTCGATTTGTGTGCGGGATTAGAACCTGTACCTCGAAGGTTCTCCGTAGCCAAGGTGACGGCCGC
>CAZDQD010000095.1:0-5975 GCA_964507425.1 uncultured Vicinamibacteraceae bacterium
ACAGAGGGCGGCAGAGAGATCGCATGGGAATCTTAGGCATTGTGCTGTCACTAGCCGGATTGATGTACTTCGCGTATCGCGGCATCAACGTACTCGTTCTGGCGCCCATCATGGCACTGTTCGCGACGCTCTTTGATGCGAACGCCCCCATCATGGCCTCCTACACGCAAGTATTTATGCCCGCACTAGGTGCGTACCTCTTGAATTACTTTCCGTTGTTCTTGCTGGGGGCCATCTTCGGACAACTCATGGGAGACAGTGGTGCCGCCCATGCTATCGGTGCAAGTTTGACCTCAAAGTTTGGTGTACGGCATGCACCACTAGCCGTCGTCTTGTCGTGCGGGCTACTTACATATGGCGGCGTGTCGCTGTTCGTCGTGGCCTTCTGCATTTACCCAATTGCGCGCACCCTGTTTCTAGATGCCAACATTCCTAAACGCTTCATCCCCGCCTGTATCGCGCTGGGTTCGTTTACGTTCACCATGACCGCACTGCCGGGAACACCCGCTATCCAAAATGCCATTCCAATGCCTGTGTTCGGTACAACTGCCTTTGCAGCACCCGGTCTTGGCCTAACGGCAGCAGTCGTCATGTTCTTAGGGGGAATGTCATGGCTCAGTCGACGTATTCGACAAGCCCAAGCTACAAATGAGGGTTATGGGGATAGTATCGAGCCCGCCACACACGCTGATGGGTGTAGTTCCATGCCATTGTGGACGGCGGTACTACCGTTGGTGCTTGTGGTTGTACTGAACTATGTATTTGCCACGATCCTGATTCCAGGCTGGGACACGTCGTATCTTTCCACAGAAAAGTTTGGCGCCACGCAACTGGACAGTGTTCTTGGTCTGTGGTCGATCATTGTGGCAATCACAATCGCCATCTGCTGCCTCCTAGTGCTTCAACGAAAACGACTATCGCAACCAGTTCAAGCAATTAACAAAGGTACGATGGGAAGCCTACTCCCGATCTTTAACACAGCCTCCGAGGTCGGGTATGGAGCAACAATCTCATCTCTAGTTTCTTTTGCGGTCATTAGAGATGGCGTTGTCGGACTTTTTCCGCAATGGCCACTCATCTCTGAAAGCATCTCAATTAACCTTCTCGCTGGGATTACTGGTTCTGCATCAGGTGGGCTAAGTATCGCCCTTGAAGCCTTGGGAGAAAGCTACTTGGCTATGGCAGAAGCCGCGAATATTTCACCGGAACTACTCCATCGCGTGGCCACGCTCGCATCCGGCGGGTTCGATACGTTGCCGCACAACGGTGCGGTAATCACCCTTCTTGCAATTTGTGGACTGACGCACCGACAGTCGTACCTCGACATCTTTGCGGTCGCCGTTGTCGTACCGTTCGTCGCAACCGTTGGAGTCGTTCTCCTTGGCACAGTTTTCGGTACGTTCTAAGTGCTCGCCCGCGCTAAAAGCAGCGCAAGCGTCCTGTTACCACTGACAAGCCACTATTTCTCGGGCCGGTCGATGGGCTTATAGCAACGGTCGATTTTCGTGTTTGAACCAGCGGCGGTGGGTTTAGACTCCACCACGCCGACTCGCTGGTGGCGTTACACCATTGAGTCGAAGATAGACCGCCATCTGTCCGTAAATGTCCATCGCGTGACTCAACGTGAAATATGCCATCCTCACGCGTGTCACCTCCCCCAAATATCGTGGGCCGGAAACCGTCGCAACCAGCTCTTCGTCTGAAAATTCCTGTAATACCGCAATGCCGTAGTCATACCCCTCAGCCAGGGCCTCAAGCACCACCGCCTTCGACGTAGCTTCGAGTCCGAACGTGCTGAAGTCGGTAGTATCCACTGCCGGTGCCTCTACCCCACCGGCCAAGTGCTGCATGAGGTATACATTCGCTCCTGCAATGTGCAGGACCTGCTCAGCATAGGTGCGCTGCGCGTCAGTTGGCTTAAAGCCAAACAACTCTTCCGGCATGGCGTCAGCAATAGCCAACATCGTCCGTTTCTGTGTTTGCCAATCGGTAAGTAGATCGCCGGACAACGTCGCCGTCTGAGCTCTACTATGACTGGTTCATAGGATGATAAACACGACAATAAGACCGGTTCTCGCGACAAGCGACACGTGGCACTCCTTAGTTAGGTGATTGTAGTACCGGAAGTGTAACCTAGGACTCGCTGTACCCAATCTGAACCGGACATCAGAAGGTCGCCTGAAACGAACGCCGGCAGACAACAGCACTGGTCACGAAGTGGTCCACTGCGAGGAGACAACATGGCCCAACGGACTCGACGAGGCTTTCTCAAATATGGAGCGGTACTCGGTCCAGCTTTTGCTGCGTTGCAACCGTCGGTGCTGTTCGGCCAATTACAGGATGCAGCGCGCACACTTGGTCAAGGGGTTAGCACCTATGGCGCCCGCTCTCGATTTGAAACCGCGGTACGACTGCTCCGAGACAGTCGACATCCTGAGGCATCGAGCAGTCGGACGCCACTCCAAGACCTGCACGGCACCATCACACCATCCGCTCTCCATTTTGAACGACACCATGCTGGAGTGCCGGATATTGACCCATCGACCCATCGGTTGTTGATTCACGGTTTAGTAGAGCGTCCCATAGAATTTTCGCTCGACGATCTCAAGCGGTTACCGACGGTGTCTCGAATCTACAGCCTCGAATGCTCCGGCAACAGTGGTGCCCTTTGGGGAGCGGCTGGGACGTCAACCGCGCAGAGTACGCATGGTCTAACGAGCTGCAGTGAATGGGTGGGGATCCCACTCTCAGTCCTGTTGCAAGAAGTCGGGGTGCGTCAGGACGCCACGTGGCTTGTTGCCGAGGGCGCGGATGCGAGTCGGCTTAACCGGAGCCTCCCCCTTGCGAAGGCGTTAGACAACACGTTGGTAGCCTTTGGCCAAAACGGTGAAGCCCTCCGTCCCGCACAGGGATACCCGTTGCGACTTTTTGTACCTGGATGGGAAGGCAACATCAGCGTCAAATGGCTCCGCCGTATCGAACTAGTTGACCAACCGTACATGACCAGGGAAGAAACATCGAAGTACACCGACCTCTTACCAGACGGAAAGGCGCGGCAGTTCACATTCGTCATGGAAGCCAAATCCGTGATCACGTATCCGTCCGGCGGCCAACAACTCAGTAGCGGAGGTTCCCATCAGATCGAAGGCGTCGCGTGGTCAGGTCGTGGACGAGTAGACCGAGTCGAAGTATCCACCAATGGAGGCGAAGACTGGCACCGTGCCGAGCTTCAAACTCCCATATTACCCCTCGCACACACACGGTTTCGCTTCAACTGGACATGGGATGGACGGGAAACGGTGCTGCAATCACGATGCATCGATGAAACTGGTTATACCCAACCAACTCGCGACGCACTCATTGCCGCACGCGGCCTACAGTCGGGATACCACAACAACGCTATCCAGTCGTGGAAGGTCGCGGCAAACGGAATCGTGGAGAATGTTTATGTCTAGTCGACATGGTTGGACAGTGCTCAGCACGCTACTATTTACGGCTTTACTCGTGTGTGTTGTCACGGTCCAACAGCCAGCTTCACAAACGTTCACCGTTGGCCAACCTGTCACACCAGCAGCGATCGAAGATTGGGGTGTGAATATCAGTCCGATGGGAGACGGGCTACCCGCCGGTGGTGCAACAGCCAGCGAAGGCCGACGTGTCTATCAACGGCGGTGCGCACGCTGTCATGGTATCAATGGTACCGAAGGCCCTGATAGTGTTCTCGTTGGCGGCGATGGAAGCTTGACGAGTGGGGCTGCGCGGAAAACAGTCGGTAGCTATTGGCCGCTTGCAACGACACTCTGGGACTACATCAATCGTGCGATGCCGTTTGATCAGCCTGGAGCACTCACACCAGACGAGGTCTATGGCTCCGTTGCCTATGTGCTGTATCTCAACGGTATCATCGGCGAGTCCGCACGAATGGACGCCACGACCGTGCCCGAAGTACAGATGCCAAACCGTGACGGGTTTGTGCCTGACCCACGACCAGACATCGATTAAAGATAATCGTTCAAACGGTTACGATCATGTTCACCACACACAGTAACTCGGCCACCCGTAGCGACCACACCGAGCCTAGATACTAGTGACCAGATTGTGCCGTCACCACCTTGCATGGAGTTTGCAAGTCCGCAGGCTAGCGGTCGACAACAGCCACACCCTCGATCTCAAGTAACGCACCCTGCGCAAATAACGACTGGATTCCCAGCAGCGTTGCTGCAGGCACGGCGCCGTCAGGAAAACCATGACGTTGACGCGCTGCGTTGAGTACATCGAAATCACCGAGACTGTAATTCGGCATATAGATCACAATCTTCAGCAAATCCTCAACGGTGCCACCAGCAGCTTCCAAACGCCGGAGCAAATTTCCGTAGACTTGGTCCGCCTGATTTTCAAGTGTGTCACCAGGTTGTCCGACCTGCCCG
This sequence comes from uncultured Vicinamibacteraceae bacterium, assembly GCA_964507425.1. GTDB lineage: Bacteria > Acidobacteriota > Vicinamibacteria > Vicinamibacterales > UBA8438 > DTWD01. Next base: position 4,428 of record CAZDQD010000095.1, read on the forward strand.
GACAGCTGAATCACCGTTTCACCTGATCCTTGGGCGGTTACCGCTTGCGAGAAGCCGGTCGCCGGGTCAATGAATGCCCGTGTCACCGGTTGTCCATTCACGCCAAGAACAGCAATCGCATCGATTTCAATCTGAAACTGCTCGCTTACGAGCGCCGGAATTCCGAGTAACGTGCTCGCTGGCATGTCCGCGAGGTTCAGGGCCTGGTCTCGACCGGTCCGATACGCCGCCAAGTCAGTCTCTGGATCAAAATCAACAATGTACGTCGTCGCCTTCACGATATCCGCCATTGAAGCACCAGCCGAGGCAAGCTGTCGGCTGACACGCTCCCAGACTGATGCCGTCTGAGCAGTCAAACCGTCGCCCTCACCAACTTGACCGGCAACGTAGACGGTTTTGACGTTATGCGCCGTCACCGCAACAGCCCCATTGAACCCGTTGGACGGACCAAAACGTTCGATCGCTAAATCAACCCCCGGGGCTGCCACTACAGCAATCGCTTCAATCTCGACACGCAACGAATCGCGAAATAGCGCTCCCACACCAATCATCGTACTGGCTGGCCAGTGCCCTTCCGGAAAAGTCGCGAGTCGAACATCCGCGATCGTCCCGTACTGGTCTGGTTCGAAGTCCTTCACGAAGATCCGAATCTTCACAACGTCTTCAACAGACGCTCCAGCTTGTTCAAGTCGACGCACGACACCCTGAAATGCTGACTCGACATGTTCCTGAAGATTCGCGCCCTGACCGACTTGCCCCGATACAAAAATCGTTTTTACGCCACGGTCCGTCGTGGTGACCACTTGCGTAAAGCCGCCGGCAGGATCGATATGTTCGACTTGCGCCATCGTGTCCGCTGACAACCGAACAACCAATACAGCAATGATAAATACCCAGATTCTGCGGTTCATAGCGTCCCCTCCCGTTGTATTAGTGACCACACTGGATAACACATAAGTCCAGGTGTTTACAGCGCGCCGTGTCGTCCGAACGAGTTAACCGAGCTTCGCTCGCGCGTCCTGCAACATAGCAATGAGAGCAGCCCGTACTTCCTCGGCTGTCGTCACGTTCTCGGCAAATGCTAGACGCATCGGTCGCGGACCCTCTGCTGTAACGGCGGACATTTCAAACCCATACCGGTCCACTCCGGTCATGCTCGCCGCCGTAATATCCGTCGCTTTCGAAAACGCCTTGCAGTACAGCACCATCGCATCAGCATGATCCTCGTTCATGTGTGTAATAACCCCAGCGGCCGCACCCGCCAGCGGATCTGCTTCGGCCGCGTGCCAGTCAATGGCCTCAACCCAAGACATCCGTCCGTAGCCACCGATATATCGGATTGATTCCACCTGTAACTGCCAGATAGCAAAGTCTCGAAAATCGGCATAGTATGCGGCATTGGGATGTGTCGTTAAGAATGAAGACCGTGCGCTAGAACTATCCTCCGTAACCTGACTACACAACCCAAGTAATGTCACACGTCCATTCGCTAATGGGTCTTCTGACCCACTTTCCGCGAGCAGAAGTGACGCGCGAGAATCCTGCTGC
>CAZDQD010000096.1:0-8440 GCA_964507425.1 uncultured Vicinamibacteraceae bacterium
GCTGACCGAGACACAATCAAAACGCTGGCTGAGGTACTCAAACGCCACCACGGAAACAGCCGTGTGGAAATCGAACTCCATTTGCGTGGCCAGTCACCCCCAATCAAGGTTGATGCGAGTTTGGCTGGAACACGCGTTAAACCAACCGACAGATTGATGGAAGATATCGAGACAGTTTGTGGAAAGGGCACTGTCTCCTGGGGATAACAGAAACCCCTACGAAAGTAAGTTAGGTGTCACGACATGCCTATCACAGATTGGGAATTTGTCGACATCGATAAGAAAGCGGTCGATTTACTCACTACTACTCTCAGTGTTAAACAAACAATCGCACAACTTCTTGTTCGACGTGGATACCGCGAACCCCACCTTGCAAAAAAGTTTCTACACCCATTACTGACTGACCTTCATGACCCATTTGAACTAACAGACCTCGACATCGCCGTAGGGCGTATTCTTAATGCTTTATTACGAGAGGAAACCGTTGGAATACATGGCGACTACGATGTTGACGGAGTAGTCTCAACGGCCATCCTTAAACGCATTCTGATATCACTTGGTGGAAATGTTATTCACTTTCTCCCAAACCGTTTTACGGACGGTTACGGACTCCAGAGCGCTGGAATAAAACATCTTCACGGTTTAGGCGCGAGCGTCATAATCACCGTCGATTGTGGCATTCGGAGCACGAAGGCTGCGGAGGAAGCAAAACGACTCGGGATCGACCTGATCGTTACCGACCATCACGAACCGGCCCAATCGCTTCCACCCGCCTTTGCAGTGGTTAACCCAAGAAGAGAGGACTGCGGGTATCCGGATAAAGATCTGGCCGGAGTTGGGGTGACGTTTAAATTAATCCAAGCACTGTGCATTCGAACGAATAAAGAACATTGGTTGCCAAGTGTCTTAAAGCTTGCATCTATTGGTACGCTCGCAGATGTTGTGCCACTGCGTGGCGAAAATCGCGTTATCAGTAAAATTGGATTAGCGGAACTTGCTTCAGGCACGCACAGTCAGGGAATCGATCTACTACTCAAAACGAGTGGCCTCACACAAAACGCGCTATCGAGCGACGACGTAACATTTAAAATTGCCCCTCGCATCAATGCCGCCGGTCGTATGAGTTCAGCCGATACCGCTCTAGATCTACTGTTAGCTCGAAACTCAGATTCTTTGACGAGCACTTTGGCTTTGGCCACGAAGCTCGAATCAGATAACGACCTTAGGAAACAAACGGAAGCAGCAACGGTAAAGTCTGCGATCCAATTAATTGACGCCGACAATGCCACGAACGACCAGCGAGCACTGGTCGTGTGGGGACACGAATGGCACAAAGGTGTTATCGGTATTGTCGCATCACGATTGGTAGACATTTACAACAAACCGGCAATCGTATTCTCGGTCGGTTCCGAGCTTGCTCACGGTTCTGCACGTGGTGTCTCAGGTTTTGATGTGCTTAGCAGTCTTCAGCGATGCCGAGACGTATTGTCAACATACGGCGGACACAAGGCCGCCGCAGGCTTGACAATAAAACAGGAATACTTGATGGAATTTAAACAACGATTCGTTGATGACGCAAATACAGTACTCGCGGGCAAGACGTTGCACCCTTCGCTGACGATTGATGGGGAACTCGCATTCAAAGACATCAAACCTCAACTTGTCAGAGATTTGGTCGAGCTAGAACCATTTGGAAACGGAAATCCGAGACCCATCTTTTATACTGGACCGGTATGCATAACGCATGGTCCGCGCGTGCTACAGTCGAAACACCTCAAGATGACGCTGGAGCATAAGAACTGCAAATTGACCGCTTTGTGGTGGGGTGGAGCGCCAAACTTAGAATTCATCACAAATCTAAGAAAAAACCTGCACATCGCGTATTCCTTGGCCGAAAATATATATCGAGGTGAATCACACATTCAGCTCAGCATCGCCGACGCACGAAAGGTCCTCTAGTAGGATTTATTTCAACACCAGGCAGTAGGGGAATTACAACTTGGCACTTTGGCAACGGCCCGTTCGGATCGGACTCGCCTCGTTTACAATAGCGTTTGGTATAGCGGTCATCTTCGCAATCCAACAACGCCCCCCTAACGAGAACTATGATCCTCTTGATCGCGTTGACGCTGACGCGGTTATTCAAAGTCGAGGTGCGCGTATAGAACAGACGGCGAATGCGGTTCAAAGTCTGAGCGTTAAAGCCGACACACAACTGGCTTACCCGGACGGATCTGTCAAAGTGATTGGACAAGTTCGCATTGAAACGCCGGACGGCCTACTCGCAACGACGGAAGAAGCATCCTATTCAGACGGCGAAGATTTCGTCACGATGCCGTTCTCTACAGAATTCAAGCGAGACAACTTTATCGCCAGAGCCGACTCGGCCAATTACGACCGTCAGAACGACATTGTTTATTTGGAACCGAACGCCTTTGTAGAACTACTCAACGATGACACAGCTTCGAGAGCGAGGATCAATTCACACTCAGCCGTAGTCGCACAAGAATCAGGCTATATGAAATTCTCTGGCAGTAGCACGGTGGTTGTAGACATGAATAGATTGTCGGGAAGCGAAATTCTCGCCACGCTTAATCGCAACGACAAATCCAAGCTGGATGCGATAGAAATCATGGGTGACGGCCGTATCGCTGGCATCTCTGAGACCGAATCGAATCCCAACGAATTGACTGCGCCAGAGATCAATGTCATCTACGGCCAAAACACAATTGAACAGGCCGAACTCAAAGGTGGAGCAGTCATTACTGGCAAAGAAGACACCGTAGGGCATCTCGAATCTATGAAGGCATCCGAGATCGACGTCACTAACAAAGACGAAGAATTGGATACGCTCTCAATGAATGGTGGCAGCGCTCTGTCAATGCATGGCGACCAAGGCGCCACTGGCGCCTTAATAGAAGCAGGCGCCATCGATATTACATTCAATCAAGTTAGCAACACTTTCAGAACGATTCAGGCACGCAATAACGTCACTGTAAACCTTCCATCAGAAGAGACCGGCAACCAAGAAATCGCGGCTCAAGTATTCGATATGACCTCGGAGCCAGCGCCTGCGGATCAAGATGTTTCGGAGGTTATTCGGGCTGAATTTTCGGGACCCGTAACCTATCAAGAAACACAGGACGAGAGTGCACAAGAGTCTGCGAAACGTTTGATACGGTCAGAAGTTTTGCGAGCCGATCTTCAACCAGGATTTCTCGGGCTTCAGGCCGCCACCTTTGAGAATAATGTTGAGCTCTTGTCAGGTGACATCACGGGTGAAGCTTCTACAGCTCTTTATGATGTTCAAGCAGGAACATTTGAATTGAATGCGTCGGAAGCGAACGGCACGCAACCTCGAATCATTGACAACCGAGGGACTCTCGAAGCCACAAGCATTGCCATCGATTTTTCAGGCCCGAATGTAAGCGCTGTCGGCGACATTAAAGGCGTCTTGGAAAGCCCGACGGAACCGACCGAGACACCCGAATCTGGGAACGACTTCACGAAACGACCAGCCTTGCTCCAACAAGGGCCCCCAATCTACGTCGTCGCAGGTCGTTTTGACTACGACGCGAATACATCACTCGCGACCTATTCGGGAGCCGCTCGCCTTTGGCAGAATTTGACCGAGTTTGCCGCTGACACGCTGCTCCTAAATGAATCGACTGGTGACGTAGCCGCGGAAGGGAATGTCAGAACACAAATAATCATGCGGCAGCAGGATTACACAACAGGCGATCAAATTGAAACAACCACCAGTGGCACGGGTAATTCTTTCGCTTATATCGAATCTGAAAAGCATGCGACCTACGACGGCGGTGCCAGTTTGTCAAACGAAACGTTTACGCTTAGTGCGTCATCAATCAACGTCTTGCTTCAACGAGACGGCCAGACTCTTGAAAGGATCGAAGCTGCCAATAACGTCGAGCTTGACCTGGATGCGCGCTGGGTCACCGGATCCACAATGACTTATTTCGATTCTGATGGGCGTTACGAAATGAGTGGCAACCCTGTTAACATCGTCGAGGAAACAGAAGGGGAGTGCCGATCAACAACGGGAAGAACTATCGTTTTCTACGTTACGGCGGAATCAGTACTCATCGATGGAGAATCTGAAGTTCGGACCGCCAGCACCAATGGAACCTGCGATGCGCTCAGATCTGAATAGTTCAATCGAACGACTCCGACGATAATGCCTCTTTAAGTAATGTCCACACTACAGACAGCGGAGCTAACCAAATCTTACGGAGGACGGACCGTCGTAAAAGGCGTTAGCCTTCTCGTTGAGCCAGGAGAAGTCGTTGGCCTATTAGGGCCAAACGGTGCAGGAAAAACCACCACCTTCTACATGGTGGTGGGTTTAACGAATCCGGATTCCGGCCGAATTATCCTCAACGATACCGACATCACCGAGGATCCGATGTATGTTCGGTCGCGAAAAGGTATCGGCTACTTACCGCAAGAACCGTCCGTATTTCGTGGGCTTACAGTTGAACAAAATATCCTAGCGATCCTCGAGACGCTCCGACTTAGCCGAGAGGAGAGGAAGGCGCGAGCAAAGGAACTCCTTGCGGAGTTAAACTTGACCCCACTCGCTAAATCGCCGGCGCATACACTATCTGGTGGCGAACGTCGCCGGGTCGAAATCACACGAGCGCTCGTAATGTCGCCTGCATTCATTCTACTCGACGAACCATTTGCGGGGATCGATCCTATTGCGGTCACGGATATTCAAGAGATTATCTTCCACCTAAAAGAGCGAGGGATCGGTGTGTTGATAACCGACCATAACGTTCGAGAGACCCTTAAAATCACTGACCGCGCATATATTGTCCATGACGGCGAAATCTTCAAAAGCGGCACTCCTTCTGAGCTAGCAACCGACGACGCGGTTCGACGTATCTATCTAGGTACTGACTTCCGATTGGACTAAAATTCAATGCTGGAATTGTTCCAGGATTGTTCGGATGCCAACAGATCAAACACCTAGCTCGGGAATACGTCTTGAACCCCGCACGCGCGTTGAACCAAGACTTACGCCACAAATGCGGCTTGGAATCAAGGTTCTGGCCATGTCAGGTCTCGAGCTCGGCCAGGAAATAGAACAGTCCATAACCGAAAACCCGTTACTGGAAGACTCAGATATCGACAATGCGCTTAGGGATGAACAAGAAAAAGTAGGCGAACGCGATGATGACAAACTAGGCGATCAGGATCAGAACCCGGACGACTCTCAAGACGACATGGAAGATATTCTGACGGGCGATTATCTAGGACCGGCGCTTCCACGTCAGATCCTTGCAACCGCGGAGTTTCCTCCAATCGAGAATAGTTTATCGATGAGACGGTCTTTAGCTGACCATCTCGAAGAACAGCTTCTTGACTCCGAAACCACCCAACGCCAACGCAAGATCGGCAGAGCCATCATAGGAAATTTAGACAGTGCTGGTTATCTAGACGCAACAGTTGAAGACATTCTGAAACAAAATGGCGGCGAAGACGGCTGGTCGACAGCAGAGATCCTCGATACGTTACGGATTGTTCAACTCTTCGATCCAATCGGCGTCGCGGCCAGAGATGTCCGCGAGTGCCTACTAATTCAAATTGGCCAACGGTATCCCGAAGAATGCATTGCCGAATGTATCGTAAGAGAACACCTTGCAATCTTTGAAACCAAGAAACTGGAACAACTAGCGAAGCGCATGGGAATACCTTCAGTTGAACTTTTACCAGCTATAGGCATTATCAGGACTCTCAATGCGTATCCTGCTGCATCTTTTTCAGAGCCAGCCGCACGCATACATCGGCCAGATGTCACCATTGAAAAAGATGGCAACAACTACATTGTCAAGATGAACGACGACGGCATGCCCCGACTTCGAATCAATCAAAGTTACCGCGCATTAGCACAGGACAAACAGTATTCTAAAGCTGATCGTAAATTTCTTCGAGATAAGCTCAAAGACGCTGTGTGGCTGATGCGTTCGATCGACCAACGAAAAGGAACTATTTATAAAGTCGCGACAAGTATCGCGAACGCGCAGACTAGATTCTTAGATGATGGCATTGAACATCTCGAGCCACTTACTCTAAAAGTCGTTGCCGACGAAATAGAAATGGCAGAATCAACAGTAAGTCGCGTTGTCAACGACAAATATGTCAGCACACCACAGGGCGTTTTCGAGCTGAAATACTTTTTTCACAGTGCCATTGAGACCGTCGATGGTCGACTCGCGTCCTCAATTGCGGTAAAAGAGCGCATTAAGCGGCTTGTCGGGAACGAGAATTCTACCAAGCCATTGAGCGATGCCAAGATTAGCGACCTGCTGGCACAGGAAGGCATCCTACTGGCTCGGCGCACGATAGCGAAGTATCGGGAACAGCTTAGAATCCCTGGATCAACGCAGCGTAAACCGCTTCACTAAGCGACACGCATCAGCCAATGCAAGTCTAGAGCAAATGACTCACAATGACCCGACCGCCACATTGATTATATTGACCGGACTAGCAGGGGCCGGGAAGTCGGAGGCTATCAATGCCCTCGAAGACCTTGGCTATTATTGTATCGACAACCTGCCTGTTGGCCTTTTAAATAATTTTTGCGATCGCATTCTCAACGGCCATCTTTCACTGCCATGCGCCGTGGTGATTGACAACAGAGATCCAAACTTTTTAGCAGATTTTCCAACAGGACTGCTGGCACTTCGTGCTAGAGACAGACTTAAGACATCTCTAATCTTTTTAGAGGCTACTGACGAGACTCTCGTGCGAAGATTCTCCGAAACTAGAAGACCCCACCCACTATCTAGGGAACAATCCGTTTTGGAAGGAGTACTCGAGGAACGGAGAGGGCTCGAACCGATCAAACAATCAGCCGACCACATCTTAGACACCTCCGGCCTTACAGCACACGAGTTAAGGCACGCGTTTTTAGAATTGTCTCAGGGTAAAGACAGAATAGGTTTAATCGTCACGTTGATGAGTTTTGGGTTTAAACACGGAATACCGCTAGAGGCAGATCTAATCTTTGACGTCCGTTTTGTTACCAATCCGCATTTTGTCCCTGAACTGTCTGCGCTTACCGGTCTCGACGATGCAGTTGGAACGTATTTGAAAAATAATTACCAAACGAGTGAATTCTTGGAGAAGACTTCGAACTATCTTCACTACTTGCTTCCACAATATGTCGAGGAAGGGAAGTCTTACTTAACCATCGGAATAGGTTGCACTGGTGGCCGCCATCGTTCGGTTTTTCTAGCCGAGGAATTACATAAACGAATCAAAAGTATTACCAGCGCAACATTTCGTATTAAACACCGAAATATATTAAACACATAGCAATTAGGAGATGACTTTGGATTCTTCGAACAAAAACCAGGTCCGTATTGAGAAACCCTGGGGATACGAAATTCATTGGGCTAAAACCGACCGTTACGTTGGCAAGATAATACACATCAAGGCCGGTCAGGCGCTGCGCCTTCAATACCACAACCTAAAGGACGAAACTATCCTTCTGTGGTCCGGGCGGTTACTTTTTGAATTACGAAATGAAAAGGAAAATCGAGAATGGGTAATGGAACCCGGCGAACGGATACATATAGCGCCGAATGTGATTCACCGAATGACGGCAATAACCGATTGTGATGTTATTGAAGTGTCTACACCAGAAATTGACGATGTCGTGCGACTTGAGGACCGTTATGGGCGAAAGGATGAAAAATAAAAAGCAGGCTCCGCCTGAACGCGACGCCGGCTAGAAGGGAATATCGTCGTCCGAAAGCTCTGGAGCTGGCGTCGAAGTTGGCGCTCCGGCTACCTGCTGGCTGGAATAGCTGTCCCGAGAACCGCCGTCAGCGGTACCAGCGCGACCGCCAACAAACTCAAGGCTATCAACTCTTACCTCGGTCGTGGACCGTTTGTTGCCGTCTTTGTCATCCCACTGCCTCGTTTGCAACCGGCCCTCAATATAAACCTGCGTACCCTTTTTCAGATACTCCTGCAAACCTTCCGCACGCCGACCCCAAATAACCAACCTATGCCACTCCGTCTTTTCCTTACGCTCGCCGCTATTCTTGTCCTTCCAGGTCTCGCTTGTGGCCATCGTGCAATTACCGACTGCCTCACCGCCTGGTGTATAACGAAGCTCGATATCTCGGCCAAGTCTACCCAGCAATATAACCTTGTTAACGCTTCCCATTTAAATTTATTACTCCTCGAACGTTCTAACTTAAGGTTGACTCAATCGGTCAAGCGCTTGTTGGGCCAATGTGGCCATCATGTGTTCAGAATAATTCTCAACAACACGCTCAAACGCCTGTCTCGCACGATCCGTTTGCCCAAGACGGTCAAGCGCCAAACCTCTCTTGTAAGACGCTTCAGGAACAATGTCACCGTCTGGATAATTCAACAATACCTGTTCAAACGCCGCAACGGCGTC
>CAZDQD010000097.1:0-3097 GCA_964507425.1 uncultured Vicinamibacteraceae bacterium
ATTAATAGGTCTTGTGTTTAGTGTATACCCTGTTTTAACAGTGAGTGCTACTGGTTTACAAGACGTTGTTGTGCAGCAGATGCGATGTAAAAGCAGTATACCGATCTTGTCTGTAAGGTCGTCTCCTGGAACTGAGTTTGCAGAAGTAGAAAAGGTAAGCACTATAAACGGTGTTGTAGTTGGGGAGTTTGTCAACGGTTGGTATCGAATCTCAGGTAACACTACAGTTGAAGGTTGGGTGTCGGGTCGGGATGTCCACGGATGTGATGCGGAAAACCTTTTGTTTATGGGAAAAACAGAGCATGAAATACGAAATGAGCTTGCACATGCTGGTTATCCTTTTGCGGGCATAGCCTCACCAGAAGAAATCTTACGTGTGTATTCGAATACAGTCGTTGATATCCATAATAACAACAATGATAAGCAAGGTCTTGTTCATTACAGGCCAGGGGACACGTCGTTATTTACTCGTTGGGCTTCTCAGGTCTCTCCGGATAACTCTTTACCTGATTATCCACGACCCCAATTGGTGAGAAGCCAGTGGTTGAATCTTAACGGTATGTGGGGTTTTGAGAGAGCGATTGTTGATGAGCACCCACCATTTAACAAAACACTTTCCAGTAACATATTGGTGCCCTTTCCTCCTGAATCGGCGTTGTCAGGAATTAATAGTCATGTTGACCGCGCTTGGTACAGGCGTGAAGTTGAGATTCCATCAGTTTGGAACGGTCAGAGAATAATGTTGCACTTTGGCGCTGTTGATTGGGAAGCCACAGTTTATATAAACGGTCATCATGTAGGCACTAATCAGGGAGGATACAATCCTTTTAGCTTTGATATTACAGATTTTCTCCATCATTCAGGACTCCAAGAGATTGTTGTCGGTGTCTTCGACCCAACAGATAGTGGAGAGCAGGCACGCGGCAAACAAGTACACAACCCTGTAGATATATGGTACACAGCTTCTACAGGGATATGGCAAACAGTGTGGCTAGAACCGGTATCTGCTACTCGTGTTGATTATTTGAGGATTGTGCCTGATGTAGATCGTGGTGGGGTAATGATAGAAACAAGTGTTGTAGGAGATTTGTCGTCAGTGACAGCACATTTAAAGGTGAGTTCTAAAGGTAAGTTGGTTTCAAGTTATTCGGTGCCGGTAAACCAAAACTATTTTATTCCAATAAGGAATCCTGTTCTCTGGTCTCCAGACAACCCTCATCTTTATGATGTAGAAATAAACATTGTTAGTAACGGCACGGTTGTTGATAATGTAACCAGCTATTTTGGTTTACGAAAGATTTCCATATCATACGCTGGTGATGTGCCACGTATACACCTTAATGGGCGTCCATTTTTTCATATAGGAGTGCTAGACCAGGGTTATTGGCCTGATGGTCTATATACAGCACCGACAGATGAGGCCCTTGCATACGATATTGACATGGTTAAACAATTTGGTTACAACCTTGTACGGAAACACATGAAAATTGAGCCTCAACGCTGGTATTACTGGGCTGACCGTAAGGGGGTGTTGGTGTGGCAGGATATGCCAATGGGTAACAACAGGTCTGATTGGGGAAAACATCTTTACAAAGCAGAGCTGCAACAAATGGTACAAAATCTTTACAATCATCCCTCTGTTGTAACTTGGGTTTTGTTCAATGAGCATTGGGGAGAGTTTGAGGCTGGTGCGGTAACCGCATACACAAAAAATCTAGATCCGTCCCGGTTGGTTGTTGGTGCTACAGGGTACGCTGACGAAGGTGTTGGTGACATAGTAAGTTATCATTCATACAATCAAATATATTTTCCTGAAGTCAGCAATGGCGAAGCAAGGGTTCTTGCAGAGTGGGGAGGTCTGGGTTTGCCAGTGAATGGGCATTTGTGGACAGAAGGTGGCTGGCGATGGGGAGAACCTAGTTATGTACAACCGGTAACAGATACTAACAGTTTTATAGAATGGTATCGTAAATACGTTGACCAAATTGGAGTCTTGAAACAAAACGCAGGGTTAAGTGGTGCAATTTATTCGCAGATTGCTGATGTGGAGAGAGAGTCTACTGGACTGGTAACCTATGATCGAGCTATAGTAAAGGTAGACCCAAGCTTAATGCGGTCTATACATGCGGTTTTACGTTGACGTGATTATTGTCTATGACATAGCTTGTCGGTAGATTTGCAAGGTATCAACAACAGTTTGTTCCCAGCTAAATTTAGAGGATTGTATTAATCCACGTTCTTGCAGGTCAGATGCCAGGTTTTCATCTACTATCACACTTATCATAGCGGCTCCTAGTTCGCGAGCATCGACCGGGTCTGAAATTAGATAAGCAGCGTCTCCTACAATTTCTTTGAGTGCACCTGAACCCGTGGTTATTACTGGTACTCCGCAGGCCATAGCTTCTAGAGGAGGCAAACCAAAACCTTCGTAACTTGAAGGAAACACAAAACAGGATGCTAGTTGATAAAGCGTAGCCTTGTCTTCCTCTTTAACCTCTCCAATAAATCTTACAGTATCATTTATTCCAAGTTCGTTAGCAATGTCTGGTAAGTTGTCATACATATAACCATCTGGTTTTTTTGGTAGTCGACCTGCTATCACCAATGGACAGTCTTCACTAGCTATAGGATCTGCCCAAGTCCAAGCGGCCAACAAATGTCGTAAATTCTTGTGTCTTTGGAAACCTCCTAAGTACAGAATATACGTATCTGGAAGATTGTAATTTGTACGCACTTTCTTCACTGCTACAGGGTTTTGGTGTGGGCTATAAATATCATCAGTGCCTAAATGTACTGTATGAACTTGTGTATCTGCCACTTGGAGATTGGCAACTATGTCATCGTGGGAAGTGTTTGAATCTGTGATGATGTGAGACGCACCTTGTGTTGCTGCGACCGTTATCGAAGTGTATACGCGATGAATTAAAGAGCGTCTTTGCTCAGGTAGAAGTAGGGGAATGATGTCATGTATAGTTATAACCATAGGGCACGGCGACTTGAATGGCGGGGACCAGTATGGCACATGTATTACATCTGCTTCTATCTGTTTGGCAGTGCGGGGCACTATGATTTGTTCAAAATAAAATTTGTTGATTTG
>CAZDQD010000098.1:0-56348 GCA_964507425.1 uncultured Vicinamibacteraceae bacterium
CGGTAGGCCATCGCGACTCCCTGAGAGAAACCACAGAATATGAGTGTGCCGTTTGTTTGGTGTGATGCCTTAACCGTGTCGAGGACCGTATTCACGTACTGGAGGTTGTCGGCGATAGCAAGATCGCGGTTCTGACGCGTCATCCAACTCGCGACAATGTGTTTACGTGACTGACTGTAAAAGCGATGAAGTCCTTGAATGGCGACTCGAGTCCAGCGATGACTACCTGGAATTTGAGTTAACTGAGCTAGATGACGATCAGCGTGTTCACCGTAGCCATGGAATCCAACGAGTAGCGGGGCTGGAGTTGAGGACGCCGCGGGTGTGACGAGGTAGCGACCATGGGTAGCCACGGAAATCGAGTGGCATGTGGTGGAAATGTTGGGGTCTGGGTCAGTGGCACTCAAATGCCATGTATTCTAGAAGGATGGAGAGATTAGATGCCACGGATACCGTTTGACCGGCTTCCCACTGATGCGCGCGTATGGATTTTTTCGGCCTCAAGGATATTGTCCGATGAAGAGCAGGGACGCCTTCTAGCCGATGTCGATGACTTTATTGACCAGTGGGGTGCTCACAGCACTCCTCTGACGGCCGCACGAGATTTGCGCTACGGGCGGTTTCTTTTTGTCGCAGTTGACCAGAGTGTTGCCGGCCCGTCCGGGTGTTCTATCGATGCACTTGTCCAACGGATCAAAGTTTTGCAACAAGCGATCGGTGTAGACCTTGTCGATCACGCTCCCATTCTGTTTCGTCGTGAAGATGCCGTTGAACGTGTGTCACGTGACGAGTTTGCGCAATTGGTTGCGGACGGTGAGGTAGGCCTTGAGACAACCGTTTTTAACAATACGCTGACGCAGGTGGGTCAGGTCAGAGACGGACAATGGGAGGTGGCGGTCTCAAAGTCGTGGCACGCGCAGGCGTTTTTTTGATGCTTGGTTGCCCAGGAGGTGATTCGTAGCTGAGTAGATAGTGGTCGGGGCGAGAGGATTTGAACCTCCGACTTCCTGCTCCCAAAGCAGGCGCGCTACCAGGCTGCGCCACGCCCCGTACTACTCACACTATATCTTAGTAGTTCAGAAGAATTTGAGTTGCCGGTCTGACGAGACCATTGTCGATCCTAGATAATTACTGTTACAGGTCTTTGAGCTTTCCGGGAAACAGGATAAGCCGAAAATAGTTTCGACCGTTACACGGTCTAGAACGATAAGTTTGCACAAAATATAGAACACGATTGGAGAGAACATGGCGAGCGAAAGTAAGTGCCCGGCGTTGGGCGGGGCCCATAGACACACGGCAGTTGGGACGATGTCGAACCAACATTGGTGGCCAAACCAGTTAAACCTCAAGATCCTTCATCAGAACTCTTCTCTCTCAGATCCGATGGGGCAGGATTTTAACTATGCAGATGAACTCAAGGCGCTCGACCTAGATGCTCTAAAGAAGGACATTGATGGGGTAATGACCACGTCGCAAACGTGGTGGCCAGCTGACTACGGTCACTATGGACCGCTTTTCATTCGGATGGCGTGGCATAGTGCGGGCACCTACCGCATCGGTGACGGTCGCGGTGGCGCTGCGTCCGGCACCTTACGTTTTGCTCCCCTTAATAGCTGGCCAGATAACGTCAATCTGGATAAGGCGCGTTTATTGCTCTGGCCTATTAAACAGAAGTACGGTCGAAAAATTTCTTGGGCTGATTTGATGATCCTTGCGGGTAATTGTGCTCTCGAGTCGATGGGTTTTAAGACGTTTGGTTTTTCTGCAGGACGAGAGGATGTCTGGGAACCAGAAGAGGATATTTACTGGGGGCCGGAGACTACGTGGCTGGCAGACGAACGTTACACTGGGGATAGAGACCTTGAGAATCCTCTCGGTGCCGTTCAGATGGGCCTGATCTACGTAAACCCTGAGGGACCAAATGGAACCCCGGATCCGCTCGCTGCAGCAAGAGATATACGAGAAACGTTTGGCCGGATGGCGATGAATGATGAAGAAACGGTTGCGCTTATTGCTGGCGGACATACGTTTGGTAAGGCACACGGTGCTGCCGATGCGGACAAACACGTCGGTCCCGACCCAGAGGGTGCCAGTGTAGAGGAGCAAGGTCTAGGCTGGAAGAACAGCTTTGGCAGTGGCAAAGCCGGTGACACGATCACAAGCGGTTTGGAGGGGGCATGGACCACCGACCCTGTGAAGTGGGATAACAATTACTTCGATAATCTGTTCGGTTATGAGTGGGAACAGGTGAAGAGTCCTGCAGGCGCGACCCAGTGGACACCAACGAATGCATCAGCAGAGGGGACCGTGCCGGATGCTCACGATGCCTCGAAGAAGCACGCCCCGATGATGTTCACAACGGACCTCGCGCTCAAACTGGACCCGGTCTATGCTCCGATTTCAAAGCGTTTTCACGAAAATCCGGAGGAGTTTGCGGATGCCTTTGCTAAGGCGTGGTACAAGTTAACGCATCGTGACATGGGGCCCCGCACGCGGTGTCTTGGTCCATTGGTTCCTGCGGAGCCGCAGTTGTGGCAAGACCCCGTTCCTGATGTCGGCCATCAGTTAATTGGAGACCGAGACGTCGCTGACCTTAAGGACAAGTTGCTCGGAGCAGGACTGTCCATTTCGCAACTTGTCTCGACTGCTTGGGCGTCGGCTGCGACGTTTCGTGGAACCGACAAACGAGGTGGGGCAAACGGCGCACGTATCCGCCTCGCTCCACAGAAAGATTGGCAAGTGAACAACCCGGCCGAACTTCAGAGCGTGCTGCCGACACTGGAGAAGATCCAAACGGAATTCAACAGTTCACAGTCCAACGGGGCGACCGTCTCGCTTGCTGATGTGATCGTCTTAGGCGGATGTGCAGCCATTGAGAAAGCTGCGAAAAATGCAGGACACGACATACAGGTTCCTTTCTCGCCAGGACGCACGGACGCGCTACAGGAGCAGACCGACGTGGAGTCGTTTGCTGTGCTCGAGCCTACGGCAGATGGATTTCGTAACTATCTGGGTACGGGGCAATCGCGATCGGCCGAGGAGTTGCTCGTGGATCGGGCGCACATGTTGACGCTGACCGCGCCAGAAATGACGGTGCTCGTCGGTGGTATGCGTGTGCTGAATGCAAATGTCAGCCAAGCTGCAATGGGGGTATTCACCACGCGACCGGAGATGTTGACTAATGATTTCTTTGTGAATTTACTCGACATGAATACCCAGTGGGAGGCGTCCTCGACTGCTGAAGGTCTGTTTGAGGGACGCGACCACGGGACAAACGATGTCAAGTGGACTGGCACTGCTGTTGATCTCGTGTTTGGTTCAAACTCTCAGCTTCGAGCTATTGCAGAAGTTTACGGATGCATAGATTCGGAACAGGCTTTCGTGCGTGACTTTGTGGCCGCGTGGGACAAGGTGATGAATCTGGACCGTTTTGATCTTGCCTGATATTTGTGAAGTGCGTGTCGGGACTTTCTACCTACGGTGTGACGTTCGTGAGGTCTCTGTAACCCGACGGGCCGGCTGTCATTAAGGAGAATAAACATGCGAAACGGGTTGCTTTTAGCATTAACGCTTGTCTGTGGTTCGCTTCTCACAGGATGGGCCTCGACATCAGTCTCGGCCCAAGAGGTGTCTACGCCCGACGGTGCTCTATTTTTAACGATTGATCTGCAAGTAGACCCTGAGAAAATCGATGAGTTTCTTGAAATAATGATCGAAGCGGCTCCCGACACCCGGAATTGGGAAGGTTGTCTTCTTTTCGACATCTACGTGGACCAGGACAATCCCGGTCACGTTGTGTTCTACGAAATTTGGGACTCAAAGGAAAACCAACAGGCCTACGCCGGCTGGCGCAGGGAGACGGATTTCAATGCGAAAATCGGTCCTTATATGGTAGCTGGTGGCGGTGGATTGACTTACTTCAACAAGGTTGATGGCTAATCGATAGGGCACCGAACAGCATCGTGGGTCTGCCGTTAGCTAAACGCCAGTGTTGTCGGTGTTCTTAGTAGAGTAATTGCCCTCCCCTTGTGCAGGACACGAGCTCCAGCGTCAGGAGAGGGCATCACTATGAGCTATCGTGCAAGAATCATTTAGCGTTGGCTGTGTCTGTTAGTCGAGGCTCCTGGTGGGTGATACTTCTAGCGTCACGCGTCCGGGTTTACCGCCGGTGTTCGAATTGGTATTCGGCCTCTACCGCTTTCATTCCAGACAGCGTGACCACGTTGTCGCCTATAAGGTGTTCACCAAATTCACCGTAACGTGCTGCTATTTCTACTGGTTGGGGCGGTAACGGAAATTGCACAACAATGCGTACATTTCCAGGTGGCCAATTCAACGTGTTCACGACTGTCCAGTAATGACCTTCGGCGACAGTTGCTCGTCCGGATTCCACAAGGTTGGCCGTAGGCCATTCGTCCGAAGGGGTGCTACGCCCAATTTCGTGCTCCACACTGAAATTGACGAACGCTCCATCGGGAAGGTCGGTTGCGCCTTCAATCCAAAGTTGGCGCCATTCAGAACGGTGCTCGACGGTTAATAGAACTTCTTCCCCGCTGGTGTTCTCGTCCGAATGATTCTGACTGCACGCAGTCAGGGTTAGAACCGCAAGCGTCGTCAGGATAAGCGCGCGCATTACCATCGTGCGCATTATAGTGTTCACTAGTGATGATCTTTGAGTCTCTTGCTGTAATTGGAGTGATGGGGTCGAGTCGTTTCTCGCATCGTGAACGGTCACGTTGTGTAGGGCGGTGGATTGCACAGTCTGGCTATCACTTGTTGACAGGCGGCGGCGGAGGAGTGATGGCCGCCGTATCGGAAGCCTTTGTTGGGACGAGCCCTCGCAAAGGGCGAGTGATCGGCGTATTACCTTCCTCGATTCAACATGTTGGGGAACCACCGTCGGGATATCCCAACCGATGGGTTGAAATAGTAATTCGTACTCACCTTAACAAACGTGGTTCAGAGGGAGCGCGCTCAGGTTCACGAAACCACGTTAACGTACTGTCGTCGGATGTGGTAATCGTGCTTCCAGGAGCCGAGGGTACAGCAAGCGAGGCTCAACTAGCACTCGACTACGGTCGACCGTGCGTCGCATACCTTGATGATCGGAGCCAGGTTTTGGATTTGCCTCTGTCCGTACCCGTTGAATCCGACTTTGAACGGGTGAAGCAGTTTGTGCTTGATGCGTCTAGGCAATAGTTGCGCTGTCGAGTCTATTCCGTGCCTGTTCGGAACGGTTTGAACTGAAGGTAGAGGGCGATCCGTTCCTGAATGGATATTGCATATCCCGCGTAGCCAGCTGTTGCCTGGGCGGCGGTTATTGCACTTCGTGCGGTATCGACGGCATCTTCAAATCGTCCGGCTGCTGCGTAGGCCGCTGCCAGTGTGTCAAGAACTTCTGGATGATTGAGCCCGACAAGTCCAACGGTCAGCTCTGCGAGCTCGATCGCTTCGTTGGCATTCCGGAGGTCGTCCATTGGTGCGGTTGCGAGGATCCAAGACAGGCCAATTAAAGAAGAGGCAAGGTTCGGATTGATTGCAATCGCCTGTTGGTAGTGCGTTACTGCCTCGGACAGTTCATTGTCAGCGGACAGTACGCGGGCCAGGTTGTTGTGTACGTCGGCGTCGTTGGGCGTGATTGCTGCCGCCTCACGGTAGAGCTCGGTCGCTTCTTCCAGCTCGCCTTCTGCAACTAGTGCGTTCGCGAGATTAAAGAACGCCCCTGCATTGCGATCATCGAATTGCACGGCAAATCTATAGTGCATGATGCCTTCTTCGGTTTCGCCAGAGGATAAGAGCAATGCGCCTAAATTGTTGTGGGCTTCAGAGTAATCAGGTTGAATCTCGATAGCACGACGGAATTCCTCGATTGCGCCGGCGGTGTTTCCCTCCCCCACCAGAAGTGAGCCGAGAGTAAAGTGAGGGTCGGCAAATGACGGTGCGAGAGTAATGGCCTGTTGCAGATGATCACGTGCAAGTTCGAGTTGTCCAACGGTCAGATATAGCGCTGCTATGTCGTTGTGCGTCCTCTCGTTGTTCGGCTCACGACGCAGCTGGGCCTGGAATCCCAATATATCGTTACGTGCCTGCTTTAAAGCCAGGTTCCCAGCGAGCACACTGGTATCGCGCGGCAAAATTGGTATTACTTGTAGAAGGAGGTCTGCGATTTCATCTTCAACGCTTGGTCCATGGCGCACGGGAACTGGTGGAGTCGACGGATTTCTAGGATTCGCAGTTGAGTTGTCATACGTAAACCGTGCAGTGATTAACGTGTCTTCCGGCAAGTGCAAGGGTGAGACGTAGTAGTAGCTATCCTGCCAATCAATATCCCAGTCAGTAATCGTTAATAGATCCCGTTGGGATCCATCCGGAAGTTCGGCTGTTGCCACGATTTCCTTGCCGAGGTAATGCATGCTCGGGTATATCCCAAGCAGATCGACGCCGACCGGTAATCGATACCGATCCTCAACAACGTAGGATGCTTCACCAGCTGGGATGTCAATCGTTTTCGAGGTAAGCGGGACCGTGACAGATGTTAATGCCGGGGGTTCATCAGAGAAATATAGGCCGACTGATACTTGTGCGTTAATTGTCTCAGTGTGCTGTCGCATTGCAAGTTGCACAATGAGATCGGTCCTCGGGTCAACAGGCCATGCAAGTCCAGGTCGTGTTTCCTCGGAAACTGTTCCTGGTGTCCACACGAGAAAGTTCCCCTCTGGGAAGACCCCGTGGTCTAGGGCGAGGCCAGGGTAGCCAGGCTCCGTGTCGACAGAGTCGGCTTGTTGTCCGGTTCCACTCGAGTCCAGCATGATACGCGCGCGGAGCAACTGGCTCCGTGTGGAACCTTGGGGCAAGATGTCAATGGCATAAACCCATTTACGTTCTGTCACGCCTGCGGGCAAGGCGAAGTTGCGATGTTCGACACCAGTTCCCGCTTGAACCGTATACGGTGTGTCCATTGACACAACGAGGTCTGGTTCTCCGAGTGGCCATGTCGTGTCGTCAAAATCAGCCGCGGCTTGGAGGCTGCCCTCAGGACCACGGGGCGCACCGTTCTCAGCCCAAGTAACGAACAATTCTCTTTCTTCGGGTGTTAGTGCCGGGGCGCCATAGTAAGTGTCACCACCCCTGCTTGGCTTCCATGGGGGCATGAGGCCGTCACTAACAACCTCAGCAAGGCGGACAGCGCGTTGCTGCACGTCTTCATAGTTTGTAAGACTGAACGGACCTATTGCGCCCGGTCGATGGCAAGTAACACAGTGGGTGTTAATGACTGGCGCGAGGTCCTCGGTAAAGGTGACGTCTTGTGCCGAGGCGTTCCAGGACCCCAGTGTCAGGACGAGCACGGCGGCTGTGCAAAGGGGCCGACGATAACCCAAGGCAAGTTCTGTGCGTCCAATCAGTCCCATCGGTGTCACCTAATGCTACACCGCGGTGCGATACCAGTCGATGAGCAGCCCTTTCACGGTGTTGTGATTGCCATTCCAAGGAGTTGTCGCACTGCGGCTAATGTGACCGCTGTGACGAAAACCGGCATGGCCTGGTCGATTTCGGCGAGTGTCGGAAAAGTTGGTGCCAATCTAATATTTGAATCGTTTGGATCTCGTCCATATGGAAATGTCGCGCCAGCCGGTGTCAGTTTGACACCGGCTTCGCCGGCGAGCTGTATGATTGCGCCCGCGAGTCCGGGGGGAGACTCGAAAGAGATGAAATAGCCGCCCTGTGGAACAGTCCAGGTTCCGACGCCAGTGTCAGAGAGACCGTCGTGCAGATGTTTGATGACACGATCAAATTTTGGTCTGACAATTTCAGCATGACTCTGCATTAGCTTGTTGATGCCGCCAAGATCTTTTAGAAAGCGTACGTGTCGTAGTTGGTTGATTTTGTCCGGACCGATAGTTTGTACGCCAAGCGATCTTATGAATGATGTGAGGTTGCCGGTCGATGCGGCCATGAACGAAATGCCAGACCCAGCGCGGGTCACCTTTGAAGTCGATGCAAAGAGGATCGCGCTGTCTTCAGTGCCAACGGTCTGGCAACGGGTCATAAGGTTCAACAGCGGAGGCGGATCGCTTGTGAGATCGTGCACTGCGTAGGCGTTGTCCCACATAATGCGGAAATTTGCTCCGGCTCGCTTCGCTAAGAGTGCCATTCGTTCGACAATTGAATCTGAGTACACATGTCCTGTCGGGTTGGAGTATTTCGGGACGCACCAGATACCCTTAATCAGCGGGTCATTGTCGACGAGCGCTTCTATTTGGTCCATGTCAGGACCCTCTTCGGTGAAGCCGACGTTGATGAGCTCGAAGCCAAGGCTTTCGGTTATCGTGAAATGTCGGTCGTACCCAGGGACGACGCACAAGAATTTAAGTTGTCCGCTATCGTGACGCCACGCGGTGTCCGGTCCTGTTGCGCCGTTTAGCCAGGCATGGAGCAAATATTGGTACATCAGCGTAAGACTAGAATTGCCTCCGGCAATTACATTGCTGGCGTCAACGCCGAGTAGTTGTGAACCTAATTGTCGGGCCTCGGTGATGCCACTCAGTCCCCCGTAGTTCCGTGCGTCGGTGCCATCTTCGGTATTGAAGTCGTTGCCGGTCATGAGTTCGACTTGATCGGACAAAGCTAATTGTTCGGGGCTCGGTTTTCCCCTCGTGAGGTCGAGCGAAAGATTCGCCCGTCTAAGGGTGGCGAGACGGTTTGCAAGGTCGCGTTCAGTTGCGACTAGTTCGGCTTGGCTTAGATCATTCAGCATGCCGGCCCATTATAGAAGATGAATTTCAGTGGCAATACTGCGCTTAAGGTTAAACCGTCCATGTCTGTTTCGTTTCGCGTGAGCTATGCGAACGCGCCGTTTCATGGGGTAAGCAGTTATAATCCGAGACCGACCAGCTAATGTCAGACGAAACGCTCACACCCGCTCACCGTTCAGAGGCTGTAGCCATCACGCGTGACGACGTTGCCAGACTTTATGGTCGAGGATTACTTGACCTTGTCTATGAGGCAGCCGGGGTTCATCGCCGTTTCCACAATCCTGAGACGGTGCAGTGTGCCTCTTTGCTTAGCGTTAAGACTGGTGGTTGTCCGGAGGACTGTGCCTACTGTCCACAATCTGCGCACTACGAGGCTGGCATTGAAGCTAGTGCGCTCATGGATGTTGAGCAGGTAGTGACTGCGGCGGAACGGGCAAAAACCGGTGGAGCTGACCGGTTTTGTATGGGGGCGGCGTGGCGCGAAGTGAGTGATGGGCCCGACTTCGACAAAGTTCTTGAGATGGTTCGGGCCGTGAAGGCTTTAGGCCTTGAAACGTGTGTCACGCTGGGTATGCTCAATAGTGCGCAAGCCAATCGCTTACAACAAGCGGGACTTGATTACTACAACCATAATCTTGATAGCGGACGCGAATTTTATGGGTCGGTGATTACCACGCGGTCGTACGACGACCGTCTTCAAACGCTTCGCCACGTTCGTCAGGCAGGGATGAAGGTGTGTTGCGGTGGCATTCTCGGCATGGGTGAATCGGAGGACGATCGCATTGACCTACTTTACGAACTGGCTTGCCAGACGCCCCAGCCAGAAAGTGTTCCCGTGAACACATTGGTGGCGGCGGAGGGAACCCCTCTGGCACACCAACAAGCCGTTGATTGGGATGTTGTCGTCCGTGTTATTGCGACAGCGCGCGTTCTTATGCCGTTGGCTAAGGTACGCTTGAGTGCGGGTCGACTGGAAATGGGAGAAGTGACGCAGGCGTTTTGTTTTCTCGCCGGAGCGAATTCTATTTTCTTGGGTGACCGACTCTTAACCACACCAAATCCTGAGCCTGGCGACGATTTTTCATTGCTGGGACGCCTTGGGTTACGAGGTGTGACGACAGCGACCGAATCCTCATAGTCTCAGTCCTGCCACATGGTTTGCCAGTTGAGTGCCGCCTCAACGACCTGACTTGAATTATTGTGGGCGGGGGGAGTGTACGCAATCTCTCCGAGGCATGGAATGTCGGTGCATCGGCTGAGAAGATCTGCATTTGTAGTTGTTGCGACGTCGGTGGCATTCGACACGTGATTGAGTATGTATCCACGGACGGTGATATTTCTTGCCGCGGCGGCCTCGAGTGTTAACAGCGTATGGTTGATGGCTCCAAGCTTTGAAGCGACGACAACTACCGTCGGTATGTTGAAATCCTGAACTAAGTCCGCCATGAGATAGCGCTCCTTGATTGGCACAAGGAACCCTCCGGCTCCTTCGACTAACGTTACGTCGTGACAGCCAGCAATCTGTTCAAATGTCGAACACAACAGTTGAGAGTCGATGTGCACGCCCTCGAGGCGTGCCGCAATGTCTGGAGCCACTGGAGCATCAAACTGATAAGGGCAGATCGTGGTCAGCGGTGCAGTGCAGCCTGCGGCTTTGGCTATGGCGGCGGCATCTTCAGGATGGCGAGTGGTTCCGTTCCAGCATCCGGTTTCGACGGGTTTCATTACACCGACCTGCTTGTCATTCTCGCGTAACTTATTGGCGATTCCGCAAGTCACGAATGTCTTGCCTACGTGCGTGTCCGTGCCGGTAATAAAAAGGGCGTTTGTAGTCAACGCGCCTCTGTGGTGGCAAGGATTGCGTCTCGTGTCACAGACACAAGTTCGATCAATTCGTTTTCTTGAATACTGAGAGGAGGCATAAGTACGACAACGTCACCGAGTGGCCGAACAATAACACCACGGTTTCTTGCTTCAATGCCTACTTTTGCTCCCATTCTGTCGTGAGCAGGATAAGCTTTACGATTTTTGGTATCAGCAGCGAGTTCGATGCCGACCATTAATCCCTGTTGTCGCACGTCAGCCACATGGTTCAGTGGCGCGATTTTAGCTTCGAGTTTCTGTTGCAAGGAGGGGATTATGCTGTCCAGGTGTTTCAGCGTCTGGTCACTCTCAAACAAGTCGAGGCTGGTGAGTGCGGCTACGCAAGCCAAAGGGTTGCCGGTATAGGTGTGTCCATGGAAAAACGTTTTGCCGTCTTGTGGCATGCCGAGGAAGGCTTCGTAGATAGGATCGGTAGTTAGCGTTGCCGCAAGTGGCAGGTAGCCCCCTGTGATTCCCTTTGCGAGGCACATAAGGTCGGGTGAGATGCCGGCTTGTTGAGAGGCAAACATGGTGCCAGTTCTTCCAAATCCTGTCGCCACTTCATCGCAGATGAGCAGTACATTTTCACGGGTTGTGATGTCTCGAAGCGCACGTAGATACGCTGGTGGATGTGGCCACATGCCGGCGGCGCCTTGCATGAGCGGTTCAACGATGATGGCGGCTAGGTGTTTGGATTCACCGGTGATAATTCTGTCGGCGTCGGTGATCGCACGTTCCAGTGCTTCGGTGTGGGTCATACCGTTCCGCCACCGCAGTAGGTGAGGAGGTGTTAATCGTAGGGTGTCGGGTAAGACCGCCTCAAAGAAGTGATGAAAGAGATGGGAATATCCAACCCCGACGGCGCCAAGCGTGTCGCCATGGTAAGCATCAGCGAGTGAACCAAATCGTGTTTTCCCCTTTAATCCGGCCATTTGCCAATATTGCAGGGCCATTTTTAGTGCGGCCTCTACAGCCGTGGCACCGGCATCTGAGTAAAAGACTCGCGTGAGCTTAGGTGGGGAGATATGGGCAAGACGTTTTGCAAGCTCAATGGCTGGACGGTGTGTCAGACCCAACAGAGTGGTATGGGCAACATGTTTCAGTTGGCGGGTGATGGCTTCGTTGATTTCGGGACGATTGTGCCCGTGAACATTGCACCACAGTGATGAAACCCCGTCGAGGTAACGCCGACCGTTCTCGTCGATAAGTTCTTGTCCTTCCGCTCGAGCAATTACGAGTGGTTCCTGTTCCAACCACAAACTCATTGGCGTGAACGGATGCCATAGATGCGCGTGGTCTGCCTTCGCAAGTTCGTCGTGCGCTGGGTCGGGAGGTGCAGCTTTATTTTGCATGTGCGGGAAAACTAACGTGTTTCGAGTTGTTGTTTTGCATCTGTAAATACTTTAACTGCTGTCGTCAAATCAGACTTTGTGTGTGTTGCCATTGGGGTGACGCGTAGGCGTGCTGTGCCAGGTGGGACGGTCGGCGGGCGGATAGCCGGCACGAGTACTCCGTTTTTGAGAAGCGTTTCACTGAGGGATATGCTCGTGGCGGAGTCACCAACGAGGACTGGCAGTATCGGTGAGGCTGTTTCGGTAATGGTATAACCGGCGGCGACAAGATGTTCCTGAAGAAATGATGCATTGCGCCATAGTTTAGTACGACGTGTTGGTTCGTCGACGATGATTTGGATGGCGGCTTGTGCAGCGGCGGCGACCATTGGTGGTAAGCCAGTAGTGAAGATAAAAGTTCGTGCGCTATTGATGACGGTGTCGATGACTGCCTGACTACCTGCGATAAATCCACCGAGGGCTCCGACCGCTTTACTCAGTGTGCCTATTTGTACATCGATTGAGTCCCACAGTTCGTATTTTTCGACGAGACCAGCACCTGTTGCTCCGAAAACACCGGTGGCATGCGCCTCATCAACAGCAATCGATGCGTTATACCGTTTGGCTACGGCGACGATCTCGTTTAGCGGCGCGAGGTCACCATCCATTGCGAAGACGGTTTCAGTAATGATGAGTCGTCGTCGTGCGCCGGCATTTACTGATAAAAGAGTTCCAAGATGGTTAACGTCGCGATGTCGGTACACTTCTACTGCAGCCCGAGAGAGTCGGCACCCATCGATGATGCTGGCGTGGTTTAACTCGTCGCTAAATATAACGTCACCCGGTCCGGTGAGTGCTTGAAGTATTCCGACGTTAGCCTGATATCCAGAAGGCAACACGACAGCCGCTTCCGTCCGCTTAAATGTGGCGAGTCTCGCCTCAAGCTGGACGTGTGGGAGAGAGGTTCCAACGATAAGTCGAGCAGAGCCCGCACCAGATCCATAGTTGGAGACGGCATTCGTTGTAGCTTCTTTGACTAATGGATGACTACTCAGTCCGAGGTAATCGTTAGAGCACAGTTGGATAACCGAACGGCCATCAACCGTGACCCGAGGACCGATGCCACTATCAAGTGGACGTAGTCGTCGTCTGAGCGCGGCTTTGTCCAGTTCGGCAAGTGTGGGGCCAAGCGTATCGTCGAGAGTCGCGCGTAAGGTTTCGCCCATCTGTTGAATCGTACCACGTGCGATAAAGTCGTCGGGGTCGCTCTTAGTAGCGAAACAGGTACTGAAATTTTGTAAAAAATGCTCGCCGTTGTCGTTCTAAGAAACTTGCTAGATACCGCTCCTCATTCATATTGACCCATTCTTTAAGCCTGTCGTCGTAGCCGATGTAAAACACGGTTCCCGCATTGACACGGTATGTGAATAAAACGTTGACACCCACCTCTCCGGTGCCAGTGTTGTGTTCGAGTATGTTTCGCACAAGAAATCGATCGGTGAACTGATACGTGGTGAACGCGCGGAAGATCTTGACATCGAATTCCATTTGGTTCGTCGACGTATTTTGAAATCGACTGGTATCAATGTTGATTTGAGTGTTCAGTCTTGACGTCGGACGCAGTGTTGCGCCGATGTTGTATTCAAAGAAGCGTCCTAAAAAGGGGTTGTCAATAAAACGAATCTGGTCACCCCAGTCGAGTCCATAGAAGAGCGAGACCCGGCGGTCCGTATTGATACTGTTGCGGAGAGAGAAACGCGTTTTAAAGAAATTTATATTTCGGTAACGCTCAAGCTCACGGCGTCCGTCGATACGAAAGAAAATGTTTCGATAAAAACGCATGTTGATGTTAGCGCGAAAATCTTCATCTTGTAAGACACCGGTGTGATCGTCATTGCGTAGATAGGAAAACCTGGGCCCCCAGTTAATGATCCAACTTTCTGGCCACCACACGTATTCGATATCGGCATCGAGGCGCCGTGTGTCAACGCGTCGAACGAAGCCAGTCGCGGTGTCAAAGTTGGGGTCGATTACGTTGTATTGGAGTCGGTAGTTAATGTGTCGACTATCCCGTCTGAATGCAAAGTCAAATAGAGGGCCTGTCTTCTCATTGCCGTCTAGGTCGCGGTTTGATGATGCGACCGCGACAAACTGTGCGCTGTGTGTCTGTCCGATCCGGATCCGGCCATCCACTCCTCCGACACGACTGAATGAGCCAAAAAACTCGCGGTCCGTGACGATAGCGCCAATGTAGCTTTCGGAGTGCAGGTCATAACGAGCACGCCCAACAAAAAACTTCCCGTTTTGACCGAATGCAGGATGGTTGGAGTCATCCAGACGGCCTGTCGCTTCGTCATTGGTTACCAGTACGCCAAGGGTCGTGTTACCAGTTTTGCCAGTTAGCTTCGCGCCGAATTGTGGGTCAACAATTGTTCGTGTATGGACAAGACTTACACGACCCGGGGTTCGAAAAATCTCCTGACCTTCCAAAAAAAACGGGCGGAGCTCTGGGTAATAGAGCGGAAACCGTTGGTTCACTTCAATCTGTGGTCGGTCTGATTCGATTTGGGAAAAATCAGGGTTTACGGTGAAATCAGCCGTTAGGTCAGACGTTACTCCATATTTCACATTCAAGCCGATGTCAGGTTGAACGTCGCCTTCCTGGAAGCCGGTGTCCGTCAGCTTTCCTAGCTGGATGGCCGTCGCCGTCGGGAGGATTTCGAGATTTCGACTCGATGAAAGGTTGCGCAGTCCATTAAGGGTTCCCATTTGGGTGAGGATGCCAGAGACGTTTCGTGTGGTAGGGGACCAGACGACGGTCTCGTCTTTGGTTTGCACGGTGCGTGTGATTTGAAAGCCCCACTGGTGTTCGCCGTTGTCTGGAGATGGGTACCGTAAACTTTTAAAGGGGATGGCGAGTTCCGCGGTCCAGCCATCGTCAACGAGGACCCCGCGACTTTCAAACAGAGCGTCCCATGAACTGTCACCACCTCCGCCAGGGGGGCCTCGCATACGCCGTCCCCCAGTCAAGATCGCATCGTTCTGTACTCCGTATGCGTTAACAGAAAACCGATATGCCCGTTGTTGGTCGAGGAAGGTGTCAAACATAACAGCGATCCAATCGTCTCGGCGAGCTTGGTCACGGTCAACACGATTGGCTCGCATCTGTGACGGGTCGAGATAACGGGCGTAAAACGCGAAGTAGATATTGTTTGCATCGTACGCGATTCGCACTTCCGTGTTTTCCGTCGGCGGGGCACCTTCTATCGGGCTAGTTTGTACGAAATCGGTGATCAGAACCGCGTCGTCCCACATGGCTTCATCCAGTCGTCCATCGATTTCCGGGGGTTCGTCAGTCCGTACTACAAGGACGGACGGTCGATTGCGTATAGCAAAGACACCGTCTCGTACAGCTTCGGACTGCGCCGCACCAGCTCGACCGCTCTGCGGGTTAGTCTGCCCCGGGGGTGCGCTGAAAGATGTTGTTTCTGTGTTTTGTTGACGGCGGGTTACCACACGATCCGTGGAGGGTTCCGGTGTAGGTCTTGTTGTGTTCGAGGAAGCCGTTAGCTGATGCACTTCAATAGCGTTAGCCACACCATGAGCAAGTTGATCTTGGAGCACAAACAGGTCGGAGTAGGGCCCATCGATTGTGAAGGTCTCTACGGTTTGTCTCTGACGAACATCGAGGAGAGTCGCCGTTAGTCGTAGTTGCGAACCGTTTCGTTGATAACTCCCCGAAAGAGTCAGATCCGCATTAAGCACACGTGCAATCTCGAGTGGTAGGCTACGATCATTGGGCTGCCTACTGGATTGCGCAGTAGTGGCAATCGTTTCCAGGACCGTCGTACGATCGATGGTGTTAAGGTTGGCTTCGTTCCGAAGATTTGTAATTAGCGTTTCTGAGATTCCGATCCCGACCCATGTATCGTCCTCACTAGGCGTAATATCCGTAAACGGAACAACTACAAGAGTGCGGATGTCTTGGGCAAACACGCTTCCAGGCAGAGACAGAATTCCGGCAATGGAAAGAACGTGGACGAAGACGCGGGATACTGCACGCACGTTAAGAGTTATTACTTTCGTTGCCTTCTGGCATCGCGTTGGTAAGTCGTTCAACAACTGTGCTGAAGGTTCGTAATGTTCAAAAGGTGGAATAGAACGTTTTAACGGAGAACTGGTCTATTCGCAAAGCCTTTCTGATGTCTGTAATCTTCGTTTGATAATTGACTGACGTCTCTACATCGCCAGAGTGGCGTTCAGGCGCTACGCGCGTATCGTCGTCGTAACGCCTAAACAGTCACTGTCCTTTCGTTGCTACCTATCTACCATGCAGGCCCCAACTGGGGTGGGATGATCAACATAGCGATGACGGTCACGGTCAGAAGAACCACCATCATAATTCCCGTGTAACCGAGCACGTCGCCGAATTTCATCCGTGTAACGGTCAAAATGGGAATTGCCCAGAATGGTTGGATCAGATTTGATGTGGAATCCCCATAACCGTAGGCAAGCACTGTCGTCGTGGCTGATACTCCAAGTTCACGGGCAGCAGGCAGCAGATAGGGTGCCTCGATAAGCCATTTGGAGCCTCCCGAGGGGACAAAAAGATTCACAAATCCAGAGTAGATGTAGACGATTAGTGGATACGTTTGTGTAGTTGAGATGTTGGTGAAGAAATTGCCCAGCGTTTCCCCTAAGGCCGTGCCTAAGATGATTCCAAAGATGCCGGCGTAAAAGGGGAATTGCAATATAACCCCAGACGCGGTACGCGCGCCGTTACCGAACGCACGCACGAGGTTGGAGGGCCGTCCCTGTAGTAACAGTGCGCCGATCAGAAAGACCGCGTTATAAGCGTTGATGTTCCAACTAGCCCCAAATCCCTGCGTAACGATTGAGTGGCCAAGCGGATATCCGATGAGAACCGCTGCGAGAACAACCCAGCCCCGGAAGTGTTCCATGCGGGCAGCGGGTGTCGTCGGTTCTGATTCTTCAGGCATGGTCGGCATCATTTCGTCGAGTTGCTCGTCCGACAAGGTCCATGCGTTCTTTCTCGGGTGAAGGACCCACAACATAACCAGTGCGACCGTTGCGACGACGATGAGATAAATTACGTTGAACGAATTGAACAGGGATTCGGTGACCGGTAAGACAAAATCGATTGCTGGTGTGCCGTCCGGCCCCATGGTGGTCAGGAGTGGATTGCCTTCTGTTGCGAGGATTAACGGTGCCGAACCTGAGAGGCCACCGTGCCAGACAGTGCCCATGCCGAGGTATGCCGCTGCAATCATTAAGCGGACATCAGCGAGTCGGTTTCGTCGTGCGATGAACGGTACGAACAATGCCGAGGCCACTACGCTAGCTGCCCAATTAAAGTAGGCAATGATCATTGAGTAGATACCCAGCAGTATGACTGCCTGCACGGGTTGTTCCGGGTTCGGGCGTGACGCTAACCAGTCGAGGAAGCGATGCGCGGGTCGTGATGACACGCATGCGTGCGCCGCAATCATCGCGATAGTGAACTGCATCGCTAGGGTCAAAAGGTTCCACATCCCTCCGCCCCAGGCGAGAACGGTCTCTTCAAGAGTTGCACCAGCGCCAAACATGGCTAGGAGCACCGCTAGGACCGTAAGGATCATGGCAATGACCCACGAGTCGGGGATCCACCTTTGAGTGAACCGAGACAAGTTTTCTCCGAGGTTACCGACAGCCGCAATGACCCAAGACATAGTTCCGGTTCTTCCTTTCCTGCTGTGTGCCGTTAGCACAGCTATTTCATGGTCGGCATCGTTAGGCTAACCGCTTCAGGTGCATCCGGCCAGCGCTTCGTAATTACTTTCGTTCGTGTATAAAACTTCACGCCCTCAATACCGTGTACGTGGAGGTCCCCAAATAGAGAATCTTTCCAGCCACCGAATGAGAAAAATGCCATCGGCACTGGAATGGGAACGTTAATTCCAACCATGCCGACCTCAATTTCATGTTCAAATCGGCGTGCTGCTGATCCTGATTGCGTAAAAACGGCTGTACCGTTTCCGTACGCATTCTTATTGACCAGGTCAATTGCTTGGCTGTAGGTGTCCGTTCGAACCACGACCAGTACGGGGCCAAAGATTTCATCTCGGTAAATCGTCATATCCGGTTTGACATGATCAAACAAAGTTGGACCAACGAAGTAGCCTTTATGTCCACCCTCGACGCTGAGATTTCGACCATCAAGAACTACCGTTGCGCCTTCGCGGCTGCCGGTGTCGATGTAACCGGTCACTTTAGCCAGGTGGTCAGCTGTGATTAACGGTCCCATCTCAACTTCTGGGCGGTCACCGGGACCGACGGTAAGTGCAGACGCACGTTCTTTCAGTTTCGCAACAATCGCATCTCCAGCTTCGCCGACGGCAACGACCGCGGAAATCGCCATGCATCGTTCACCCGCCGAACCATACGCGGCGCCAATTAATGCGTCAGCCGCACCGTCAAGGTCGGCATCCGGTAACACAACGGCATGGTTCTTCGCGCCACCCAGCGCCTGGACCCGTTTCCCAGCGTTTGTCGCTGTTTCGTACACATAACGTGCCACGGGTGTCGAACCGACGAATGACACAGCGGCAACATCGGGATGGACGAGAAGTGCGTCTACCGCCTCCTTGTCACCGTGGATGACGTTCAATACGCCATCCGGCAATCCCGCCTCTTGAAACAGGCGAGCCAGCAGCATACTGGCAGAAGGATCTTTCTCAGATGGTTTCAGCACAAAGGTGTTTCCACACGCAAGAGCAACGGGGACCATCCACATCGGCACCATGACTGGAAAGTTGAACGGTGTAATCCCGACACAGACACCGAGCGATTGTTTTAACGTGTGTGAATCAATGTCCGACCCAACGTTGTCCGAGTGTTCTCCTTTTAGGAGGTGCGGAATGCCCGTGGCAAATTCAATAACCTCGAGACCTCTCAGCGTAGAGCCCAGCGCGTCAGGAAGTGTTTTTCCATGTTCGATTGTGATCATTTCCGCGAGTTCATTCTTGTGTTTGTCCACAAGATCGCGGACGGCCATCAGGATACGTGCACGACGGAGCGGCGTGGTGTCCCGCCATTCGGGCCACGCTGCCCGGGCAGCTTTAACTGCTGTGTCGACGTCGGCCGGTGAGGCCAATGGGACATGTTTAACGACTTCGCCTGTCGCAGAGTTTGTCACTTCTCCTGCGCGCGACCCCGAACCCGAAACCTCCCGGCCGTTAATCCAGAAAGGCACCGTGTTAGTTGAAGTTTCAGTTGCCATTGCTCTCCTTCGTGTCCATCTCTCTGACGGCCACGGCAGGATAACACGTGCACGTGCTACGCTACGATAGGACGATGCCGAGACTGCTTGAATTTTCTACGACTATTGCGGTTTTCATCCTGACGGGTGCGGTGTTGTTTGGAACCCCCAGCACTGTGCACGTGCCTAACCTGGATGGCGAGGCTGTATCTCCGATTTCAGAGCACCACGACTTTACTGTGCTGGTTTTCGTGGCCACAGACTGTCCAATCGCAAATCGTTATGCTCCAGAACTGCGCCGGCTTTATGAGCGTTTTAATGGGGAGGTTGTCTTTTGGCTGGTGTACCCGAGCGACCACCAGTCGGTTTCGGTCTTGCGCGAACATCGCGCATCATATGGCTTTCCCTTTGAAGCGGTGCGAGACCCCGAGAACAAACTAGTAGCTTTGTCCGGTGTTACCGTCACGCCGGAAGTGGCCGTCTACGCTGGGCAGCGTCTTCTGTACCGTGGTCGTATAGATGATCGGTACGTGGATTTTGGTGTGTCACGTGCGAAGGCAACCGTGCACGATTTGCGTGACGTTCTTAACCGGCTTGTTGCTGGTAGGGACGTCCCGTTTACTGAGACTCGTGCCGTTGGTTGCTATCTGTCCGCTATTTGAAGCTTTAGAAATTGAGGAGGAGTGATGATGAAACGTACAGCTATTGTGCCGGTTGCTGTTTTGCTGGTATTGGCACTTAGTGCGTCCGCTAGTGCCCAGGGTGTAACCAAATACGTGCGTTACGAGCATAGCGGGGTTACCTCGTACGGCATCCTTGAGGGCGACACAATTCATCAGTTGCGTGGAAATATTTTTGAGTCACCGGAACGCACGGGCACGACCGTGTCCATGAGCGACGTTCAGATCCTCGCTCCAACCGAGCCGACAAAGGTGCTCGCTGCGGGGTTGAATTATCGCAGCCATCTTGGACAGGCAAGCCCAGCGGCGGAACCAGGAATATTTGATAAACACGCCACATCGTTAATTCCACACGAGGCGACCATTGCGTACTACGAGGACGCAACTAATCTGCATTTTGAAGGTGAAATGGTGTTGATCATAGGAAAGACGGCACGGAATGTGTCAGTTGCGGATGCTCCTGATTACATTTTTGCCGTGGCTCCTGGAAATGACATCAGTGAACGTGTATGGCAGAGCAATGATCTGCAATGGTTTCGGGCCAAAGGTGCCGATACGTTTGGTCCAGTCGGCCCTGTTATGGTCCGTGGTGTGAATTACGACGACCTGCTGTTGCAGACCCGTGTCAACGGAGAGGTTAAGCAATCTCAACGTACGAAAGATTTGCTTTTTGATTCGTCTTTTTTAGTTAGTTACATCAGCCGGTACGTGACATTGAATCCCGGCGACATGGTTTTTACGGGTACACCAGGTGCTACGTCGGCGATGCAACCTGGCGACGTGGTCGAGATTGAACTGGAGAACGTGGGACTCCTGCGTAACACTATCGGAGAAAAAGGCGCGCGGCCGATGAAGAACTAGGCAGCGGTTACAGTGTTTTTTGGATGCTGACGGGCTGGCTGCGGTGTGTGCGCTGACCAGCCCGTTGCCTTGTACGGTCATGACCTCTTATTCTTGATTCGACTATGCGAGTTTATTTCCCAGCTCTGTTACTACTCTGGATGCTGTTCGTTCCCTCAGTTGCTGATCTTTCGGCACATCCCATGGACACGCAAAACGCGGCCTTTGTGCAGGGCGTTGATGGAGCGGCACCAGCCCCGTTCATGTACTTGGGAGCGAAGCATATGGTTACTGGCTATGATCATCTTCTCTTTCTAGTCGGCGTCATTTTTTTCCTCTACCGCTTGCGAGACGTTGTTTTGTACGTAAGCCTGTTTACGCTCGGGCACAGTGTGACGTTGCTGGCTGGTGTGCTTTTGGGCTTAGACGTGAACGCGTACATTATCGACACAATTATTGGCTTGTCTGTCTGTTATAAAGCGTTTGAAAATATGGGCGGGTTTGAACGGCTTTTGAACTGGCGGCCCAACACGAGACATGCGGTGTTAGTGTTCGGTCTGTTTCACGGGCTGGGGCTCGCGACGAAGCTACAGGAATTTACCGTGACGGAGAACGGCCTTGTTGCGAACATTCTTAGTTTTAATTTGGGCGTTGAATTTGGACAGATCTTGGCATTGACTGCGGTGCTGATTGCCATCACATATTGGCGCACGAGGCCTACTTTTGAACGACATTCATTTGTGGCGAATGGCGCTTTAATGGTTGGTGGTTTTATTTTGACGGCCCAGCAGGTGTATGGATACGTTTTTTATCCGTGATGGAGTTTGCTATCCAAGACAAAGTGGATCCGCAGTCGGTTTCTAAAAGAAAAATTGGAGTTGCAGCGGTGGCTGCCTTACTTGTCGCCGTTCTTGTCTTTACGGGTGCTGTTCTTCCAGCGGAGTACGGCGTTGACCCGCTCGGCACGGGCGAATTGTTGGGGTTACTCGCACTTGCCCAGGTAATTGCTATTACGACAGAGGAGTCTGAATATCGAACCGATGAATACGAATTGCGATTGGCGCCTTCAGAGTGGGTTGAATACACCTATCGTCTGCAAGAAGGCGGCACGATGCTTTACACCTGGGGCGCAACCGGACCTGTTGAGTACAATTTCCACAGTGCACCTGATGGCGCCCCGCCTGGATATGCGGAGAGTTTTGATTCAGCAGAAAGTGCAAGTGCCAATGGTAGTTACGTTGCCCCATTTACTGGGGTTCACGGGTGGTACTGGGAAAACGCTGGCAATGAGGAGATCGTAATTACGCTTAGCACTGCAGGGTTTTATCGCGACGCGCATGTCGCGCGAGATCGCGCTGATGGCTATCGAGATTTGTTAGATGCTCGAGGCGATCCGCTTGACTAACGCGCCGCCGTGGTGGCACCGCGTTACTGTATGACCTAGTCAATACGCGTGCCTCCGCAGGTCCACTTTCCGACTTGGCTACCATAATCCGCTTGGCGATTTAGGCGGAGTGTCACGTCCGCTCTAGAATTGGAAGAACGGTAGATACTGGATAACAGGAAATGAAAAAACTGAGAGAAAATCGGATCGGAGTGCTCCTTTTCAGCGCTGCCGTATTTGTGGCTTCCTCCGTAAGTGGACAGGACCGACCAGCAATCGATTCGAGCTATCGAGTGCCACGGACTGTAGACGGATCTCCTGATATTTCAGGCATTTGGCGGAACGACACCCTGACGCCGTTAGAGCGACCAGCCCGGTTTGCTGACCAGGAGTTCTTAACGGTGGAAGAGGTTGCTGAGATTGAGCGGAGTAATAGCGACGCGCTTGCTCGAGATAATGAACCTGGTGGTCGACGAACTGTTGCCGGGCGGTCTTGGGAGAGCGGCTATAACCAGTTTTGGCAGGACCCGCGTGAGGTGGTACACACCCGCCGTACGTCCATGATTGCCGACCCGTCGTCAGGGTTAGTTCCAACTCGACCGTCTGCTGAGGAGAGGGCCATATGGTTGGTCACGAATCGGACGATGTCACATGAGACGATGAGCCCGTACAGTCGATGC
Source organism: uncultured Vicinamibacteraceae bacterium (assembly GCA_964507425.1). Taxonomy (GTDB): domain Bacteria; phylum Acidobacteriota; class Vicinamibacteria; order Vicinamibacterales; family UBA8438; genus DTWD01. The sequence goes on from CAZDQD010000098.1 coordinate 22,790, forward strand.
ATTACACGCGGCATGCCGGGGTCGATGATTCCGAATACATATAACACCGGCAATCACATTTTTCAGATTCCTGGTTATATCGTTATTTTGTATGAAATGGTGCGGGAGCCTCGCATTATTCCGCTAGATGACCGGCCGCCGATTGATTCCAAGATTAGACAGTGGATGGGGGATGCCCGGGGGCGCTGGGAAGGCGAAACCTTGGTTGTTGAGACGACCCATTTCACTGAGAAGGGCTGGATCATGCCAAATCAAAATGCCGGGCGGGTACATGGCGTTCCAGTGAGCCGTGCGTTGACGTTGGTGGAACGTTTTACACGTGTAGCCGAGGATATCCTTGATTGGCAGGTTCTGGTCGAAGACCCGAACGTGTACACACAACCTTGGACGCTTGAACTACCTCTTCGTCGAGATCCGGACTACACCATTTATGAGTACGCCTGCCACGAAGGGAATCGGGCAGTCACCGGTATCCTTGGTGGGGCTCGGCATGTTGAGCGTAGAGACCCCTAGCGGTCACGCATCTGCGTGAGTGCTTCCAGTGTGGACGCAAGAAGTCGATAGAATCGGCCGACCGAATCGATGTGGACCTGTTCGTCTGGAGAATGTGGAAATTCGATAATCGGTCCGAACGAAATCATATCCATTCCCTGGATTTTCTTTCCCAGAATGCCACACTCAAGACCTGCATGAATGGCCTTAACAGAAGGGTCTTCTCCAAGCTCCTTCTTGTGTATTGTTTTAACGACTTCCAGTAAATGGGATTGCAGGTTAGGTTTCCAGCCAGGGTAGGCGGCGCCTTCCTGCACTGTTGCACCGGCTAGTTCTCCGATTGCACGAATCCGGCGTCGTAACGCATCGAGGTCTGCGTCGTTTGAAGAGCGAGTACTGGTAGTAATCAGTAGTTCTCCATCGCTGTGCCCAACGGTCGCCACGTTGTTACTCGTTTCGACTAGTTCGGGTATGTCGTAGTTCATCGCGTCGACACCATGAGGAAGACCGTTTAATAGGCGGAGGACGTTTGCAGTGGTCTCAATGTCCCAGTGCTCTTTCGGTTGTTCGACGTCTTCAATCTTAAGTGTCATAGACGATTCCACTGGTCTAAAGGCTGACTGAATTGCGGAGAACTCTTGTGAGATGCCGTCAACGACGGTGTCGCGTTCCTCGCTGGAAGTGATAACGACCGTTGCGAAGGCTTCCCGCGGGATTGCATTATGGGCACTTCCTCCAGAAAGGGAGGTTAGACGAAACGGCGTGACGAGATTAGTCGCCAGCAACATACGCGCTAACAAACAAATTGCGTTGCCGCGCTGAAGATGAATGTCACACCCAGAGTGACCGCCTTTGAGTCCGGTTAGTGAGATTCGAAGCGTTCGAGCGTCGGAGGGGCATGGTTTTGTGTCTGCATTCATTTTGATTTGACTGTCACCACCACCAGCACACCCGACGTAAAGAATGTTTTCTTCTTCAGAGTCTAAATTGATGAGCTGTCGTCCAGTCAGTAGGCTGGCATCGAGCTGTGCGGCACCTGTTAATCCAGTTTCCTCGTCAATCGTGAACAGGAACTCAAGCGGCCCGTGTGCCATTTGGGTCGTTGCCATCACCGCCAGCATCGCGGCCACGCCGATCCCGTTATCTGAACCGAGGGTCGTCCCTTTTGCGGTAAGGTATTCGCCCTCTCGGACCGGAATGATGGCGTCAGTGGAAAAGTCAAAATCGATATCGGCGTTCTTTTCCTGCACCATGTCGAGGTGAGATTGCAGGATGGTTGTTGGTGCCTCTTGGTGACCGCCTGTGCCGGCCTTGTAGACCACGAGATTGCCTGCGTCGTCGGTCTTGTATTGAAGCCCTAGTTTGTCTGCAAGGCTGACAATAAATTGACGCATCTGGTCTTCATTCTTGGAGGCTCTCGGGATCGCGAGAACTCGGTCGAAATATTTCCACAGTGGGGTAGGGGAAAGTTCGGATACAAATGTCACCAGCGACTCCTCATTAAGTTGATTGCTGTACCACGGGCCGCCAAGACCTGCCCTTTACATGCCCAGAAACGGACTGTATTACGCATGGTATCATCCGTTTCCACGTGGAGACTCCACTAACGCCACTAGAGTTCCACCGTCGTGCCCGTAGCCTCTATGGGGATCGAGTAGCGGTGGTTGATGGGAGTGCCCGGTTTACCTACGAAGAACTTTTTCTGCGGTGTGATCGATGGTCGGCGGCGCTTCAAAAGCTTGGTGTTCGGTCTGGCGATCGTGTTGCGTATTTGTCTCCGAACACCCATATGCAACTCGAGTCGTTCTGCGCGGTTCCCCAGATAGGTGCAGTTCTTGTTCCGATTAATTACCGACTGTCGGCAGCAGAGTTTGCCTACATCATCAACCATAGTGGCGCAAAAGCAGTTTGTGTTCATGCCGACTATCTAGATGCTGTCGACAGTATTCGCTCCGAGTGTCCGCATGTGGAGAACTTTGTGGCACTTGAGGGTAAGCGGGATGGTTGGCTGCAGTATGAGTCATTGATAGAGGTTGAGTCCGGGCAATTTCAGTCGCCGACAATTGAGGAACATGACCTGCTCACGATCAACTACACAAGTGGTACCACGTCCCGTCCGAAGGGAGTAATGATTACTCACCGGAATGCGTATATGAACGTCGTTGGGACGCTCGTTCATTGGCCGATGACCTGTGACACCAGGTATCTCTGGACGCTGCCAATGTTTCATGCCAATGGCTGGACGTTTCCTTGGCTAGTAACGGCGGTCGGAGGGCGTCACATTTGTCTGCGCTCGGTCGACCAGGAGCATGCCTTTAAGTTGATTCGTGATGAAGCAGTCACTCATTTGTGTGCTGCGCCAACGGTATTGATCCTGCTGGCAAATACCCCCCCTAAACAGCGAGGCGATGTTCGTTCAGGTGTCCGTGTGATGACAGCCGGCGCCCCGCCGGCAGCAGCGACGATCCAACGTATTGAGGGAGAACTTGGCTGGGAATTAATTCACGTTTACGGGTTAACCGAGACGGCACCATTCATAACGGTTTGTGAGCCTCGTCCAGAACATCAACACCTTGCGTCTGATGAACGGGCGATTGTGAAGGCGCGTCAGGGTGTTGAGCTGATCACCTCCGGTGAGCTTCGAGTTGTGAATGAAGACGGAGACGATGTGCCAAAAGATGCGGCGACGCTTGGTGAAATCGTGGTTCGCGGCAATGTGGTGATGGCTGGATATTATGATGACCCGGAGGCCACAGCGGAGGCCATGCGCGGTGGCTGGTTTCATAGTGGAGATGCGGCGGTCGTGCATCCTGATGGCTACCTCGAGATCCGTGACCGGTTTAAGGACGTCATCATTAGCGGTGGTGAAAACATTTCATCTGTAGAAGTCGAAGGGGTGCTGATGCACCATCCATCTATTTGTGAGGTTGCCGTGGTAGGCGTCGCTGATGACAAGTGGGGAGAAACACCTCACGCGTTTGTCGTACTCAACGACGAAATGTCCGTCAGTAGTGAGGAACTGACCTCCTATGCGCGTGAGAAGATGGCGCATTTTAAAGTGCCTCAACAATTCCATTTTGTTGACCAACTGCCCAAAACGGCGACAGGCAAGATCCAGAAGTATGTTCTTCGTCAAGGACAATCGGGGATTGCTAAACAATAGATTTTTAGCAAGGAGAAAAGATGATGCGGTTGGGACGAATCGTTATGGTCGTTGTGCTCGCGGGGGCAATTGCTGGTGGCGTATCTGCGTGTTTGGCAGGTAATGCGGCCGACGATGTTAGACCTCTTGAACTTAGTGTGCTTTCGAGCCGACCGGACATGGTGTCCGGCGGGGACGCACTTCTGGAGATCGATCTCGGGGGACGCGGTTCTACCGCGGTTGGTGTGACGGTTAACGGTCAGGATGTGACTGCCGCATTTCGGCAGGTTCAGAATGGTCGGCTCGTCGGCCTTGTTGAGGAACTCGAGTTTGGCCTGAATGATGTAATGGTTTCGGTTGAGACCGATACGGCCAACCGTGGGCTTACGCTCGTCAATCATCCGGTTGCTGGTCCGATTTTTTCCGGACCGCATGAGGAGCCGTTTGTTTGTGAAACTGACACTTTCAAGCTGTTGTCCGGGGAGACGCTCGGAGCCAGTCTCGATCAGGATTGTTCGGTGGCACGGCGGGTGGACTACTACTACCGCTCGGTTGCTGACGAGACGTTCCAGCCGCTCCAGGATCTTGAGCAGGTTCCCGCCAATGTCGAAACAGTGACCACACTTTCAGGTAATACCGTGCCGTATGTTGTCCGTATCGAGACAGGCACGATTAATCGTGCCGTGTATCAAATCGCGATGCTGCACGTGCCCGATGCTAGTGATGCCGTACTCTCGCCGTGGACACGTTCGCCAGGGTGGAATGACAGGCTCATCTACACCTTTGGCGGTGGTTGTGTGAATGGTTGGTATCGACAGGGGAACAGCACTGGTGGCGTAACCGATGAAGTCATGCTGCGTCACGGTTACGCGGTCGCGTCGGCGACGCTCAATGTTTATGGCAACAACTGCAATGATCTGCTCGCTGCTGAAACCATGATGATGGTGAAGGAACGGTTCATTGAAGCCTATGGGGTACCTCGCTACACCATAGGCTGGGGGTGTTCTGGCGGGTCGTATCAAAACCATCAAATTGCGGACAACTACCCCGGCTTGCTCGACGGCATTATTCCTGGATGTAGTTTCCCTGACGTCGGTTCTGGAACCATTCCAATGATCACAGATGCGCGATTGCTTGAACGATACTTCCGCGATGAGGCTGCGACGTATTTTTCGCCGGAGGAGCAGCGTGCGGTAGCCGGTTTCTTGAAGCTGGAGACGATGTCGAATGTGTCGGTAAACGCGGGACGTATCAACGTTTCAGAATTCTGTCCGGACGTGCTTCCCGAGGAGCAGCGTTACCACCCGACCGACAACCCAGGTGGGGCGCGCTGCGACGTATACAGTCACTACATTAATGTTTACGGTCCCGATCCAGACAGTGGCTACGCTCGCCGCCCACTTGATAACGTCGGTGTTCAGTATGGGCTCGGTGCGGTAAATGCTGGGGCGATTACGCCGGCACAGTTTCTCGACCTGAACCAAAGGGTCGGCGGTTACGATGAAGACGGCAACTTCGCTCAGGAGAGAACGAAAGCTGACTCTGACGCGCTACGGATTGCCTATGAGACCGGTCGGTTCACGAACGGTGGTGGTGGTCTCGCGACGACTCCCATTATCGATTATCGAGCGTACAGTGATGACCGCCAGAATGGGGACATACACGTGCGGTATCACTCATTTACGGTACGCGAGCGTCTTATGAGGGCAAACGGTCACACTGATAATCATGTGATGTTTGTCGAAGACGATCGCTATGGCTTGTACAGTAGTCAGAGTCCCGTGTTGCAACAGGCGTTAATAGAGATGGACCAATGGTTAGCTAATCTTTCTCAGCAGGAAGTGGATGGCACGCTGATCGAGCGAGTGGTGCGCGCGAGGCCGGCGACACTAGTTGACAGTTGTTGGTCGCGCGATGAAAACGCGGAGCGGATTGTAGAAACACAGGTTCGCGGGGAGGGACATTGCGAGGAACTATATCCGTCTTCGCCTTCGCCGCGCGAAGCAGCCGGTGCGCCGTTGGCTTCGAACGTCATTAAGTGTCAGCTGAAGGCGGTTGATGTTAGTGACTATGCTGCACCGTTCACAGATGTCGAGGTCGAGAGGCTGCGGGAAATTTTTCCTAATGGTGTGTGTGACTGGACGCAACCGGGTGTAGGACAGACTGGACTCAAGGGGACCTGGCTTAATTTCGGGACCACGATGCATTAGTCGGAAATGCGCTGACCGCGTGGCTGGCTTGACGGAACATGTGGACTAGTTGGCAGCATAGGGGGCCGAACCGGTTGTGGATGGCGTTTCTCGATGTACAAAGAACACAGCGAAGAGAATAAGTACCAGGCCAGCACCAGCCGCTGGAACCATCCAGATTTCGTTCCACTGATGAGTGACCGTCCCGCCGGCTATTGCGTAGTAATCGACGATACGCCCTGACAGCCAAGTTCCTATGAAGCCGCCGACGCCGAGGGTGACAAATGCGATGAACCCTTGCGCCGCAGCCCTGAGGTCATCTGGCGCCTTTCGATCAACGTAGATCTGACCGGTGACAAAGAAGAAGTCGTAGCAGATTCCGTGAAGCAGAATGCCACCGTAGAGCATCCAGACGCCCGGTCCAGCATCTCCGTAGGCAAACAAAAGGTACCGCACAGCCCAGGCGAGCATTCCAATCAACAGGAGTTTCTTTACGCCGAGCCGGGCTAGTAACCAAGGCATAAGTAGCATAAATCCGATTTCGGACATCTGTCCGAGGGTCATTTTCCCTGCAGCATTTTCCATTCCTATTTCGTTGAGGAACGGATTGGCAAACGCATAGTAAAACTGCAACGGGACGCACACGAGAAATGAACCTGTCACAAAAATCGTAAACGACCGCTCTTTAAGTAGTTGCAGTGCATCAAGTCCTAGAACATCACGGAGCGTAGTCGTGGACGTTGTTCGATTCTGTGACGGTGGCGTGTGCGGCAAGGTGAAGCAGAACAGGCCCAGCACAATTGACGCAGCAGCAGCGATTTGCATTGGAACAGCGGTGGCTTCGAGGCGAAGAAACCCGACAAGGAGACCCGCTGCGATCCAACCAATGGTACCGAGAACGCGGACCGCTGGGAACTCTTGTCCTGGGTCGGACATTTGACGAAACGACAATGAATTCGTCAACGCGAGCGTTGGCATGTAGCAAAGTGCATAGACAAGGAGTGCCAAGTAGAAGGTCAGGAATGACGTTTGTAGTGCGGCGATCGCGAGAACGGCTCCACCGGCGATGTGACAGGCTGCCAAGATGCGTTCGGTGGCAAAGAAACGGTCTGCGACCATACCGACAAAAAAGGGGGAAACCATAGCGGCAACGGCGGTTGTGCCGACCGCTAAACCGATTTCTTCGCCGCTGAATTCCAACGCTCCCCCTAAATACGTTCCAAGCGGTACAAACCAGGCCCCCCAAATGAAGTATTGGAGAAACATCATGGTTGAGAGCTTGAACCTGGCCGTAGAGGGCACGTGATTAGTAGAGGCGCTAGTTGAGGACTCGGATTTTCATGTTGCGGAACCAGACCGGGTCTCCATGGTCCTGAATAGCTATGTGACCGGTGAGACTCTTTCCGTAGAGTGGCAGGTCTGCAAACTTGCTGGCAGTGACACGGGAGTGCCAATCGGCGCTACCCAGTTCGTAGGACAACAAATGTTTACCGTTCATCCAATGTTCGACGTGACCATCATTAACAATTAGTCGAGCCTCGTTCCATTGGCCGATCGGGCGCGTGACGTCTGCAGTCGGTGGATGAACCGCGAAATTGCTACCTGCAGACGTGATGGGGGCCTTGCCGTCTGGATGCCCCTCATTATGGAGAACTTGAAACTCGGGTCCGCTGTGCCAGGAGACGGCGCCCTCCTCGGTGACACCGAAGAAAATGCCGCTGTTGCCACCCTCTTCGAGCTTCCATTCGAAGAGTAGTTCGAAGTTGGTGAATTTGTCGACGGTGATGATGTCACCACCAGCGCCAACCCGTGCAAGTACGCCGTCAACGACCTGCCATCCCTCTGGTGTGGTGTTGCTTTGGTACCCGCGCCAACTGCCCATCGAGCTGCCTTCCAATAGCAGCCGCCACGGAGAAGCCTCTTGAGTCGTATTATTGCCAGCAGCCCAAACGGTGGTGTCCGTACTAAAGTTGAAATCGGTAACGGTGATGGTACAGAGGGCAGCGATTAGAAGTATTTGTACCAACGATAGGGGTAATTGCATTATTCGCATCGACACGAGTTTGGCGCTCCTCGTTAGGTTAAGCACTCAAGACATCCTTGCAATAGTTAACACAGCGTTGTAGTTCGGTAAACGTATCCTTGCCAGCGTACTCATATTCGATGTTCGCGGGAATATTCCATTGCTTATCGCGCAGTAGCAGCAGCGTCTCTTTTATTGGGGTGTCGCCCTCACCCCAGGGGACATTGGGACCTTGGTTACGTTTTCGATCTTTGAGGTGCAGCGTAATGATGCGGGGGTAGTTCTTTTCGAGGTAGGCCAGTGGGTCGTGATTCGCCGCCACCATGTGGCCAATATCAAGATTGACGCTTATGGGGGCAGAACCGCCTAGTCGAATGGCATGGTCAAAATCGTCGGGACTGGAGAATTCGTTTGGGTCGATCCGTGAGTGATTGTGCATTGCGACTGGCATTCCCACACGGTCTGCCACGCGCGCAATACGCGTAACTGTGTTGATGTTGGATGAGGACGTGATGGCTGGCGCCCCAAGTGCTCGGGTCATCTCAAAGCCGCGTTCAATTTCTGCATCAGAAAAATGATCTTTGAAACTTTGATTGTAGGCACTGAGTGTGATGCCTGCTGTGTCGAATTTGTCGCGGATTTCCCGGTAGTGGTCCAGCGAGACAGTTGTGCGCCACCGTCGGAGGGTTTCCCTATGCTCGGGAGCATAGAGTTCGCGCGGTTCTACGTGTCCTTCCCACAATTCGCAGCTTGTAACGCCAAGTGTTTGCATTGCAGCGATTCCTTCAGCAAGGGTCATATCCCTAAAGCTGTAGCTCTGCATGCCGATTAAGACACCGCCAAACCTTGATTCACTCTGACCAAAGAGGACCCTGTTGGTCGCTGTCAGTAAGGCGCCAAACGTAAGTGCATGCCACTCTCGTCGCGTAATGTTCATGGGGTCACGAGCCTGTGCGTATTGTACGGCATAGGCTTTTTGTTTAAAGATTTTTGGTACACAAAATTTACTCAAAATCGGTGCGTTGCCAGACGCGACCGAAGACCGTCAATGCTTGGGGTTGGGGTCGGCGACCTTGACCATGAGTTTGCCAATATTTGCGCCCGTAAAAAGGTCGCAAAATGTTGTGGGCACCGTTTCAAATCCGACCCGGATATCCTCGCGTGACTTGAGTGCGCCGGTTGCTAGCCATGCGGAGAGTTCTCGTCGGGCTTCCTTGAATCTTGGCGCGTAATCCGGAACGAGAAACCCCTCCATACGAACGCGCCGCGTGATTAGTCGAAACAGGTTTTCTGGTCCAGGCTGCGGGCGATCTGCGTTGTAACCGGAAATCATGCCACAACACACGATGCGTCCCCAGGTAGACATATGGTCGAGCACAACCTCTAGGAGGTCTCCTCCCACATTGTCAAAGAACACGTTAATACCGTTCGGACACAGTTCCGTAAGTCGCCTGTCGACATGTTCAGACTTGTAATCGATGGTGCCGTCGAGGCCGAGCTCGTCTCGGAGCCATGTGCATTTGTCTGGTCCGCCGGCGATACCAATTGTGTGGCATTGTCGAATTTTTGCAATTTGTGCAGCAACTGACCCAGTTGCGCCCGCTGCTCCGGAGACGACGACGGTCTCGCCCGTCTTTAAACGTCCGACGTCGAGAAGTCCAAAATAAGCGGTCAAGCCTGTTCCGCCGAGTACTCCTAAGTAACGGGGTAACGGATGGATTGGTGTGAACTTGTGCGCGGACTTTGAGCCTCGTCCGTTGCCGACACAGTAGTCCTGCCAGCCGAACATGCCTGAGACGATGTCGCCGACGTTGAAGTCGTGATGGCGAGACTCGACTATTTGGCCAAGCGCGGGTGCTGCCATGACAGAGTCAAGAGGGACGGGCGGGAAGTAGCCAGGGTCCTCGGTGATCCAGCCACGCATGGCAGGGTCTACGGAGAGATAGAGCGTGCGAACAACGAATTCACCTTCTCCGGGCGAGGAGTAAGGCTGCTCGTGATAGGAGAAATGATCGCACGTGACCATGCCTTTCGGTCTGTTCGAGAGTCGCCACTGCCGATTGATTTCCACTAGGCGTCATTACTCCACGGCTGTCATCGTCCACACCCCCGACACTATAGCTCGGTTTCCAAGCATAATGTTCTGATGTTGGTTAGTGTACGGGTTGACCGTTTCTGGATGCCAGATGGTCGCGCGGGAAGGATGGGTTGAGTCATGTCGCGGAAGGTGACGTTATTCACTGGTCAGTGGGCTGACCTCTCTTTGGCAGAGTTGGTGCCAAAGGCGAGAGACTTTGGTTACGACGGTCTTGAGTTGGCGTGTTGGGGCGATCATTTCGACGTTGCGCGCGGAGCCGAGGACTTGGCTTACTGTGCCGAGCGACGAGAATTGTTGGCGTCGGAGGGTCTTGGGTGCTGGGCAATTTCATGTCATTTGGCTGGGCAGATGGTTTGTGACCAGAATGACGAACGTTCTGATGCTTTCGTTCCAGACGAACTTAGAGGGAACAGCGAGGCAAAGCGGTCTTGGGCCATTGAGGCGATGAAAAATTCAGCTCGCGCGGCTAGAAACATGGATGTGCCTGTGGTCTGTGGTTTTACAGGTTCCCCGATTTGGCATTTGCTCTATTCGTTTCCACCGGTTGATGAACAGATGGTGGAGGCTGGGTTTCAGAGATTTGCTGACTTGTGGAATCCCATCCTGGATGTTTTTGAAGAGAATGGCGTTCGGTTCGCTCTTGAAGTGCATCCGACGGAGATTGCGTTCGATTCTGTAACCGCGGCGAGGACGCTTGATGCGGTCGGACACCGAGACGTGTTTGGTTTTAATTTTGATCCGAGTCATTTGCAGTGGCAGGGAATTGATCCAGTTCATTTTCTTAACGAATTCTCTGACCGTGTGTTCCACGTGCATATGAAGGATGTTGCCGTAACGTTGGACGGTCGTAGTGGGATACTCGCATCCCATTTAAATTTCGGCGCTAGTGGTCGTGGATGGGATTTTCGTTCAGTTGGTCGAGGCGATGTTGATTTTGAAGCGATTATGAGGGCCCTCAATCGAATTAACTACAAAGGTCCGTTGTCGGTTGAGTGGGAGGATTCGGGAATGGATCGAGAACATGGAGCCCAAGAGTCCTGTGAATTTGTGAAGCAAGTCGACTTTCCTCCTTCCGGATTGGCGTTCGACGCTGCTTTTAAGAAATAGGTAATGGTGGCAATGTTGCGTCGTAGGTTAAAGATGGGAATCGTCGGGGGCGGCCCGGGAGCTTTTATCGGAGATGTGCATCGACGAGCGGCACTGCTAGATGGTGGTGTTGAACTGGTGGCTGGCGCGTTCTCTGCAGACAAAACAAAGGCGGCGGAGAAGGGGCGCCGCTTGCTGCTCGATCCAGCACGTGTCTATGCATCGTTGGACGCGATGGTCGAGCACGAGTTGACACTGCCACAGGGGGAACGCGTCGACTTCGTAACTGTTGCGACACCGAACCATTTGCACTTCCCGATGGCACGAAGGTTACTGAGGGCTGGATTTCATGTTGTGTGTGACAAGCCGATGACTCACGCTGTGAAGGAGGCGAGGGCACTAAAACGTGAGGTCGATAAATCTGGCAATATTTTTGTTGTGACGTACAACTACACAGGCTATCCGATGGTGAAACTTGCGCGTGACCTCGTGCGTAATGGATACCTTGGGGATGTACGGAAAGTCGTACTGGAATATCCACAAGGGTGGTTAGCGACGCCTTTGGAGGCTGAAGGGATGAAGCAGGCTGTCTGGCGTACCGATCCGTCTCAGAGTGGGTTAGCTGGTTGTATTGGCGATATTGGTTCCCACGGGGCGCATTTGTTGGAGTACATGCTTGGTCAGCGGATTACAGAGGTTTCAGCCGATTTGACAACGTTTGTTACTGGTCGGGTCCTCGATGACGATGGAAGTGTTCTAATGCGCTTTGAAGAGGGGGCTCGTGGTGTTTTATTAACGAGTCAAGTGTCGGTTGGTGAAGAGAATGGCCTGACGGTCCGTGTGTACGGTGACCAACGAGGAGTTCGTTGGAGCCAGGAGCGACCTGATCACTTGCAGGTGACTTCCCTCGATGGTCCAGAAGAAACGTGGAGCCGCGGTAGTGATTATGTGGCAGCGGCGAGTCCGGCTGCCGCACGGGCTACGAGGCTACCGCCGGGACATCCGGAGGGATTCATAGAGTCTTTTGCCAACATTTATCACAATGTTTGCGATGCTATTTGTGCTCGTATTCAGGAGACAGCCCCGGACATTTTGACACTCGATTATCCGACGGTAGATGACGGGCTTCGTGGCATGTTGTTTATTGAATCCGTGGTCAAAAGCACTCGTTCACGGCAGAAGTGGACACGAGTTCCGGTGCGATGAGAGTGGGCCAAAGGTTTCTGAACGAAAACTTGTGCCTTACTGTTGTGGAGAGATACGGGCTGTGGGACGAACGTACTGGGCCATAACGACAGTCGTCAGATTAAAGGCCTTCCCGGATGACGCCCGCCCTATATAATGTGATTGTTCGGAACGATATGTGGGCATCGTGCAACGTAACGCTCTTGTCCATAATGATGACACGGAGGTCTAAATGAGGTTTTCACCCATGCACCGTTCGCTGTCGGCAGTTGTTGGTAGCCTTTTGCTAGTTGGCTCGGCTTTCGCACAAGGTGTGCCTAAGCTCGATTCTTACGACGGTGTCGCCGTACGGATATTGCAGAGCAACAATGCCGGAACTATTCAGCATGTAATCGATCCAGCCACTAACAAGGTTACGGGTCTCATTAGGGGTTGTCCGAATCCTCATAACGTCACGTCCGGCCCGGATGGTTTGTATTACTACTGCGCGAATGAGCGCGAGCATACCGTTGACGTATTCGATACGAAGACACTCAAGCTCGTTGAGCAAATCCAGCTATCGCAGCGGCCAAATAAAGTTGCGGTGAACAAGAAGCATCGGAAGATTTATGCGGGGATTTCCCGTCGGTCTGCTACGCCGGGTCCAGGCGTTGAAGTCGATCCGGATGCGGGACTTCCAGCATTGGTCGATGTCATTGACATTGATACGCATAAGTTAATCAAAAGTATTGAAGTGCACGATCCCGTTCACAATGTCTTTATGACTCCGGATGAAAAATTTGTTGTGGCTGGTCTTCGAGGTGAGGTGGGACCAGGAATACCAACGCTCCAGGTAATCGATCCAATTACGGATACGGTGAGTTGGGGGATGGAGCTAACGGGCTATGAACAGTACGGTAGGACCCATCACGAGGTGCGACCCATGGCCTTTGAGGCCGGTGACGATGGAAGTACCAAGCGTATTTATGCTCAGGCCACTGGTATTAACGCGGTCTGGGTCATCGACTGGGACAAGCGGGAAATCGTTGACATGCTGTGGCCGCCAGAACTTCCGTTGTGGGAAAAAAATGCCGACGGGATTCAATCCGGGGACATGCATGGACTCGAAGTGCTGCCTGATCGATCGGCCGTGTGGGCGTCCAGCCGACTCGACAGCCGTATATATGGTTGGTCTCTGCCCGACTTTGAGTACATTGGAAGTGTCAAGGTTGGTCCAAGCGCCAATTGGATAACCTCGACACCGGATAGTCGCTACATGTATGTGGCGGTGTCTGGCGCAGACCACACATTGGCCGTGGATCTGCAGTCGCTCGAAATCGTAGCGAAGATCAAGACTGGCGCGAGACCTGCGCGTATTAGTACCGTGATTTTGCCGCCAGACCGGGTAAATCCTAATGGAACGAACATGCGCTCCGAGGAGTAATGGTGATGGTTACGAAACAAGATCAGTCGTTACGGCGGGTGTGGGTGCCAACTATTCTGAAGGCGTGTGGAGTGGCACTGGCACTGTGTCTGATGGTGCCGACCGCTGTGGCGGCGCAGACGAGTGCATTTCCGACTGACTCTGATGTGGAAACGTATCGGGATACGGTGGAAAGTGTTTTTATGAAGGACCGTGGTGGTACCACGAGTCGCGGCGAACAATCTTATGCGGCGTGTGTTATGTGTCACACGTGGCAGACGAGTGTTCGATTCAGTTTGGAAACGCCTGAATCAGAGAATGGTTGGACCACCGACCAATCGAGGCGGAATCTAGATGTCGTAGGTCAATTGGTGAACACGGAGAATCCGGAGAGCAGCCGATTGTTGCTGAAGCCGCTTTCAACAGATGCAGGTGGGCTTCCCCACACTGGGGGAACCTTCTGGCAGTCAACAGATGACCCCGAGTACGGTGCGTTTCTGCAATGGATACAGCGATTACCGAGAGACCAATTTATTCCGGACCCAGAACCAGAAATTGACTTTGCGTTTTTTCGTTCCTGTGTTCAGACGGTTTTTGCGAATCCCCGTGAAGGTCAGCTTCGGTGTAGCAACTGCCACTCGAGTGGGATGATCGGCTTTGCACCGGCGCCTGGACGCGGGGATGAGTGGAGTGACGAAGAGGCTGAGCGCGCCTACCGGCTAATCTCGAGAGTCATTACGCCGGGGAATGCCGAGCAGAGTCGATTTTTGTTGAAACCGCTTCACCCCGATGGCGGTGGTGCTTATACGCATAATGGTCCGCGACGTTGGCAAAGTCGGGACGACCCAGAGTGGCAGATGTTGGCAGGCTGGGTTCGCGGCGAGTACACCGGGGACAGCTGCCCATTGTAGCCAAGACATTAGGAGTGATCACACCCGTAGCTGATGTGTTTAATTGCTACAGCGCAGCGTGTGGGGTGCCGGTAGAACCGTCGCTATCGCTAACTTTCGGCTTCGGCCGTGACCGGATCGATCATTTTCCGTACTGGCGTCACGATCGATGCGGGAAAGCCGCTGCGCTCAGAGTGTTCTGTGATCAATGAAGCGTCGTCGGCGAGGTAGATGCAGAACGTCTTGTTGCCGGTGACGTAGGAGTGCTCCCACTGGATGTTCTTTTTTTCCGCCTTCATGGCGGCGAGTACTTCGTTGGATTTGGCGGCCGCGTCACGCAACGCGGTGCGCTCGGCCGAGCCGATCTCCGGAATGTCACGTTCGATGACGAATCTAGGCATGTGTTGCTCCTTCGTTATTGGTCCGGCGACGATGCCGATGAAAATTCAGTTCCATATTATTGCAGACCGCCCCGCACCGATGTTACGCGTTGGGTGTTAAAACCGAGCCAGTGCATCCGCCCACGGTAGCGGGCGTGCTCAACCTTGATGCACAGGTCCATGATTACCGAGAGGCCGCCGTCCTCGGCAATCCGCGCCCCTTTTTCGTTGATCACCGTGAACTGACACCAAAGGGTTTTCGCGCCTATAGCTACTGCTTCCTCGGCAATAGCCGGGAGTGCGTCGGGCGCGCGAAAAACATTGACGATGTCGACTGGGTGCGGTACGTCGGTCTAGTTTCTGTAGCTCGTCTGTCCCAGGACCTCCCTCTCGCGTGGGTTGACCGGGATCACGCGGTAGCCGTGACGTTTGAGGTAGAACCCGACAAAATGGCTCGCTCGCAGCTCATTCGTCGACAGGCCCACCACAGCGATTGTTTTTGCGCTGTCGAGCACATGCCGGATAGTTTCGCGATCCTGATAGCGACTTAGGTCGAACATGCCGCCTCCTTTGATCCAGCCGCTCCGGCAGCTTGCCGGAATCCCTGGTCTAGGTCCCAGAGAAGATCGTCGATGTCCTCGAGGCCGACTGAGAGCCGGATGGTACCAGGGCCGCCCCCGGCCGCCCGCAGCTCGTCGTCATCGAGTTGGCGGTGTGTGGTACTCGCCGGATGAATGATGAGACTCTTTGCATCGCCGACGTTGGCCAAATGGGACCATAGAGTGACACCCTCAATGAAGTGCATTCCTGCTTCTCGGCCACCGCGGCAGTCGAATGAGAAGACCGCGCCCGCACCGCCTGGCAGATACTTTTCAACGAGTGGGTGGTAGAGGCTCGTCGGTAGGCCGGGGTAGGTGACGTTTGAGGCCAGCTCGTTTGACTCAAGGTAGCGAGCGACTGCGGCGGCGTTCTCAACGTGCCGAGCCATCCGCAACGACAGAGTTTCGAGTCCCTGCAGAAACAGAAACGCATTGAACGGTGTCATTGCCGCGCCGAGATCGCGCAAGGTTTCGAACCGTAGCTTCATCAGATAGCCGTAGGTTCCGAAGGTCTCATGAAACTGCAATCCGTGATACGCCGGTGAAGGATCGGCCACCACCGGAAAACGCCCGTTGGACCAGTTGAACTTACCCGACTCGACCACGACACCGCCAATGCTGGTTCCGTGCCCGCCGATAAATTTGGTTGCAGAGTGAAGGACGATATCGGCGCCCCATTGGATTGGGCGACACAGAAACGGTGTCGCGAACGTGTTGTCGACTAGGAGCGGTAGCTGGTGCTTGTGGGCGATCGCCGCTACTTTCTCGATGTCGAGAACGTTACCGCCCGGATTCCCGATGGTCTCGGCAAAAAACGCCTTTGTGTTCTCGCGGACCGCCGCCTGCCAAGCATTAGTGTCGTCCGGGTCGACCCAAGTGAGCTCCACCGACATCTTTCTCAAGTAGTGCTTGAGTTGATTAACCGAACCACCATAGAGCGCTGACGATGAGACGACATGATCCCCGGGCGACAACAGAGTGAAGAGTGCCGCCGCCTGCGCCGCTATGCCGCTGGCGAAGGCAACCGCGCCGCAGCCGCCTTCTAGGTTAGCCACGCGCTCCTCGAACGCCGCGACCGTCGGATTCATGATGCGGGAGTAGGTGTTCCCGTATTCTTGCAGGTTGAAGTACGCCGCGGCCGATTCCGAATCCTCGAACACGAAGCTCGTCGTTTGGTAGATCGGAACGGCGCGGGCGCCGGTGTTGGGGTCCGGGCGCTGACCGGCGTGGACCTGCCGGGTCTCGAACCCTAACCGTCGAGATTCTTCTTCCATGAAGTGGCCTCCTAGCGCTCAAGAAATCTTTGGATCGTCGGGGTCTGTTGTGGCTCTTCCAAAAGAAAGCAATCGTGCCCGTAGGGGGCGTCAATGACGTGCAGCTTTACTTCCTTACCAGCGGCTCGTAACGCGATTGCCAATTCCTCTGACCCTGTTACGGGGTAGAGCCAGTCTGAACTGAACGCGATGAGCAGGGTTCGCGCACTCACATTTTGGAGTGCACGTTCGAGTTGGCCTCCACCGTACTGACGGGCAAGGTCGAAGTAGGAGAGGGCTCGCGACGTGTAGAGATAGGTATTGGCGTCAAACCGCCGCACGAAGTTGGCGGCTTGGTGATGCAGATAGCTTTCCATCTCAAACTCCGGCTGGGTGAGCTGGTACTGGATATTTGCCGAAGCTTGCAAACGGCGTCCGAACTTGGCCTGGAGTGCGCTGGCGGACAAGTAGGTGATGTGGCCAAGCATGCGGGCCACGCCCATACCTGCGGTCGGTGCGCGGTCGGTGTCATAGTAGTGACCGCCTTGCCAGTCCGGGTCTGCGGTGATGGCATTCCTCGCGATGGCGTTCCACGCGAGTCCTTGCGCCTGGAGCGCATGGGTCGATGCAATCGGGATGATCGCGTCGACGTCGTCGGGGTAAAGCACGGCCCATTCGAGCGCTAGCATACCGCCTAACGATCCGCCGGCCACCGCCGCGAGGCGCCTGATACCGAGCTCTGACAGCCACGCTCGCTGGGCGCGGACCATGTCGGCTACTGTGATGACTGGGAAGTCTGAACCATAGGGTCGGCCGGTCTCAGGATTTGTTGACGAAGGACCTGTCGTGCCCCTGCAGCCCCCCAGTAGATTCGAGCTGACGACGAAGAACCGGTCCGTATCGAACGCCTTGCCAGGACCGATCATGCCGTCCCACCAGCCGAGTCCACTTCCCTTGGAGCCGTCTCGCTCCTCAGCCCGGAAGCCGTCTCGCGTGCTTTCGGAGGTGGGCGCGCGGGTATACCCGGCCGCGTGGGCGTCACCACTTAGCGCATGACAGACGAGAATTACATTGTCACCCGCAGGCGACAACCTGCCGTAGGTTTCGTAGGCGATACGAACGGATGGTAGTCGGCATCCGCAGTCGAGTGCGAGCGGTTGGGACAGGTCCAGGAGTTGCGTTTCGACGACGCCGGCCGAGCTCCCGCGGGTGTCCGGCTTCGTCCGCAGCATGCAGGATCATACCGTATCTAGGATGAGACAGTATCGTTGGATACGACGGGGCACACTCCGTCGTAAGCAATACGTCCACCTAGTACTGCTCGTAGCTAGGACTTTAATTTTTATATAGCCGCGCGACATTTTAGGAAGGTACGCATTGATGTGCGCTGGCACGATCATCCTAACGCCAAGTGTCGTTATTTTGCGGCAGCGCTTTCAGGTGTGCGCGGCCTCCGGCTACTACCGAACGTAAACCAGGCAATCGTTCCTGCGAGAATCGTAAAGATTAACCAGGGCATGATACCGAATAGCAGTGCGCTACTGATCGCACTCCATGTGATGTCGTACTGGACAAGCATGCCGTAACGTTCAACCATCCAATGGAGACTTGTATGGGCAACTAATGCGGAAATAAGAATAGTGCCGATGCGTTCCGTTACTCCGTACCGGAACAGAAGTTCTAAAACTGGCACACATACTGCGATGACAAGCAACTGCCCAAGTTCAACTCCAATGTTGAATGATAGTAGGGAGGTGAGTAGGTGAGAGCCGGCGAATTGAAGGGTCTCACGTAACGCAAATGCAAAACCGAAGCCGTGAACCAAGCCAAAACTGAAGGCCATAACCCAGCGACGCCTGATACGCGTACTGTCTTCCGAACTCGCAGCCACAATGTTTTCAAATGCCATGTAGACGATGGATAGCGCGATTAGCGTTTCTACCAATGGCGGAAACCAGAGCGTATCTGGTGCCAAGTCATAGGCCGATGCGATCAGCGTGACAGAGTGAGCAACTGTGAAGCCGGTCACTATTGGCACAAGCGCGCGAAACCGTCGAAAAGGGACAACGAGGCAGAGTAGAAACAGGAGGTGATCAACCCCATCGAGAATATGGTCGAAACCTGAGACAACAAAACGCCATGCCGCTTGGTGCCAGCGAGGGTCTAATGTAACGACTCCTGGATCTCCGCGCAGTTCGAACGCGCGTTCCGCCCCAGATGGTGTCAGAAACCTGATAACCGACACGACGCGCAATCCAAGACGTTCGACACCAGGTCGAATAGAGAAACTCGCTGTGTCGGAAGAAATTTCGTAGTCGAGTAGGACGTCCAGCATTGCCTGACGCCAGATAATTTGTGTTTCGGTGGAGAGTCGCTCGCCAGATGTGAGGTGGGCTAAAGCTTCATCGTAGGATTCAAACGAGCGGTCCGACGGGAGAGAAAGCCGAAGATCTGTCAGTGTCGGTTCCGCGAGCCTCACGTCTTCTTCGTAGAGTTCAATCTCTTGGCCTAGCCAAAGCATCGCGGCATCTGGAAGGAGCGGTCGCGCGCCTTCGATGTCCAGATAACCCGGCCCGTTTAATGGGAAATTAACGTCCAACATGGCTTCGAGCGGGAGGCGTACGAGTACCCGGAGACGTTCCCCTTCCGGTTTAACGAACGCGTGGACACTTACGTCACCAGGAATGTCGTGGGCCGTCGGGTCGGTCGGGAAGACGACGAGTAGGCCGACCATTAGTGCGAGAATTACGAGTTTGCTGCGGATGTATTGCACCCGATTTCGACCCCTCTCTGAGTCATGCGAACCAGCACAGTCTGGAATATAGCTCAAACGCCCAAAGCACGTCTCTGACTTGTTGGTTGCAAGTCGACGATAGATTCCAAGTATACTGGTGCGCCCGGCAAAGTCGGACGAGCTCCGTTATTTGTGGGTAGGATTTTATCGGGGCCCAAGTTTGGGTTCCTTGTCTAAAGTTTAGGGAGGCACGCGATGAACCGGAAGTATGCATTTCTCCTGGCGTTTGCGCTTGTTGGCGGCTTGGTGGTCGCATGTGGTGGTGGTATGGCGGAGGAGCCAGTTGCTGAGGGTGGCGGCGACGCGAGTGGCGGCGCGATGTACTCAGCCGAGGCCGGTCCCGGCATGGTGCCGATGTTCGAGGTCGATCCGACCTGGCCGAACAATCTGCCGAACCATTGGTTAATGGGTCCAACCATCGGTGTTGATGTTGATGCTCGAGACAACATCTGGATTGTGCACCGCAATACACCGGACAACTTCGTTGCGACGACCGAGATTGGTCTGGTGCAGGATCCGCCCTTGAGCGAATGTTGCGCACCTGGTCCTCCGGTTATGGTTTTCGACCAAGAGGGTAATTTGGTTGATAGCTGGGGTGGACCTGGTACCGAGACAGGTGACTATGTCTGGCCAGAGTCGAAGCACGGCATTCTCGTCGACCACATGGATAACGTGTGGATTGGTGGAAACGGCCAAGGCGACTCGCACGTGTTGAAGTTCTCGCGTAGTGGTGAATTCTTGTTGTCTGCTGGCACACATGGTGCTCGACAGGTTGGCGAACGAGACGGACGGCGTATTTTTGAGCGTGACAGCAACTCTCAGGATAGCTACGGTCGGGTTGCAGAAATTGGCATTGACGCTGAAGCTAACGAAATCTATTTCGCCGATGGGTACTTCAATAAGCGGATTGCTGTGGTCGATGCAGACACTGGCGAGCTGAAGCGCCACTGGGGTGCTTACGGGAACGTGCCAGACGATGATTATGATTTTGGTGGTCCGTATCGTGAAGGCAACGAACCGGCAAAGCAGTTCCGAGGCCCCGTCCATTCCGTAGATATCTCACATGATGGTCTCGTTTATGTCACCGACCGCGCCGAGGACCGCATCCAGGTGTTCCAGAAGGACGGCACATTTGTGGAAGAAGTATTGGTTGCGACGCATACGTTGTCACAGGGATCGACCTGGGACATCGACTTTTCGCACGATCCAGAGCAGCGTTTCATTTACCTGGCCGATGGCCAGAATATGAAGGTCTACATCATTGAGCGTGAGACCATGGAAGTGCTCACGGCTTTTGGTGACGGTGGACGGCAGCCGGGCATGTTCTTCGCCGTGCACAGTATCGGGGTCGACTCGGACGGCAACATCTACACAACCGAGACCTACGAGGGCTCCCGGATACAGAAGTTCGTCTTCAAGGGCTACGGTCCGGTGCCGGCTGGTGCTGAGGGTGAAAATAGTCAGGGTGTGCTGTGGCCTTCTTCAAACTAGACTAGGTTTTATTCGTTAGTTTTCAAAAGAGCCGGTCCCACCATGAGTTGGGCCGGCTCTTTTTTGTACAAAACAGTTTTCCTTGCCGGTATCCTGAATGTCCGTTGCGTGTCTCTTCTTTGGGTTGGTCGAATCTTTTGCGAATAGCTGGCGTTAGCAGCTGGTTCCGACGGGTTTAGCTAGGCATTCCGGATCACGAATGTTATCAAAGCGTGCTCTGAGTTCAGTCAGCGCAGCCGTTGCAGCTGGGCCATCTTGTGCGCCGGAGGCACGAGAAATACCGGAAATCGCCTCAAATGCGGCTTTAGTAATTTCTAGCGCCTTTGCCTGGTCTTGTGCTTTCCAGAAAGTGTCAAGTGTGGTGAACTGGTCGTATAGTTTGTCGGAGTCTTCTCCGAGGTCTCCAAAGTAGCTTGCGTCGATATGCATGGCCGTATCAGTGAGGATGAACCGTAATTCATCGATGGCCGAGTCATAGTCTTCTTGCGACACTTCTTGGGCAGAGACGATTGACATTGCGATACCAGTGGCAACTATTACAGCAGTTACGAGTTTTCTTACTTGCACCTGTTCCTCCTTATGGCTGCATTGCATTTTAAGGCCATGAATATCATTACCAAGTGGTAATCATAGCGATTCCTGCACCGTTCAATAAGAGCTTGTGAGTTTTCTCGTCGCTGTGTAGGCTGACCGACTAGACAGCGAGAGATTTGGAGGAACAAGAAAATGCGGACAAACACAACTTTCGTCGGTGTGGTAGTCGTGTTTTTGGCGATCTTTGTTGCCACAGAGGCATTTGCGCAGGTTTCAGGAAAAGTGACGGATGAATGGGAAAATGCGCTGCCTGGTGTCGCGGTTACGATTGAACGAGAGGATGGCGGCCGAGAGCCTATTGTTGAAACGACAGATGACGACGGCGAGTTTTTTCTGCGATTAGATTCGGGACGATACACCTTTACGTTTGTTATCGACGGTTACCAACCGATACGGACTGGAGCAAATATTCGGCAGTTAAGTCGAAATTCGCCGATCGAGGTTGAACTTGAATACCTGGGTTCGACTGGCGGACGTCTGCGAGGGGACCAAGATTTTGAAGCGGAAGGCGGTTCTCCGAAGATTACTTTCAAGGAAGATGGCACGTTTGAGTTTGAGGATGCTGATGGAGAAGAAGGTGAGGGGCATTACGGAATCGTTGAGCAAGCTGCCCACTTGATTGTGCGGGACTACGACGGCGATGATGACAAGTATTCTGTAGTGGAACCTGTGGTCGTGCCGTTTTCGACTGACCAGTTTAACGACTTAACCTGGGAAGGTTTGACGCTGACAAGGCAGCAGTGAGGTGACCGGGGCCACCAGTGCAAGCTGGGAGAGGCCCCGGTACAGCACACTATTGGATCGAGATCAGCTCCACATCGAAGACGAGCATTCCTGCGGGATAACCTGCTCGGCCGCCGTAGGCAAGGTCTTCTGGAATCCAAAATCGTCGTTTTTCGCCGGGCACCATCAATTGGACTCCTTCTGTCCAGCCAGGAATTACACGGTCAAGCGGGAAAGACGCCGGTTGACCACGCGTAACAGAACTGTCGAACATTTCACCATTCGTGAGCCATCCTGTGTAGTGCACCGTTACGGTTGACGTTGGCCCGGGGTGTTGCGTCACCGTGCCTGATTGGATTACTTTTGATGCAAGGCCAGATGACGTTGTTTCCGCGTCGGCAGGTGGGGCAGCGACGTCTGATGGTGCAGGCACGCTTCCTTGTCCACTGGCGGCCGCGGCAGCGAGGCCAAGAATTGATAGAGAGGCAAAGATTACAGTGATTGAGGTCTGGAAGTTTATCAACATAGTGCTGGTATTTTAGCGCACCGCGCGTAGCTCGGTTTTATGATGGTGAGATTGCGATAGATTAAGGAGCACATGATGCGACGTGTTGGCTTGGGGTTTCTTGCGGTGTTTGTTCTTGCGACTCAATTGTTCGGCCAGGAGCTGGTGCCGCCAACGTCTGAAGCTGGTTGGCCGCAGTGGCGTGGACCACTTGCCACTGGTGTAGCGCCGGCGGCCAATCCTCCGGTCGAATGGAGCGAAACGGAGCAGGTGCGATGGAAGGTTGCAATTCCAGGTCATGGTTCTGCGTCGCCGGTTGTTTGGGGAGATCACGTTTTTGTTCTAACAGCCATCCCCGATGGTGAGGGGGATCGTGGTGGCCCCGGGATTTTTTCGCGCCTTAGAAATCGAATAATGGGCGCGGTCGGATCCAGTGACTCCCTACGGTTCGTGGTAATGGCGATCGACCGGCGGGATGGGTCCGTTGTGTGGGAGCGTACGGCTGCAACCGAGCAACCGCATGAAGGTCGTCATCAGACGGGAAGTTGGGCGTCGGCGTCTGCTGTAACTGATGGAGAAGTCGTGTGTGCGTTTTTTGGCTCCCGTGGTCTGTACTGTTACGACATGGAGGGTCGACTGCTGTGGGATCGTGATTTCGGTGACATGAAAATACGAATGGGGTTTGGTGAGGGGGCGTCGCCGACCCTGTATGGCGATTCCATTATTTTGTTGTGGGACCATCAGGAAGAGTCGTTTATTACGGCGCTCGACAAGAAAACAGGTGTAGAGCATTGGCGGACAGCTCGAGAGGAGATTACGTCATGGTCGACGCCACTTGTTGTCGAGCATGCTGGACGGGCCCAGGTGGTTACGAGCGCAACCGATCGTGTGCGGAGCTACGATTTGGAGACCGGACAAGTCGTGTGGCAGGGTGATGGCGTGACGCTTAATGCCATTCCAACTCCTGTCGCGTCAGACGGTGTTGTTTACTTGATGAGTGGCTACAGGGGGAATCAACTCTACGCTGTGGATTTGTCGAAGGCGAGCGGGGACATTTCGAACACTGATGCAATAATTTGGTCGCTTGATAGAGATACGCCGTACGTCCCGTCGCCGGTGCTTTATGACGGCATTTTGTACTTCACGAAAAGTAACTCTGGCGTATTGTCGGCGTACGAGGCTGCGACGGGACGACGAATATACGGGCCTGATCGTTTACCAGGAATTAGCGATATTTACGCATCGCCGGTAGCTGCTGGCGGCCGACTTTATATCACGAGTCGCGATGGGATGACCTTGGTGATTGAAACAGGTCCTGAAATGCGGGTCGTGGCAAATAATGTTTTAGACGAGCCGATCGATGCATCGGCCGCTATCGCCGACGACGAAATATATCTTCGTGGGCAGCAGCATCTTTACTGTATTGCCGCTGAGTAGTTGGTTGCGGTGCCAATAGGACCTGGCGAGTAAAGTGACTTTTTTCAACTCGACGCTATAATCGGACCTCTTTTTTATTCAAATGCGCATCGTATCGATAACGGCGGGTGCCGGCGGAATGTACTGTGGCAGTTGCATACGTGACAATGCCTTGGCGAAAGCACTGATGCGGATGGAGCATGAAGTTATGCTTGTGCCCCTGTATACGCCTCCGAGAACCGATGGTCCGAGTGTTAGTGAACAACGTGTTTTTTTTGGTGGCATTAGCGTCTATCTTGAACAATATTCGGCTTTGTTCCGTGCCACACCATGGTTGGTTGATCGACTATGGGAAGCTCCATGGTTATTACGTGCGGTGTCACAAAAGGGCGTACAGACGCAGCCGGAACAACTTGGTGAACTAACGGTATCCGTTTTGGAAGGTCAGCATGGCCACCAGCGAAAAGAATTTCAAAAACTTGTCCACTGGCTGGAAACTCAAGCCACACCAGACGTTATTGATATTTCGAATTCGATGTTAATTGCGTTGGCGCCAGCGCTGAAACAGGCGCTTGGATGTCCAATATGTTGCACGTTGCAGGGAGAGAATGTGTTTCTCGATCATCTGGAAGAACCCTACCGGTCCAGGGCCTTAGAACTCATTCGTGAACACGGTAAATCGGTTGACCGGTTTATCGCGGTCAGTGATTACTACGCTGGTCATATGTCCCGGTATCTAGGCATCCCTGGAGCACTAGTAGATGTGGTGCCACTTGGTATCGACCTCGACAGTTTTTTTCCTGCTGCTGCAGAAACGGACCGACCGTTTACTATCGGTTATCTAGGACGTATTGCACCTGAAAAAGGTGTTCATTTGTTGTGTGAGGCGTATCGTCGACTTCGTCGTCAGGGCGAACTTGAAGGATGTCGAATAGAACTTGCCGGTTATCTTGGTCCGGAACATGGCCCCTATCTTGACGGCATTATGAGACAGGTTTCGGAATGGGGCCTGGAAGCCGAGATTAATTATCGTGGGCCCCTTGAGCTTGAAGAGAAACTAGCGTTTTTGCAGGGGCTTGATATTTTTGCAGTGCCGGCTACCTACGACGATCCGAAAGGATTGTCCCTGGTTGAAGCGATGGCGTGTGGTGTTCCGGTCGTGTCCACGAAGCGTGGCACATACGTGGAACTGATCGAGCGTACCGGCGGCGGTGTTCTGACGACTCCGGATGACCTCGATGGTTTTGCTTCTGAGTTGTTACGCTTACGAACGGACGACAGTCGACGAGTTGAAATGGGCCAACGGGGTGTGGCCGCTGTTCGTGCTGAGTACGGTGCTGATGGCATGGCTGCTCGTGCCTTAAGTATTTATAGTCGCCTCGTGTCACCACACGGTTAGTTACACCTAGTTGTCCGAGTGTCCAGCCGCCAGATCAGGATAAGAGCCGTCACGCCGGCTACACCTAGCCATCGTTGCGGTCCGTCTACAAAGACGATCGCTCCGTTGATGATCATGAAGAGAAAGAAACATCGGACGACAAACGTCCATCGAGACTGATTAATCGTGCGGGTGAAATCCCAACGCCGAGACCAGGTGCCTTCCATGATCCAGAGGGCAGTAAAGATGTAGTTGATCCATAGACCAGCTCCAGTCTTGACAGCGAACATAGAGTTCGTCTGAGACGCGGTATAGGCAAGGGCTTCTGTGTGGCTCCAGTTGTGATGCAGTCCGAATGCAGAAACGACATGCATTACGTAACAGGCACAGCCAAGAAGCCAGATTGGGCGTGCCCAGGCTTTAATCGGTTGTCGAGCACGTCCGAACTCACCAATGATGTAAAACAGCAGTGCAATCCAAATGGTTATGGAGACGGCAAGCAATGTGATTTATCCAGGTGGTAGTGGTAATCCATTTTGAACGAGTCCGTTGGCGTCGCTATTTTAGGCCCTATATATACTAGACTCCACATGATGCAGCTAAAACATTCGATGTGGTTCGGCATGGTCGTGTTCGTATTTGTGCTAGGTCTTGGTTCATTTGTTCACGCGCAGGAGTCTGAGCAGTGGCGGACCTCGCCCGAAAGGTGGCTCGATCAGGAAACCGTTCCCAAATACCTTGACGAAATGTCTTGGAGAGCACTCGACAGAGAAGTGCTACTGTTTGCTGGAAGTTCAACGGCGGAACGTTGGAATGCCGAGAAATGGTTTTCTGATTTTCGGACAGCGAATCGTGGGTTTGCGGGTTCACGTATCGACGATAGTGTGTATTTTGCGGATCAATTGTTAGTTCCATACCAGCCTTCGACGATTGTTTTCTATGCGGGGACCAACGATATATCACAGGGGAAATCGCCAAGCGTAACTGCCGAACATTTTGGCGATTTTGTTGGCGCGATCCATGCAAAGTTACCGGACACACAGATAATTTTTGTTTCCATCGGTCCGAGTATCGCTCGGTGGGGAAACTGGGATTTGGCGAGTGAGGCTAATGCGTTAATCAAACAGCAAATTGAGAGCAACCCCAATCTCTATTATGCAGATACTGCTTCGGGCACATTGGGTTCGGACGGTCGTCCGCGACGTGAACTTTTTGTCGACGACGATTTGCATTTGACTGAGCTTGGCTATTTGGAATGGTCGCGAACTCTGAAAGTTGTTGTTCGTCAGGCGGAAATGCGTTATCGGCAGCTTAAAGGGTGCGACCTCTGCGGCTCGCAGCGGTAGAGTTTGGATGCGTGGCGAAATGTTTCATGGGCTGTATTTTGTCATTGTTGTTTGCGGGCCTTAATCATTTTTTCTACTGGTGCTACTTGAGGTGCCGTTCATAAGACACGATGATGTGGGGCACACGAAGTTTTGCTACGGCGGTCGCTCTTGTTTGCGTATGCGGGCCGGTGTTTTTAGCCGCGGGTGGTCAACGTTCCGCGATACGCGCTCTCGATGCGGACCGTAGTGCGTCCATCCTTGAAAAGGCATCGACGCTACCGAGACTTCGAAGCCTTCTAGTCTCGATTGATGGCGAACTAGTTGAAGAGCATTATT
Organism: uncultured Vicinamibacteraceae bacterium; assembly: GCA_964507425.1. Taxonomy (GTDB): domain Bacteria; phylum Acidobacteriota; class Vicinamibacteria; order Vicinamibacterales; family UBA8438; genus DTWD01. Next base: position 50,094 of record CAZDQD010000098.1, read on the forward strand.
TCAACGGTGCGACACGCCAACGGCCGGCCAATCTTAAGTCAGCATCAAAAACGGTTCTTTCTATATTGGTCGGGATATTGATCGACCAAGAACTTCTTACGGGTGTTGACCAATCGATTGTCGATTTTTTTCCCGTTGATTTGGAAGAGGCTTCTGCCCAAAAACGCTCGATCACAATTGGCGATTTACTATCGATGCGTTCCGGGCTACAGACGACAAGTAATCGAAATTATGGCCGATGGGTACAAAGTTCTAACTGGGTTCGACATATCCTGTCGAGGCCGATGGTGGATGTGCCTGGTGGTCGGATGGTCTACAGCACTGGCAGCACGCATCTACTCTCGGCAATTATTACGCGTGTGTCTGGTATGACGACGCTTGATTTTGGACGACGTCACCTCGCAGAACCGCTGGGGATATCGCTTCCAGCGTGGCCCCGAGATCCGCAGGGGGTCTACTTCGGTGGTAACGATATGTTGTTAACGCCACGTGCGATGGTGGCAATTGGTGAGTTGTATCGGAGTGGTGGTGTTGCGGGAGGTGCGAAGTTAGTATCGGCTGAATGGATTCGAGAATCATGGGTTCCTCGAACCGTTTCACGGTACAGCCGTCGACAGTATGGCTACGGGTGGTGGATGCGTCTGCTCAACGGATACCCAACCTATTATGCTTGGGGTTATGGCGGTCAATATATTTACGTCATTCCAGAACTCGAGAGTGTAATAGCTGTGACGTCGTCGCCGAATCCTGGAGATGGCAGACGGCAACACCGGCGAGATCTCGATGAGATTATCGAACGGCAGTTGATTCCGGCTATTCGGGACCAGAGGGGTTCACCTGTAACGGAGACGGGCGGAGGGTAGAGAATGCAGATTCTTCGAAAATACGTCAGTGTGGGGAGTGTTGTCGTCGCGTTTCTGATAGCGGGTTTTGTTTCGCCAGTGGGGACGGAACAAGATCGGCCTCTAGTGAGTCAGGAACAGTACGATCGCTGGTTTGATGAATTGTCGAACTGGGGGCGTTGGGGGGCTGACGATGAGCTTGGCTTATTGAATCTCGTTACTGCTGAGAAACGGCGGACGGCGGCAGCCTTGGTGACTGAAGGGTTTTCGGTTTCCTTGGCCTCCACGGCTACCACTGAGCAGACCATTGATAACCCGTGTCCCATAACTTGGGAGATGGTGAATGCGTCCGAGGGTGGTGCAAGCGATCGAATCGGCTATCCCTGTATCCATGGTCCTGGTACTACTCATATTGATGGATTCGCTCACCGTTTCTTCGACGGTAAGATGTGGAACGGATACCCGATTGCAGACACGGTCACTATGGACCAGGGAGCTGCCCGGAACTCTATCTTGACTTTGAAGCACGGTATTGTGCCTCGCGGCGTTCTCTACGATATTCCTCGGTTGAAAGGCGTTCCATATCTCCAGCCAGGGCAGCGAATTTATGTTGAGGACTTAGAAGCGTGGGAAACTCACGCAGGTGTTAAGGTGGGGCCGGGCGATGCGTTTTTGCTTCGTTGGGGGAGGTGGGCACGTCAAGACGAGATCGGTCCATTTGATACCGGTGCGGAAGCTGCCGGGTTGGATAACTCGGTTATTCCGTGGCTTCGAGAACGGGACGTCGCGATTATTGGTTGGGAGACTCCGGGCTATGTGCCACAGCCACCTGGTGACTTGCCCCGTTTAGCGTTGCACGATTTTGCTTTAACGATGCTAGGGATACATCATCTAGACCGTGCTGATTTCGATGATTTAAGTGAAGCCGCGGCTGAGCGTGGTCGGTGGGAGTTCTTATTAACCATTGCGCCACTACCTATTCCGAACGGCACTGGATCGCCGGTCAATCCGATTGCGGTGTTTTAACAAAAACTATTTGCTGCGGTAGAAGGAATGATATGACACAGATACGGTACTTGGTTGTCTTACTGGGAGCTTTTACTGTTGGTTGCGCTGATACTGACCCGAGCACGTCGACATCGTCATCAGAAGTGGCGCTGGAGACTGACAGCGATGGTAGCCAAACAAGTATGGGTTCCATCTTGCGACTGGATTCTCGGCTAGATGCACTTGTGCCGACTGATGCCGAGATCGAAAAATTGTCTGATGGATTTATTTTTATCGAGGGACCAGTTTGGCGTCGGAGTGAGTCGAGGTTGTTGTTTTCGGATGTTCGGGGAAACAGCATTTATCAATGGGACAGTACTGGTGGCGTTAGACCGTTCATTGATCCCGTTTTCGAAGGGGATCGAACTGGATTACGCTCCATTTCATCTAATGGACTGACACTAGATGCTGAGGGACGGTTAATTATTTGCGAGCACGGGAACCGACGTATCACCCGTATCGAGACAGATGGCAGCCGAACGACCTTGGTTGATAGTTACGAGGGGCGACGACTAAATAGCCCAAATGACGCGACCTATGGTTCGGACGGTTCATTGTATTTTACGGACCCGCCATACGGGTTGGACGGCTTGGAAGAATCGCCGTTACGTGAACTCGAGTTCAATGGTGTATATCGTTTGCGCCCAAATGGAGACCTTGAGCTATTAGTACGAGACCAGACTCGCCCAAATGGGATTGCACTTTCTCCGGATGAGTCAACGTTGTATGTGGCTAATTCTGACCCTGGGCCCAATCACGTCTGGATGGCGTATGACCTGAGCGACAATGGAGTTTCCAATGGAAGGGTGTTCTACGACATCAGTGATCAGGATGAACCTGGAGCCGCAGATGGCATGAAAGTCGACAGGGCGGGTCACCTATTCGCCACGGGTCCAGGTGGCGTATGGATTATTGCACCTGATGGGACTCATCTCGGCACGATCGTGACACCGGAGGTAACCGCTAATGTTGGCTGGGGGGACGACGGGCGTACCCTGTACATGACTTCCAGCACTGGTCTGTATCGCATAGGTCTGTCGACCGACGGTGTAATTCCTGGTCCGTAGACCTTTTGGTTACCTCGCAAGAAGAGTCCAGAGTATCGTCAGGGCTTACCGAACTGTTCTGAAAAATGATCGGATATCTTCGGTAAGTAGTTCGGGTTGTTCCAGGGCGGCAAAGTGTCCACCTCTGGGCATTTCGGTCCAGTGTGTCACGTTGTAGGCTGCTTCGGCCCAAGCACGAGGCGGTATGAAAATTTCGTGTGGAAAGATTGCGCAACCGACTGGTGTTTCAATGTAGCCGATTGGTCGGCTCGACGGAGTGTAGCGAGACTCGTAGTAGATACGGGTTGATGAGGTGATGGTTCCTGTTGCCCAGTAGAGAGTTACATTTGTTAGTAGTTCATCCTTTGTAAATCCGTTTTCTACGTTGTCGCCACAATCACACCAAGTCATAAACTTCTCAACGATCCAGGCTGCAAGTCCTGCAGGTGAGTCATTCAGACCAAAGCCTAGTGTTTGAGGCTTGGTGCCTTGTAGATTGCTATAGCCCCGTTCATCCGCAAAAAACTCTTGCCGAGCAAGTGTCCTCGCCATTTCTTCAGCGGGTACACCCGCTGACGGATCATCAACGCCCTCCGGTGGTGGTGCCGTAACCATGTTGATATGAACTCCAACTACACGGTCTGGATGTTGGGAAGCCTGCCAACGGCTGATAATGCTTCCCCAGTCGCCACCTTGAGTGCCGTATCGATCGTATCCAAGTCGCTCCATGAGCTTACCCATGATGGATGCCATGCGTTCCGGGTTGTAGCCACGGGTGATAGGTTTGTCGGAGAAACCGTAGCCCGGGATGGATGCGGCGACCACGTGAAAAGCGTCGTCGGCACTCCCTCCGTACGCTGTCGGATCAGTCAGTGGGCCGATGATCTTATGAAACTCCATGAAGGAACCCGGCCAACCGTGGGTAATGATCAGTGGTAATGCATTTTCATGGGGGGAGCGCTGGTGAATGAAGTGAACGTCCAGTCCATCGATGGTGGTTTTGAACTGGTCAAAGGCATTGAGCATTTGCTCCTGCGCCCGCCAATCGAAATCGTGCTGCCAATAATCCAGCAATTCTTCAAGGTAGTCCCGATTCGTCCCGTAATCCCAGGCGGTTCCAGGTAGTTGGTCTGGTAGGCGTGTTCGTGCAAGACGGTTTTGGAGATCATCCAAAACGGCATCCGGAACGTTTATTACAAAGGGTCGTATTGCCTCAGGGTCTCCTGTATTGTTCGGCTCAGCCTCCATAATTGGCGGTGGTGCAGAGGCGGGGACCGACGAATCATCTGGCGTGGATGGGCCGATGCCACAACCAACGGTCGTGATGAGGAGAAGCGGGATGTATGACGGGATACTACTAGCTCGTATCATAAGTGAGTTCCTCTGGCTCTTAACTGGCTGGGACTAATAATGCCATGACTTGGCAGGAGGTAGAACATGACAACAGTATGGGTGCAACGAATTTTGATTCTCGGCTGGATTCCAACGCTCTTTTTACTTGGTGGGATGACTTGGCTAAAAGATCAGTCTGCAGTGGCTCAAACGAGGACCCCAATAACTGTGACACGTATATACACTGGGGACGACGGAAAGACGCATGCCGAGGAATACGATCTCTCACTGAATCAGCCCCGTGGTGCGACTGAGATGGCAGACCCCATTGCCGTTACGAATGTCCAGTTCCGGCGCACATCACCTGATTATTTTATTGACTGGCATACTGCGCCTCGAAAGCAATTCGTGATTACGCTATCTGGAGAGAGTGAAATAGAGATAGGTGATGGAACCACAATTCGTTTGCATCCGGGCCATATTCTGCTTGCTGAAGATGTCACTGGCCAAGGACATATTTCGCGGGCGGTAGGTTCTGAAGATCGTATATCCCTGTTTCTTCCGCTCGCTGACCAATGACATATCTCAGATCCTAGGCTTCAGTAAGACCCCTCCTTTTGTCGGCCAAGCTGTTTGAACCAGCCAATATTGGTTGGTTCAGGCGGCGAAACGGGAAACTTTAGGGTAGCTCTACTACCAGGAGGCTATCGGTGTCGGCGATAAACAGGTGATTAGCTGATGTCGCGACGTCAACCGCATTGCCTGGCGTGTTATAGGTGGCCGTTACTTGTGGCGTTTCTAGGTTATTTAGAGCAACGATTTCGACGCCGTTAGGACCTAGCGGTACGACAAGAAATGTGTCGTGGATGCTTACTGTTTGGGGACGGCCATTTGCTTGATAGGCTCCCAGTTTCTGTAGTGAAGTGGGATCTGAGGTGTCGACAATTTCGATGATACCGGTTTGCTGATATACGACATAGGCTCTGTCGTCCCTCACGGTTACACTGCGCGGCGGTTCGTCTTCGGCGATGTGGGTTGCAATAGCGTTTGGTGCCGATGGAAGGCGAACGTCGAATACGTGCACACCAGACGGTTGGTCGACAACGAAGGCGAACTCACCTGAAGTACTGCCTGACCGCTGATAACCTGGGGTTTCAGCCGTGGCGATGAGCGTCGGCTCGCGAGTATTACTGATGTCAACAATTTCTAGTCCAGTCATTAGGTTACTAATGATGGCATGAGTTCCAATGGTTGAGACATCGACAGCCTGTCCGGGTGTTGGGTACATTCCGACTGATTGAGGTGAGCTGTCGTTGCTAATGTGGACTATGTGTAAGCCCTCCAGTCCCACCGCGAGGTAGGCTCGGTCCGATTCAACCGACATAGCGTAGATTTGGTCTGGCATTTCAAGATGTCCGAGTTTGACAAGTTCCCGTATGTCCGAGATATCGAATACCGTGAGTGTGGATCCTGCGGCTACATAGGCGGTCTGTCCAGAGATAGCGACTTTTTCGGCAGGAATGTCGACGCTTGTTGCTAGTTGCATTTGAGCAAATACAGAGGTCGCAAGAAAGACCAGGGATATTGTGTGTATCGCGAGTCTTATCACGATTGAGGACCCCGTTCACGTTCAACGAGTTTTCTGCGAAGAATCTTTCCTGACGGAACTTTCGGGATTTCATCAATAAATTCGACTTTTCGCACTTTCTTGTATGGTGCGACCTGTTCGGCGACGTGGGCCATGATGTCTTCTGCTGTGGCATCTGATGCCGTGTAATCTGCATCAGCACGGAGCTGGACGAAGGCCTTTGGCACCTCACCGGCTTCATCGTCTGGGCTTGGGATTACTGCTGAATCTGCGACCGCAGGGTGAGATTGTATGACTGCTTCAAGTTCAGCAGGTGCGACTTGAAACCCTTTATATTTAATTAGTTCTTTGAGACGATCGACTACGTAGAGATATCCGTCGGTGTCAGCTTTTCCGATAT